>DASRDY010000145.1:0-37565 GCA_035652355.1 Blastocatellia bacterium
CGGAAACAGAAATTAAAGCTGGAAGAACAATGAAAATCGCGACCAGGATGATAGTACTGTTTGACAGGTATAACGAGCCTAACGCACCCAGCAAATTTTTCTGTGGCAGTTCTTTGGTGGGAGATTTTTTTGCGGCTTCCAGAAAGTAGTTTACCGATTCCCGAGCTTTTTTCTGCCGCAGCAGAGCTACGCCCATATTATTTAATGATGTGTAAGAATTCGGGTTCAGCCTCAGCGCTTCCCGGCAATAATACTCTGCTTCGGCAGGTTTCTTTTGCTTCAGGGCCACTAAAGCCAGCGTGTCGTATGTCTCGGACCATTCTGGCGCAATTTTCAACAACGCGTCGGCTGAACGTTCCGCATCTCTAACAAGACCGTTGGCAAGTTCCATTTCGGCACAAGCGCGAATCGCCGCTGGCAGTCGCGGAGCAAGCCTGACGGCTTCACGCGCCGATTCTAGCGCCTCTCTCGTCCGGCCTAAACCATTCAGAGCATATCCACGAAGGCGCTGCTGCCATTCTCCACTTGGACTGGCCGCAATTGCCCGGTTGGCATGTTCCAGAGCAAAGCTGTGACGGCCTAATTTCAAAATGACAGAAAGAAAGGTGGCACAGTAACAGCGCATTTTCCGGCGATTCCAGCAGACCCTGGTGGATCAGACTGATAGCCTCGTCGTATCTCTCGATCTCCTCCAGGGCCTCCACACGCTTTGTGATGGTAGACAGGTTGGCTATTCTGTTCGGTTCCTGCGTCATATTATCCGCTTGTTTCGCAAATACTCATACAAGTCGTCGTATATTCCGCCGTCATTGGCGAACATCGCGTAATTCCTGGCCATCTCAAGCCACGGTCTTGTGCTCGGCTTTATCTCCTTCATCGCCTGTTTGAAATCGTTCATGTTGATCGGCCGAGCAGTACCCGATTCAATCGAATCATGCATTGCAAGCTCTGCGGCCGATTCGCAGAGATGAGCCAGATCCGCACCCGAAAATTCGTCTGTCTTGTTTGCGATCCATGACAAATCCAGTTTGTCTATTGGACGGTCGCTCAAATGGAAATCGAGGATTCCACGACGAGCCTGCTCATCCGGTGGCAACACCAGCAACGTTCGATCAAGCCTTCCCGGTCTGCGCAATGCGGTGTCCACATCCCAGGGATGGTTTGTCGCTGCCAGTACGAATACTCCTTCGTTATTCGCGTTGACGCTGTCCATTTCGTTCAAAAGCTGAGTTACGGCGTTCGAACCCGCACCATGTCTGAGCTGACTGCGTTTTCGACCGAGCGCATCGATTTCATCAAAGAACAGAACGCACGGCGCATTTCGTCTTGCCTTCTCAAAGATCCTGTTGATGTTCTTCTCGCTTTGGCCAAGCCACATATCTAAAACATCGGACAGTCCAACCGCGATAAACCGCGCGCCAAGCTCACCCGAAGTTGCGCGCGCAATAAAAGTCTTTCCGCATCCCGGCGGACCATACAGAAGCAGTCCTCCCCGGACCGATTTGCCATACAGCTTCATCATTTCAGGATTCTTTAGTGGCCCCAGAAATGCCAGGTTAAGGCGACGCTTTACCTGCTCAAGACCGGCAACATCCGCCAGGGATATATTCGGAATCTCGACGTCCCATTCATTGTCATCATCGTCGCCACCGAATTCGCCCTGATCGATGTTCAGGCGCAACTTTTTTGGCTCGTCGCGCTTGACCGGCGTATTCAAACCGAAATCAGGCGGAAGCTCGTCCGGCCAATCTTTGGACGCGTCGCTTTTCGCAGTATTCGTCGCGGTATTCGTCAATGCTGTCAGCAGACGCCGATAGCTTTCAGCCCGTTTTGTATCTCCCGCTGCGGTTGCTGCTCGAACAGCTTTTTCCAGGGCATCGACGTTGTCCGGCTCCTGCCGCAAAACCGCGCCGCAATGCTCAAGAGCATCAGCAGGTCTGGCCGCATCGATCAATAATGAGACGAGATGCAGCCTTAGAGCGACATTCGCAGGATCAGCTTCAACGGCAGTGGTGATTGCATCAATAACAGTTCGATCTACGGGCATACGCTTTTGGCTACTTCCTTTAACATCGTACTACTTGAAAGTACGGTAGGTACTCCGTCACGGTTGCGGTGAATTAGAGAAACCGATAAACGCCTTTTAGCTCAAAAGCGGATTGAGCTATTTTGGATCAGCCTCCGTTTCCCGTTCTACCTGCTTATTGTAGCAACCGGATTGAAATGCTTCCAACCTATATATATTTTACGTGGACACGATAGATCAGAGTCCGCGATTGGCTTCTAGGCTAGGGATTGCTCGGCGGCAGGCTGGAATTGCCTGCGCGCCAATCAGGATTTCTTTTTTGTGGGTTTTGGTTTCAAATTCGCAACGTATTGATAACTGATTTCGAAATATTTCTGGAGCTCTTTTGTATTTTTGAGCAAGCTGTCGGGCACGGTCACGTACTCCTTTTGAACGATTCCGTATGATTCGTACAACTTAGTGTTGTACTTCTTCAGGAATTTCTCAATTTCCTCCTTTGGGAGCTTCAAGGACATAGTTCCCGACGGATCCAGGCGCGAGAACATATGACCGTTCAAAGAAGTATAAGGATTCGTCGCCCCCTTTCGCTCGACCTTGGGATTGGTTGCAACCAGCTTTTCGTACAACTCTAATTTGTCGGCCGGCGCATCGCTCTTTTTCTGTGCGACCATATTAATCTCCCGGGCTCTTTATCAATTGCGGTTTAAAATGAACCGGTCAGGGCGTCGCAGGTTTGTAGATCAGCCCAATAACAACGCCGACTATTACCCACTCTAAGAAATAAGCTACTGCCTGACCAATGGTAAGTCTCACTCCTATATTCAAATTCACATAATTGTGCAGCACGAATCCACAGACTACGAAAATCCCGATCAGCATACCGAAATAAGCACCCGCCGTCACACCCGAACCTTCGTAATTTATCATCGCAAAGACTATCGTGACGACAAAGATTGCCACGAACATTGCGATCATTCCGACCGGCATAACCGTTTTCATTTCTTCCTGCGTTCGGTACAACGCCGGGTGCTTGCGGAATTCGTTTGCCAGAACAGGCAGCGCCGCGAATACTGCAAACCCAAACGCAAAATACGCGACCGTGCCGCCCAGCGCCGCCAAGGCTATACGTGAATAGTTCATCTACATTCCTTTCACATACTGGTTGTCATAGCCTCCTGGGTCAACACAGAGTCGAGTTTGTCCATCCCTTCCTGCGTGCCTTGAGCAATAATGTTGCACATCATTTCATCAGGCAGCCCGTCCTGCGTCAGAACCACTCTTGTTTGTTTGCCTTGCTCGAAAAATTCAATCAGTACGTGACTGTTTGCCATGCCTAAATTGGCCGTGTACGAGATTCGCTCAGGGACGACGATGTCGTCGTATTGGCCTGTGAAGGTAAAATTCCCTTTGTCGCCAAGCTCCATCTTCTGCGTGAACGAACCACCCACCCGGAAATCCATTTCGATCTCGCATTTCGTTGCGTCTTTGCAACCTGACCATTGCTGCAGCTTTTCCGCTTTCGACCACCACCCGAACACAACATTTCGTGGCGCATCGAACACTCTGGTAATCTGCACGCGATTTCCGGTGATTTTCGCTTCAGATTTCATGACTTGCTCCTTTCCTGTTCGCTCTCTTTTTTGAGCAGTTCATCAAGGGCGTCAAAACTAAATTCCCATCCCGCCACACAATGATTGATCCACGCTTGAGCGTCCTTGAGTCCTCCGGTGCGAGCACGGATCAGATGTTCGCGACCCTGCCGTCGGCGTTCGATCAATCGGGCTCGTTCCAGAATACGAAGATGTCTTGATATAGCCGGCGCCGAGATACGAAACGGTTTTGCCAGCGTGGTGACGGGACTTTCTTTCGTTCTTGAAAGCCGCGTCAGAATCCGGCGTCGCGTCGGGTCGGCTAGTGCTGAGAATATGTTTGTTATGCGCTTTTGATTGTTAACCATCTTGTTAACTATATGGCCGGACCTCGGCAAAGGTCAAGTGCTGTTCGGTTAAGGCGCGATGCAGATAATTTCAACGACAGGAGTTTTCGGGAATATCCTGAGCGCCACTAAGATTATGTAAATGTTAAAACTGATCGACTGTGCTATAGACACAATTGTGGATGCCGATCTTTCTTACCTTATGCCGTTGGAGATTTAAATGGGCAACAAATATAGACGCAGGCTGTTTGCAGCGTCAGTTACGCTCGGTGTATTCGCTTCTCTTCTGTTCGCAGTTAATTTAACGCCGACTAGCGCCGCGATCGGAACCAAAAACGTGCAACAATCAGTGGATGTTAAGTCATGTCAGGCGTGTCACGGCAGCAGTGGCATCAGCAAAAACGCGAGTGTCCCCAACATTGCCGGTCAAAAGCTCGAGTATCTGGTTGCGCAGTTAAAGGCTTTTAAAAGCAAAGATCGCAAAAACGACTTGATGTCCGCCATCGCAGCTCAGCTCAGCGACGCGGACATGCGAAGTCTGGCTCAATATTGGAGCAGCCGCCCCTCCACGCCAGCCGAAGCCGACGCACATGCCAGCGGCCCGGCTATACCTTCGCGAATGACATTCCCGGCAAATTTCCCTGATGGATTTACGTTGTACCAGACAGTCACTGATGAAGGATCTATCACAAAGCGTTACGCAAACGCCGTCGCGATTAAGGCGGTGCGCGCCGGCCAGGGACTGCCCGATGGCTCAGTCGTTATAGGAGTCAATTACGAAGCGAAGAAAGACGCGTCGGGCGCAGTTGTTGCGGGAGCGGTAAAATCCTACGCCGCAATGGAATCGCGAGCAGGCTGGGGCGACGCTATTCCGCTTTTGCTGAGAAATGGTAACTGGGATTACGCCGTTTTTAACGGCGAAAAGGTGAGAAATGATGCCTTGAACCAGGCACAGTGCCTCGCTTGCCACAAACCGGCTGCGGCGGATAGTTATGTGTTCACGATGAAATCATTGCGCGAAGCAGTAGCCGGCTCGCAGTAATCTGTATCGGCTGTTGTTGTGTTGCCGATCATTACTCGCATCAGCGCCGACGGCTTCAAGCAATGGAGCTAGATGGAAAATCAGAATCAAGAAGGTCACAATAATTACGCTGTAGAAGAGAAATGGTGGATAGCTATCGGCGAAAGGGCCTATTCTATCGCTCAATTTAGTGAGGAGCTTAAAGCTATCGAAGAGCGGCTAAGCGAACATGAGCATCCAATAACAGGCTCTTCCAGAGAGGCTGGTAAGGTTCGCATTCAAGTCGAATCCATTAACGATCGCCTTCATGGCCTGAAGAAAGAATTGCTCACGGTAATCAAAACGGGGGCAGAGAATAATTACACGGTACCAGCAAGCGATCACAAACTTATGGTTCTTACACGGCCGCGACCGCAATATACTGAAGACGCCAGGGCAACATCATCTGGAAGGAACTGTGATAGTTGAAGCGCTCTTTCGCGCTGATGGACAAGTTGCAGGCGCTTGCGCGATTAAGGCTCTCGGCTATGGCCTTGACGAAAGTGGCGTTGCCGCAGTCAACGGAATAATCTTTATTCCAAAAGTGGAAGGCGGCCGGTTTGTCTCCGAGCACAAGACCGTCTCAGTCAAATTCGATCTAATTTCCGTTTTGTGAGTCATCGATCCGAAGTTATAATAGACTTCGTTCTGCGGTTCTATCTCGATCTGTTTCGATCGTGAATCTCTGTCGAGGAATCAGAGTAATGACAACTAAAATCTGGATAACCACTCTTCTCATTATACTGACTGCGCCATTTTCACCAGGGCAATCCGCTTCGTCTTCATCGCAGGCCGACAACAAGGACGCTAAACAACTTGGAAATTATTCTGAGGGGAAATCGGACTTTGCGGCGGCAAAGATTTATAATGAGGCCGAAACCGAATGGTGGGCTGCGCTGGATACAAAAAGTCGAAACATATACCAGTTAAGTCTCTCGCTCAGGCGAGCCCAGGAAGATCTCTTAAGTTATGAACATCGAACAACCGAAGCTTTGCGAGACCAGCGCAAGGTCGAAAATGAAATAAAATCACTGAAGCAACAGATCGCGGCTCTTAAGACAGAGTTTCTCGCTTTGATCAAACAGGGGAACGATAACGGATACAATTCTCCCAGGCGGAATTCGGAATTGGTGCTAATTCATCGCCCCAAGCCGGACTATCCCGACGATGCCAGGAGAAATCATATAGCTGGAACCGTTGTGATAGAGGCATTGTTTCGGGCCGACGGTCGGATTGAAAATGCAAAGGTGATCAAGAAGGTCGGATACTTTTTGGATGAAAACTCGCTCAAGGCAGTTAATCAGGCGATCTTTGTTCCAAAATTAATCGATGGACGATTTGCTGCAGAAATGGCGAAAGTTTCGCTCCACTTCGATTTCTCGGGCGGATACGACATCGAGATCCATTCGAGCATACGGTACAGATAGGGGACATAGCCATCCAGTGGGTATTAGTTCCGATAAATGTCGCGCTGACACAGGGGCCTCAAGAATTCTCTTCCAGAGTCGAATCCGGACTGCGGAATCTTACGGGATGTCGCCTCCCGGCTCATCCCGTGCGGGAATTCATTAACCCCGGGCATTGCACTAGTGGCTATTGCGACACCCGAAGATCGGCAAAATGGGCGACTGTTCCCGGCCCAATCCACAGACCAATGCCACCGTTTGTCTCGCCTAGTTTCAGATCATTCACAACCAGTGTCGGTTGACTCGCTCCATTGACATAAAGCAAACCTGTTGTGCCGCGCGCTTCGATTCGAACATTTGTCCATTCGCCCGCGACCAAATCGCAATAGCTCTCGTATTTTTCGGGAAATTCTTTACGCAACCGCTGCCAGGGGAAATCCGGATAAGATATGTATTGCACCGAATGATTTCGCCGAACTTGATCGTCTGCGCGCCCGTTCGTCGGTCGCAAATAAAAACATTCGTAATGCGATCCGTTCGAGGCTGCTCTGAAAGCCAGACCAACGAACCCACGGGCTTGCGCGTCCGCATTCGGACCGGGCTCTCCAGTGATTTCGACTTCGATAGCTCCGTTCTTAAACTCAGTGCCGGACAACCACAGTACTCGCGCGCCGTCCGGAGCGTTCGGCGCGGCATCAGTCACCCGGACCGCAGATTTGCCTTTATAATTTACTAGCTCAGCTTTGACTCCGAGCGCTCGTCATTCAGACTGTTGATCGATATGGATAATTTTGGTCTTGGCTTCCGATTGCTTCGTCTTTTGAGCTGAAGTCGCGGCCTGACAGAGAAGCATCAGCGATACAGCCACTACAACATAACGCAGAAAAGACCTGTTTGGGTTTGACGTCAGATAGCATGAGTTTATTTCCAATGGTCGCCCTTTCCTCATGCGACGCGTAAAAGGTTCTATTTCTGATTTCAGTAAGTGTTTGATTTAGCAAAAAGTTTCTTCTAACGCAACCTCGGGATCGCAGTATGCGGTGCATTCGTCCCGATTGCCCACGTGTCGAAACGTACCCGCGTTGAATTCACCTTAGCGCCTGCATTGGCTGGCAGCTTGTGGTACTTGCAATCCATTCAAAGGTGCCTGTATATTGCCGCCGTAATTTCAGCGTGGCCTACGTTCACGTTAGTAAAGCCCTAAGTTTAATCCTGCTGTGAAGTCCGAGACCGCGCGCCTGAAAATCTGACAGTAATTATCTTTAACTCATTGATCCTCTATCTGTAGCTACTGAAAAGGAGCATAGAACATGTCCAGCGTAAACAACGTGACCGACACAGCGAACGGTGCCTCTGAATCACAGAACACTTCCACAGCCGCCGGTAACGGCAGCCAAACCGCGACAACTAACGCTGCGAGTACTGCAAAACCACCGGATTTAGAACAAGCACTGCGCAACGCGCTGATGCTGGGCTGGTCAATAGTTGAGTTGCGAAGCCGGATTCAGATTGCCGCTTATAAAGAAGATGGCTCTCGGTATGTTCCCGACTCTTCTTTGCGACGAGCCAGCGTCTGGCGGGCTCTATTCAGTCGAATCGCAGGACTTCAAAAAGAGGCTTTTCCGCAAGGCACTACAGACGGCACTTTGTACCAGCCACCTTCGAAAGATGACCTGCCATACCTGTATCCCCCCGCGCCGGATTACGCCGATGTCGGAATTATTGGCAAGGACATCAACGGCGCCGCGATTCTGGAACAGTTTAAACTGTACGACGTGACCCGAAGGGCTATCAATTGCCTTTCTTTGCTGTATGTAAATAAGGACGACAGCCTTATTCCTGAAACGATCGAATGCAACCAGAAACATTTGGTCAAAGCCATTCTCGATGCGGCTAAGAAATCAGAGGCGGGTGGAGGCGACCCAGCGCAAACCGACGCTTCCCAACAATCAAAGACAACAAACACGCAAACGGTTCCACAGGTTACGACGGATTTACAGAATATGCAGGAAGCTCGCGAAGTTCTTACCAAATTGACAGTGAAATTCCTGAATGCCTGGGAAGGTTATTTGCGCGAAACATACTATGTCGGCGGATCAGTACCTAAAGACGATTTGGAATTGGTGGCGTTCGAGGCAGGCGATTCGCTCAGCTCGCTATCCTGGAATGTTTCGGTCGAAACGAGTCGTTTGGACCGGAAAGCCAGAGACAAAGCCAATCAGCAGTCGGATCCTGCAACCAGCACGACAACCGCGCCTGTCGATATTATCGATATCTGGAAGAGCCTGTTCGCGGAAAAGGTAGTTATTTCCATTCAGCATCAGATCACTGCGCTGAGTTGTGCGCTCGACACGGCCTTTTACCAAAAGCATCCGGAGCTCAAACCGACCAAAGATCAGCAGTCTGGTGACACCGACAGCAACGCAATAGTAGTTCCAAATCCCGACCTGCCTAGCCAGGCAATCGAAGCCGTCAAGCACGGATTGGACTATTGGCAGCGCGCGGTTCTGTGGATACCCGACAATAAGGACAAACTCAGCGATGACGGTAAAGATCTGGGAAACAGGTTATGGAATGGCGAAATGCGCGTGGCTCTTATCGAACAAGCCAATATCTGGCAGACACTGCTGACCGGCCAGCAGAGTTTGCGCGCTTACAATATTGAAACTGCCACTCGGGAAATAATGCAGGATGTAACAGAAGATATTCAAAAGAGTCTTCGGACAGATTTCCGAGTCGGTTTGCAACAGGCCGAAAAGGCGATGAAGGACGTGGCTCAGCAAGTCAAGGCGGCAGTTTCGGAATTTGGTGAAACTGCGGCAAAGGGGCTGGAAGAACTGTTCAAAGCTTCCGTGAAGTTCCTGTGGCCGGTGCTGGCCGGCATCGCGGTTATATTCATATTATTAACAATTGTGGCGTACATAGAGAACGGCAAAAGCAGCGGACAGGCCGCTATGGGAGCCACGGGTGGAGTTGGATTAACAGGAATTATTTCCGCGATTCTGGGATATTTTGGTCTGGGCAATTTGACTGCGAAAAAAGATCAGCAGCAGAACAAAATCAAGGATGGACAGGACAAAGCAAACAGCGCGGTCGATATCAAAACTGCCGCGGGTGCGACTGGAGCTTCGGCGGCTAGTGCCGGAAACCACAGCCTGCTTACTCGCATTGAAAGCGCGGCAGAGGGTGCGGGCGCAACTATCCTGAAAGCGATAGAGCGTGGCTATGAACAGATTCGCGTTGAGCTGGACGGACTGAATCACAGCGTTGGTGTTGCATATCCGTTGGTCGAATGTTTCCTGAGAAACTTCCAGCTTAAAAGTGACGCCGAATTTTTGACAAAAGTAATCTGGGACAACACCGAGCGCGAGGAAGAGTTGAAACGAGTGATGCGAGCGGCGTTTGGTCCATTGGCGTTGCTGGTTGATCCGGGCGGATCGCCTTCCGGACAATCCACGGGAAACGAAAAGGCTCTCGCGACCGATGCAACATAAAGATCGATTTCCGCGCGGCGCAGGTTATACTGGTCATCGCTGAACTTATCGAAGAGAGCGCCCCGGTATGACCGTTTCAAAAGCTTGTTTATCGATGCTCTTGCTGGCAGTGAGCCTTGTCTCGACCATCTTGCCAAAGTCATCTATGCCGCCGACAAAATACAGGATCGTTGGATACGTCGGCGGCAACACAGACTTCTATCATATCGGCGTTGAAAAACTGACGCACATCAATTACGCATTTGGCCAGGTTAGTCCCGACGGCGAGATCATATTTAAGAACGTAAACGCGCCTGCAAATCTCAGTCAGCTTCAGGCGCTCAAATCCCGAAATCCGGCGTTAAAGATCATTGTTTCAGTCGGAGGTTGGGGTGCGGATAACTTTTCGGATGCCGCAGTCTCTGATGCGTCGCGAGAGAAGTTTGCCGCGAGCGCAATCGATATGATCAAACGTTATGCGCTTGACGGCATCGATCTGGATTGGGAGTACCCAGGCCAACCTGGACCGGGGATCAAGTATAGACCGGAAGACAAACAGAACTTCACACTGTTGTTAAAAACGATAAGGCAGCATTTGGACGCGCTTAGCGACGAGCGGAAACGCACGGGAATTGATCGATACACACTGACGATCGCTTCGTCGGACGGCGAATACTTTGCACATACGGAAATGGACAAGCTCCACGTTTATCTGGATTGGATAAACATTATGGCTTACGACCTTTATACGATTGGCAGCGCAACTACCGGTCATCATACGGGACTTTTTCGCTCAGCTAATGGTCCCGATTTGCAACGCTGTACTGATGCGGCGGTCAAACAGCATCTGGCGGCGGGCATTCCATCTAACAAACTCGTGGTCGGCGTCGCTTTTTACGGCCGTGGATGGACCGGAGTCAATCCAATCAACAACGGCGTCTATCGGCCATATGCCAAATTCGAAAAGACCCATTCCTATGCCGAACTGGCTCTCGATTACATAGATAAGCAGGGATTCAGGAGATTCTGGGACGATTCGGCCAAAGCTCCATATTTGTGGAACGCGGATTCGCAAACGTTTATCTCTTACGACGATCCGGAATCACTTCGGGCCAAAGCTAATTACGTAAAGGCCAATCAACTTGGCGGAATCATGTATTGGGAACACAGTCTGGATCCGGAAGAGATATTATTGAAAACAATTTACGACAACCTGAAGCCATCCGCATCACGATAGGGTTCACACCGACTATGTGTTTTTACCAAATTGATTGTCGAAACCCGCCTGTATCTAATGCTCGCATTCTGATTGCGATAGCGCCAACTGTCCGCCTGCGAGAAGAATATGCGGCGCTCGTTAGAGATTTCAGTTGAACTCCGCATTTTACTTGCACTATATTCAACCTGCGTTCGACGCGGCCCGCGTTTGCATCGAGTTTAGTCCTGACCAGATTGGTGCTTCCGTTTTTTGACGCGCTCTTATCGTTGACCGAGTTGTATAGGTTGGTCTGCGTAGAGTTTGCTTAAGACGCTTTCACTGCTAAGAAAGAGGTTGTATGCCAGACACAAACATTACTCCGGAAATAGCCCAAAATATGAATCCTGTTAGAGAGGCCGATACTACTACCGGTGCGGCCCAGGGTCCAAGAGAAGGAATCGCGCTTTGCCTTTCGGGCGGCGGCTATCGCGCTATGGTCTTTCATTTGGGTGCTCTATGGCGGCTTAATCAGCTCGGGTTTCTAAAAAAGCTCTCAAGGGTATCAAGCGTTTCCGGCGGCTCGATCACGGCCGGAGTGTTAGGTCTGGCCTGGAAAAAACTGCAGTTTGATGCGAACGACGTCGCCGGTAATTTCGACCAGCTGGTTACACAACCGATAAGGAAGCTTGCAGCGATAACAATCGATCGAGGAGCTATTCTGGAAGGCAGCCTTCTACCATTTGCGACTATCGCAGATGAGATCGTTAAGGATTATAAAAAATATCTTTTCGGAAATGCCACGCTTCAGGATTTGCCGGCCGATAACGAAGGTCCGCGCTTTGTTATCAATTCAACTAATGTGCAGACTCGAGCGCTCTGGCGATTCAGCAAGCCGTTCATGGGCGACTACCGGGTAGGATTGATTCGTAATCCCACGATATCGCTAGCAGTAGCCGTCGGCGCATCATCAGCTTTTCCGCCTTTTCTTTCGCCCGCCGAGCTGAAACTGAATCCCGCCGATTTCGATCCGACTACAAACGGCGGTCTTCAATACGAACCGTACACGTCCAACGTAGTTCTTACAGACGGAGGTGTTTACGATAATCTCGGCCTGGAAACCGCCTGGAAGAATTACAAAACAATTCTTGTCAGCAATGGCGGCGGTGTCCCGACCAACGAACCCAAGCCTGCTCACGATTGGGCGCGCCACACATACCGAATTCTGGATTTGCTGTACGACCAGGTTGGAAGCCTTCGAATACGACAGGTGATCGGTTCCTACGAAGCCAAATTGCGACAGGGAACATACTGGGGAATTGGAACTGACATAAAGAACTATCAACTTCCGAACGCTTTGAATTGCCCGCACGACGAAACGATGGTGCTTGCAAATACTCCGACGCGACTTGCGTCGATGGATGCTGAGTTGCAGGAGCAGCTGATTAACTGGGGCTTCGCCGTTTGTGACGCGGCGATGAGAAAGCACGTCGATAATTCGTTACCGGCGCCAAGCGGATTTCCTTACCCGGAGGCCGGCGTCTGAGGCGGGATCTTTATCACTTCATTCGCGCGGCTTGTTTCAGTGAAATAAACGTAGTCTGGAAACAAGTGCAGCCTTTAAATTAAAGAGGAGGAAACTGTGAGATATCATATCCATATGAAGATTCTCACGAGTCTAGCTTTTGCCGCCACGGTTATGTCGTTTTCTGTCGCGAATTTTGGTGCCCCCTAAGCCACATATTCTGGCAATTAACGCAGGGCCACGATTGTCTCTTACCATTGATGAAATTAAACAAAAGTACTGCTTAGATGGGGATTTAACCGAGCTTGTGCAAGAGTTGCGGTTTAATTATCGGAATTCCGGTCATGTAACGATTATGTTGGACAAACGGGCTGCGTCAGTTAGCCGATACGTGATCAGTCGAAATTTGGAAATGCTTTCGAACCGAGAATACGAAGTGGACGAAAAACGGCTATTAAAATATCCGGATCAGGATCTGGGGCTTGATGAATCGGATTTCAAGGTCCTGAGGCCGGGAGGGACTTATTCACTCGAAAATAAACTTGTAATTACTTCGTACAGCTTTGTTCCTCAACAGGATCACTTCAGCAATGGAGATCACGTCCTTGTCTTGAGCGTTGTGACTTGGTTTCATGATCCCGATATTATTCCGCAGTGGCGAGAACGATGGCATGATAAGGGGTATCTTTGGACCGACACAATAAAATCAGAACCCCTGGTCTTTACAGTCCCGCGTGAGCCGATCATCGAAATGTGCCCTTGAATTAAGCTATTTATCTAATCTAAAGCCGAAATTTCGAGCCGGAAAATTATGACTAGATACACAAAGCTCGTTTCAGAAGGCCTGTCCGCCGAAAGTAAAGCGCCAAGCGGAATTCAGCCAATCGGCGTCACACCTAGATTAGAGGTCGGTGGTCATGGAAGAACGTGCCAGACCGGCTGCTCGCCGTAGCACCGAGTTTGGCCAAATGATGTCACAGCCGTCACAGCAGCGCAAGTTCTTTATTGTCTATAGGTAACACTGTGACACGTACTGTGACAGTGAACTTAAACGACAGAATACGGCCATTTGCTGTCACGCCAAAACCGGTGGTCAGAAGTCTGGGGTCGGGGAAGACGGTTCTGGACCGGTTCATCGTCGTTGATCGCAGGTTTGGCCAAGTGATGTCACAGGCGTCACAGCAACGCAAGCGCTTTGCTATCTATAAGTAAACCTGTGACAGCTGCTGTGACACCGGAATCATAAAGCGGAATTCGGCCATTTGCTGTCACGCTTTAAACTTTCGACCATCGACTCTCAATCTGCCAGGCCGCCTGGGGCGAATTATAAAAGGATTAGATAAAAACTGTTGATTGATCGCCGCCCTAAGAGTATTATCCGCTCAGGTCAAGACAGGCTCTACGCATTTATCCGGAGTTTGAATTAAAGCAGGTTTTTAAGGTCTCAAAACCACTTCTCATTTACCTCAGAAGTGGTCTTGAGAAGAGGCAAAGCTTCCGTCATTAACTCTTCCTTCCCACCGGACGCGTCCTATATGCGGCCACAGGGGAGAGAAGGAGAGGAGCGGCACTCCTTTATGAACGGGAGCTTTGCGGCGAGTTTCAAAACAGCCGACGCGCAAAAAGAGCCGGCCGTTACAGGCTGGCTCTTTTCATGCCATCTGGATCCAAAACGAAGATGTGATCTAATTGAGTTCAGGTAGAGCGATTATTATTAGTAGGTAATTGCCTGGTCATTGGTTTGGTAGGGATGTTTTTATGACTAGTAGTTTCTCAATTTCCTGGAATTTTACTTTCGCCACATCCTGGTTCCCTTCTGTGCACCAGCCGGAGAGCTCGTAATAATAGCTGCCGACTTTGCAAACACTGAACCAGCCGTGGTAATTTACGCCCTGGCGTCTCCACTTTGCCTCCATTCGCTTGGCCGAATCGTTGCCAAAATGGACAAAGTCGCGGCTCAGCTCTTGAAATCCGCTGGTAACTCGATTGAACTCTAATTGTTGAGAGCCGTAAAAGTCGTCAATCGTATCGATATTCGCGGCGGGCGAGGTCCATTCCACGGTCAGGACTGTGTAACAATCGGATTCCGGATGAATAGCCAGCATTCTGGCCTGCGGCCTTGGGACAACGGGATTATTTGGCTTGACCAGCAACCAGTCATTCGGAACGTTTGCTGACGCATTTACTATTGGATCGTTGTAGTGATGATTGGCGAGCACATACGGTGCGATCATTGTTCGAAGCAACCGCGCATCATTGGCACGTTTGAAGTATGGAACATTAACAAGCAACACCGAAGCAGCAATGATTCCCAGCCAGGACGCAGTGACAGTGCCGGCGCCGACAATCGTTCGGATTATCGAGATATGCTCGTGATAGAGCATAATTAAAAAGCCGAGAGGAAATACCAGATTGAAAAAACCTATTACGTATCCAAGCGGCGTGTTCAGGTATAGCGGATAGAGCACGCCTACAACTACGGCGCCGATGCCCATCCGGACTAAAGCAAAAGTCCGCCATTCGCCGCGCAACAGGTGAATGCCAGCAACGACATCAATAGTCAGGACGATTGTCGGAATGACAGCGTCGTCTATCCTGAAGCCTCTGCTGGCAATAAGTATTAACGTAGCGAAATTGAGCAGAGCATTAATCAGCAGCAAAAAGCCCGCCATCCGAACGCCGCGACTGCTGGGCTTTTCCAGTCCTCTGTTCGCATCGGAGCTGAAACCATAGAGCTCCGCCGCCTCGGGTGAAGGAGCTGCAGCAGCCACAGAACCGTTGGTCGAAGTTGTTTCCCATTTGCTGACATCAAAAAGCTGGTTCAACTGATACCATCGCGACGTATTGAGCTCCTGTATCAGCAGAGTGTCGGTGACCCGACCTTCTCGATAAAGACGCTGAACTACGGTTATGTCATTAGCGACATATTCGGTTCCATCGGATAAGCTGATTTTGTATTGTTTGCTCATAATGAGTTTCTCTTGAATGAATCTACAGCAAAGTCGCCGAGCTTAAATTAATGGAGAAATCCGAGCGGCAAACAGATCTTACTAAAATCAATTCGGTTATGCGAGTTTATTGCCGGTTTCCTTGATTTTATTCGGTGGAGCGACGTATTGTACGATGTAAGCGGCCCTAACGATCCGTAGCTGAAAAGACTTCGCATAAGGATCAAGTTCTGATCACCAGAACTAAGCTCTAGCACGGGAGAAACACGCAATGTCAAACACCCCGAAAGCACCCAAAATAATGATCATTAGACACGCTGAAAAGCCCGTCGGCAAATTTAAAGGCGTCAACGAGACCGGAGACAATAGCAAACACGATCTGATAGTACAGGGATGGCAACGAGCCGGCGCATTGGTTTGTTTATTCGATCCGGCACGAGGGCCGCTGCAGGATTTGCTGCTGGAAACGCCAAAGTATATTTACGCTTCGAATCCGACTTCGAGCACAGCCAGCACTGAAGCAGAGTCGGACGAATCGAAAAGCAATCGCCCCGAAGAAACAGTCAAGCCTCTTTCCAAAAAGCTGGGCATTAATATCAATCTATCGTTTTCAAAGGGTCAGGAGACGGAACTGTCGGCTGCCATTCAACAATGCGACGGGCCGGTATTGGTCGCCTGGCAGCACGAATCTATTGCTGCCATCGGAAACGCAATTCCCAGCCACCCTTCTGTACCGCAAGACTGGCCCGGTGATAGATTTGACATGGTATTTGTGTTCACACTTGATATTAAGAAAAATACCTATAAGTTCGACCAGGTGCCGCAGCTTTTGCTGGCTGGCGATTCGTCAAAACCGATTTCGTAGCGTAAGGAAAGCCTTCACTCGCTGAAGGCCAAAATGTAGCCATTGGGATCTTTTATCCAGAATTCAGATAGTCCGTAAGGTTGTGTGCTGAGCGGTTTGATGACAGTGACGCTCTCGCGGAGCGATTCGTACAACTCTGCAAGTCCGCTGGTCCGGACATAGGTGTCCCAAAGTCCGGCCGGCCGCATAGCAGAGAGGTCGGGCTTTTGATAGCCTTCGATTCGCATCAGCATGATCTCGACAGTATCGCGTCGAAGAATCGCGAAAACAAAAGGTTCCGCAGCAGGGAAGGGATCACCTTCGAAACCCAGATGTTTTTCGTACCATCGCATAGTCGCACCGATATCCGAAACGACAAAAGTCGGAGCGGCGCTGTTGAGTGTTGTCATTTAGAATTCCTGGTAACCTCGATTGGTTCTGTCACCAATTGACCGTTACTAAATAAAAAACCATACTGGCAGAAAAGCAGAGGCCGAGCGCAAAAAATATTACACTGAAAACAATCCGCAATGTTGTCCTGCGCGTTGCCAGCGCTAGCAGCAATCCAAAAGTAAGAAACATCAACATTGCATATTGATCATAGATCAGAAAGCGGTCTTTCTGAACCGTAAAATAGCCGTCGGGCTCGTTGTCCGCGACTTTGAATATCTTTCTCATTTTGTAAATATCGCTGGTGTCAGGCGTACCATGTACATAATGATAACCGGCATAGTGCAATCCAGATGTCCAGCGGTTGACATACAACCAAGGCGGAAAGATCTCTGATAGAGCAAGGACCAGAGCTGCTACAAGTAACACCGTTAGCTGTTTCGTGTTCATCACACTGTCTCTACACCCGACGTCGAGAAAAGTTTCAGGGAGCCGTTAAGAACTTTTTCCATCATCCCTGATCTCCGACCCCCGATCCTGTTCTTCATCTTGCATAATAACCTTTGCGAGTTCGCGCAACCGCATCGGCGGGATTGTTAACCTTGACTGCTATGCGTCTGAATTTGCCATCCGCCGCCTGATTTGTCGGAGTGTATGCCAAATAATAAACAGTGCGCAGTTCGGCAGCGACTTCCTCGTAAACGCCCTTCAGCTCTTCGATTCTATTAGCATCAAAAACCCGACCGCCTGAAACATCAGCTAATTCCAAAAGCTCTTTCTTTGCCGTATTGGCTACATCTGTATCCATCTGCGTTGACATAGTCGTTTGATTTGCAGAACTACCAGCGTGCGGATTAATGATCTGAGTGTAGCTGTGGCCTAGGTAAATCGGATAGATCATCGCATCTGCTTCCTTTACGCCATCTAACAGCTCATCAAATGTCAGGAACGATCCCGTAAGGCGCGGCATCATAGGATCGATTTTTACCCCGCCCTGGCGGCGCACCCAATCTTCTGCTATCGAATTGTCCTCGCCATCCGTGAGGACAACTACAGCGTTACGCTGTCCTCTTACATTTCTCAATTCTTCAACCAGGACATAACCGAGCGCGTCGTAGAAAGCCGTTCCTCCGGAGGGTAATGAAGTTCCAGCAATGGCAACGCCCAGCGCATCTCGATCCTGCGTCAAATGCGAAACCACGATCACGTCTGTCGTGAACGAAATCACGGCAACCTTATCAGCAGGATTGATCAAACTGATGAAATGAAGGGCGGCAGCTTTAATCAATTCTCTTTTGTCCTGAGTGCTTCCGCTCATATCAAGAAGAAGGATCAGATTGAATCCGGTCTGCTCAGTCGAAAAATGGTAGATTGGCTGCTGGACACCATCTTCAAATACTTTGAGATCTTCTGGCTTGAGATTTGTTATCGCTCGTCCGTCGCGATCGGTAACGGTCAGCGCAAGATTGACCAGGCGGGATTGCAACTTTATGTCGTCGTCTGAGGCATCCTTCGAGTCTGTAGAGCCTGCGGATTTGTCGTCAAACAGACTCTTAAGCGCAGGTTCCGATTTTCGAAGCTCGTCGCTCATCATGCTTTTACGGGCAGCAATTGTTTGCGCGGCAACGCTGAGCGGCCGGTCGGTCTGATAAGGACGAGGAGCAAGCGAAAGAGGAGGAGAAAGTTTTGCCGCCGCCGCTTCCGCCAGCTTTTGAGGTGATGGCTTATTGATGGCAATCGGCGCACTGGTTTGATCGAATTTGACGAACGGCGGACCGAAGCCGATTGTGTGATGGCCCACCAGTCTGTAAGTCGTCAATTGCTGGGCTTCGAGAGGGTATTGAACGGCATCAGCTATGTTTTTCAGGTCGAGCATGGCGTAACCGGGCGCGGTTACTTCGATTGACTCCCGCAAGATATTGAACGAAACGTCGCCATTAGGATTTTTGACTTCTATCTTGTTTCCGTCGGTATTGACGTAAACCGTGGAATTGTCGGGAGCGTACAATTTCAGTGAGATACGCTCGTCAGGATGTTCGGGCTGGCAAACTATGTTTAGCACGTCGTTGTTTGATTCAATCTTGATTTCCTGCTGGTCAAACCTTCCGCTGGAAGATTCAGCCTCGACATATAATTCATTCTTATTCCAGGCACCGATCGATACCGAAGAAGCGTTCGAAAGCATGACTTTCGAGTTGGAAGGAATCGAAAGACGCCGCTCGAATCGCGAAATTGGCTGCGGCCAAGCGCTGATGGCCTCAACCGCCAGGATGCAACAAACAGAAAGCAGGAAAGATTTGAGGGCCGTATAGCCACGAGATAACATCCCAAAACCTCCAGCCTAACGTGAAGGGAGTGCAGGTCCCATGCGGAACTTTCTGAGCCGTTTTGTTGGGAGTGATTTGTTTGATGCAGACCGACCGGCAAAAGAAATCTACCAGCAAGCAAAAATAAAACAATTTATGTCTGGTACTTTGAACGCCGCTTCAGTACGGCCCCACCATGTAGCCCTCGAATTTATAACTGCCGTCTTTCCCCCGCGCGAAATAAAGCGAAAACTCCTCTGACTTCGTGTGCCAGATAATGAAATAATTGCCGTCCGCGGAATCAAGCTTTCCGGTGGCTATTTTTGCCTTTATTGTGGGCGTAAACATTCGGTCGTAATTCTTCAGGAAGGCCTCTTTGGTCTGAACCTGGCGCATAGCGTCCGATGATTCCCAGGTGAACGAATCGAAATTAATCATGCTCGCGACCTTGTCTTTGTCTCCCGCTTTGACCGCGCTCTGGAAATCGGAATAGAATTGTTTGAAGCCATCATCCTGGCAAGCGAAACCGGAGGGTGATGCCAGGCCTGCGCAGATTAATAATGCAGCCGCCAGCAGTGTTTTCGTTTTCATGAGTTTTCCCTTGTATCAGATCGGGCGATCCAGATTTAAGACATTGTAACCCGTAGTGGCGGCCGGCCGCAAACGGAGATTGAAGCAAACATGTCGTCATAAATGGAACAAGGCCCCCGAAGGGACCTTGCCTTTAAGCGCCTCTCTTTGCAGGATCACTAGTTAGCCTCTCTTCGAAGCTTCTCCGCGGTGACCGTCATCATAGCCTTGTTGAAATGCATTTCGGTATGCCAGGCTACTCGAATTGTTAAAGTGCTTATGGGAAGCAGGATTTTCAGCCAATCCCTTCTTGGCATCGGACTTACCGCGACTGAATCCATCCTGATAGCCCGTCTCTTTCTGGTAGGCTATCGGATTAACGTACGGGTAATAACCGTAAGCTGGTCCGTACCAATTATAACCCCAATAAGGGCCAAAGAATGGACGGTTCACAATGACTACATGATGATGAAAATGTCGCCCTTGCGCATTTGCGGTCGTTCCGGTAAACGCGAACGCTGTTACAAGGAGGGCAACAGTAGCCACTGCTCCCATTAGTTTTGTTTTAAATGAATTGAGTTTCATGGTCGACCTCCTTACATGGTTTTAGGATGCAACGATTGTGCCCAAGGATGGCTCTTTTGGTAACACTGGATTAGCTAATTCCCTGAAAATGCAGGAAATCGCCTAAGGGTTTTGTTCTTCGGTCTAAATTCGATTCATGACCTTAACGCCTCACCCATTTCGAATGGATCTATACGTTTTGGTGCGGTTATGAATAATACCGTTCACCAGCTAAGTCCAATAAATACAAGAAAAAAGCATTGCGGTCCGCATTGGAATAGTCTTTGCAAAAATCCTCCGCGTCGGGAGACAGGATCACAAGAATTACGGAGGTAAAGAAATGAAGTCAACCCACTTTCGAGGCGTTTTAGGGGCAGTCATTCTGGGAGTTGCTTTGCTGGCAGGCATTGGAGCGGCACCATCAACCGCACAGGCTCAATACGGTCGCTACGAGCGCGATTTTTATCGCATGGCGCAGGATCAAGGCTATAGAGACGGAGTTTGGGAAGGTGAAAATCGCTCGCGGTCAGGAAGGAGCTACGATCCTTACGGAACGCATTCGTACAAGAAGGCAACCGATGGTTACAACTCACGAATGGGTCCAAAGAGCGAGTATCAACGAGCATACAGAGAAGGTTATCTGCGCGGTTATAACGAAGGCTTCCGTCGGTACGATAGACGCGGACGCAGATATTAAAGACATTTTCAGATGACCCCACAATGAACTGCCGCTGGCAAATGTCGGCGGCAGTTTGGTTTTCCGGGACGACACACAGGCTGCGAGCCGGTTGATTGGCTTGACAAGCTTGCCGAAGATCAACCTCGGGTCGCCAGCCCGTCGTATCGGAAAAAACGCTTAGGCAAAACAAAGATATTGTAACCGCATAACCATTGTTCTAAATTATCTCTTCAAGGCTCGGTCGTTTTCGTATTTCACACAACCTGAGCGCTCGCTGAACGTATAAAGATCAAGAGGCTGTTTTCCATCGCTGTTTTCGTTTAATCTTCGGATCAACGGCTTTGGCAAAGTTAGAATGCGTGAAGGCGAGAGCAGTCGTTTATAACGTATACAGACTCTTGACCGGAGAGCCCGTCAAACATTGTTGAGTATCTATTTGGAGGCACCAAATGCGTCACATTACGTTTCTGATAATGTTGCTGCTGCTTATTGCGTTCGGGGTTGCGGCGCAATCACCCCAGGCTGAGCAATATTTTAATACTGGAACAAACCTTTTGACTCAGCAGAAGGATTATGATGGCGCGATCGCGAATCTAACCAAAGCTATAGAACTGTACCCGCAATACAGCATAGCCTATTATAACCGCGCTATAGCTCGTCGCGGGAAAGGCGACATTAACGGGGCAATTGCCGATTACACCAAAGCTATCCAGATCAATCCAAGGTATGCAGAGGCGCATTTTGGCCGAGCAATTGCGCGCGACCTGAACGTCGATCAGGACGGAGCAATTCTCGATTACAGCATAGCCATCGAGATCAATCCAAGATACGCGGCGGCCTATTACAACCGCGGACTGATTCGAAGACTGAGGGGTGAGCTTGATGGAGCGTTTTCTGATTTCTCTAACGCCATTGACATCAATCCGAATTACGAAGAAGCGCTGATCGCTCGCGGATTGATCTACCACGAACGAAACAACCACGCCAAGGCGATCGAGGATTATTCAAGTGCGATCCGTGTCAGACCCGAAGATTCGCTCGCATATTATGATCGCGGAGTCGCCGAGCAGGATATCAAGGAATTCACTGGCGCTATAGCAGATTACTCAAAGGCGATTCAGCTCAATCCAAAATACACAAGCGCGTATTTCAATCGGGCGTATTGTAAGCGTTCGAAGGGCGACATAGATGGTGCTTTGGCGGATTACTCGCGAATTATTGAATTTAACCCTGATTACGTACAGGCTTACACTAATCGAGCGCCAATTCTGAAAGAAAAAGGCGATCTGGATGGTGCAATCGCCGATTATACGAAAGCTGTCAGAATTTTTCCGCAGGATGCTGATTCATTCCTTTCGCGAGGGAATTTGAAAAAGCAGAAGAAAGATTTGGACGGCGCTCTGTATGACTACAATAAGGTGTTGGAGATCAACCCCAATTACGGGGCAGCCTACTACAATCGATCACTGATCCGGTCGGATCGTGGGGATAATGACGGTGCGATTCAGGACCTGACGAAAGCCATCGAAATCGACCCGAAAGATTCGGATGCCTATTACGAACGCGCTCTCTCAAGAAAACGCAAGGGCGATATCAACGGAGCAATCTCCGATTATACAGTGGCGATCGAGTTGAATCCCCGCTCTGCGTCGGCGTATCTGTCCAGGGGAATAGCGCTGGAAGACAAGGGCGACCGATCGGGGGCGATTGCTGATTACAGCAAAGCGATCGAAATCTCGCCGAAATATCAGCAGGCTTACTATAATCGCGGATTGACCCGTTATGATCAGCAGGACATTGATGGTGCTATCGCCGATTTCAGTCGCGCAGTTGAGATCAACCCGGAATATGGTTACGCCTACAGCGGTCGTTGCCTTGCCAAAAAAGCCAAAGGGGATCTTGCAAATGCAATCGCTGACTGCACAATGGCTATAGGTCTGCTTCCCAGGTATGCGCCGTCGTACAATTATCGAGGCTTGGCGCGCAAGACCAGAGGAGAACTGGACAGCGCTCTTGCTGACTTCAGTAAAGCTATCGAGCTTAATCCAAACGAGGGTGCCTATTACGGAAACAGAGGATTGACATACCTGATGATGGGCAACGACAGCCTTGCGGAGCAGGACCTGGCGGCTTGTTTTAGGATAAACAACTCCTTGCGCTCTTATTACGAAGGAGAGGCTGCTAAAATAAGGCAGAAGCGCGGCTCTCAGGAATCCTGAACCGGTGGAAGCAGCGGATTCGTGAGGTGTTACTGAGATTTATTCAGAAAACCGACTCGACTAACCGGGAACGCCTCTACATAGGCGTACACATATTACTTTGGTCGGTATATTCTGACTTCATGAAATCTTATCTACATCGTAGCTATCACATCGACGGCGTCAAAGGAGGCTTGATATCAATAAGCCTCTTTGCAGGGGCCTGTGTAGTTCCATTTTTATTCAGTAGAAAACCGCGCTCGCGCAAGGTCATTACCACTAGTTCAACGATCTGAACTGTGGTTGAATTGACGCCTCGGCCGTTGTCACATACCGTTTCAGTCCGAATTTTGAAAGGAAAGCCCGCAAACGAGAGCGCTTCTCCGGGCTTTCCATCGGCTCAAAGCTTCCAGGTTCTGCGTTTTCGCCCAGACACATTAATGATCTGGAGAAATCTAGTCGCTTTTGAAGTTCAGGTGCACTCAGCAAATATTCTTCACACCTTCGACGGTCCTCGGGTGAAAGCTCGCCTCGGACATAGCTATCAATCAATTCAGTCTCTTCGGCCTGCAGTTCGTCAAAGAGATCGCTGTCGACGACATAGCGTTTCTCAAATACCGTTCTTTCCTCGCCAGGCATCATTCCTAACAGGTAACGCCTGGTGAGTTTTTGAGAATTCTCACTGTCCCAGGGTTCTTGTTGTGAAGTCTCCATTATCTCCCCCTCTTCCTTTAATGGGGAAATTACGGATTCATTTCATAAGTCTTTCTGGGAAGCTAACCTGCGGCTGACTTGATGTTCCAAAGCCAGCCTTAAACGGTGGACCCGAATCCTTAATGCATTGTCGGACAGGCCGAATTCCTCTGCCAGGGCCTTACGGTTGTCAATCATTCGACGTTTTTCGCCAGCGTAATAACGCATCAACAGCTTCCGATGCTCGTCCGACATTTCGGACAAAGACGTTTCTAAAGATTGAAGCATTCGTTCTACTCTCTGCCGTTCTTCGGTGCCGGTTGCTCCATCAATCTCGACTCTTGGATGTTCACTTGGCGCGAGGTTCTCGATCGATAGAAACTGGCGTTCGCGGCTGCTCCAGTATTCTCGCAAAAGGTTTTTGGCAACGCCATAGAAATAGGTCAACGGGTCGCCTGTAAAAATAGTGGCCCCGTCCCGAACTCGGCGGGCGACACGGTTGATTGTCTCGTCAGCCATATCGGCAGATGACATGCAACCGCGTCCATCAAAGAAAGTCTCCAGCTTTGCGCGTATGGCAGCGTACTTTTCGGCGGCCCGCGATAAATCCTCGTCCAGCAGCAGCAGGAGAGCAGTGAATGCGTTCTGATCCAGCCCGTGTTTGCGTTCGCGAACAGAAGTAACATTCCTTTCAGACTGACGGTCCAGTTTTATATTCAGGATTGCAGCATCGCTGTTTGTTGGCTCGTTACTAGGGACGATGTTATAATTGGGCTCGTTGTTAGCATAGCTGTCTGAAGAAGAATCGAGATTGGTCTCAGAAACTTGAGCCTGCCGGCTAGAGCAATTCTCATCATTGTTATGCGAACGCAGAACATCTAGAACGTTATTTAGGTGCCCGGGAGATTCGGAAAACGATGTTTGTTTCGATTCCGAGAAGAGGGCCGGATTGGCGCATTTCTCGTTTAGAATTGACGCACCGTAAGTTTCAGTATTTTGTTCCGTTGGGTCCTGGCAATCGAGTTTGTTGTAGTGAGTTATTTTCTTGAATTGATTAATTATTACGCGCTGTTTTGTCTTTACGACCAGGTTGGGTTTTCGATTCTTCACAGTGTCTCCTTGTTGGGTTGGCTCAGTTATGGGCGGAAATCGTGATTGGACCTCTGCTGCGGGGATAACTCCGCAACGGCTGTCATCATTGACCCTGCGCGGGAATAAAGTCTTCAAATAGGTTTTAGAAAACTTTCAAAGAATTCTCAAAGAATCCAAGTAATTTAGAATGAAGCACATATACGAATTCGCCGAGTTTCAGCTGGATGTTCTCGAACGGGTATTAATCCACAACGGCGAGATCATTCAATTAAGTCCAAAGGTGTTCGAAACGCTTCTTGTCCTGGTTCAAAACGCCGGCCATTTGATGGACAAGGACGATTTAATGAAAAGGATTTGGCCAGACACGTTCGTTGAAGAGTCCAATTTGTCGCAAAATATTTGGGTTCTGAGAGGCAAACTCGGTGACAGGAATGATTCGCAATTCATAGAAACTATTCCTAAACGCGGCTACCGGTTCAAAGCAGAAGTAAAAGAGATTCTCGAGCCCGATACCATAACTACTCCGGTATTGGTCAATTCTGACAATTCACGAGTTTCAGTCGAAACTCAGGTTACGCAAATTGTGATCGAAAAAGAGACGGAGGTCGCGATCAGCACCAACGATCCTGGTCAAGCTCTTTCGCACACTACGACCGATGTGGTTCCATGGCAACCCAGATTGATACCTGTGTCCCTTGCTCTCGCGTTAGCGGACCCAAAGACTCGTCGAAACGTCGGATTGGCCGCAATAACATTGGTAACTCTGTCGATTGGCTACGGAATCTGGTGGGGCATTCGAGATCATAGGAAAAACTGGGAGGAATTTCGAGACGCCAAAATCGATACCATAAAGAGAGAAAAGAGCAAAGGAGGAGCTCTCTTATCTGATGGACGGTTTTCACCTGGCGGAAAAATGATCGCCTATTCATCGTCTGGCAGTAACAAAATAATAGTAAAGCAGATTGATGGAGGCGAAATCCCAATCACAAAGGAAGACTAGCACGATGAAAGCCCAATCTGGTCGCCCAATGGGGACGAAATCGCCTTCCTTTCAAATCGAAACCACCAATTGGGAATCTGGAAGATACATTTTCTGGGCGGTAGTCCAACTTTCCTGGGGATGCTGGATGACACAGATATCGGTCAAACGGTTCAGCTTCCGATTCTGGTCAAGTGGTCGAAAGATGGTCACAGTATATATTACGAGTGGCGTAACAATCTTTCCAGGTTAGATATCGAAAGCAAAAAGACCGCGCAAATTACGCACTTCAAAGAGGGCGGCGCCACGCCCCGCTATTTTGCTGTCTCACAGGATGAGAGATCGATCGCGTACGTTGACAGCATAAATGGACAATTTGATATCTGGACGGCGTCGCTGAATGGAGATACACCGACGAACCTGACGAATGACGACTACGTAGATCAATATCCAATTTGGACTCCAGATGGCGAGAGCATAATTTACAATTCCATTAGAGATAATATATCGCGTCTCTTTGTGTTCGATCTTCGTAGTGGAAAGACTGCCCCCGTTGGTCCGGCCGATTTGCAGGCGTATCTAAAGGACATTTCCGACGACGGTAAACGAATGCTCTGTTTAGCAAAGAGA
This sequence comes from Blastocatellia bacterium, assembly GCA_035652355.1. Lineage (GTDB taxonomy): Bacteria > Acidobacteriota > Blastocatellia > DASRDY01 > DASRDY01 > DASRDY01. The sequence goes on from DASRDY010000145.1 coordinate 26,515, forward strand.
GACGAGACCGATCTTTTTTCGGTCAACATTGAAACAGAGGAAGAACAAAACTTAACAGAGGACATCGGGATTGAGATGTGGCCATCGCCTTCGCCGCTCGGTGATAAATTCGCGTACATGTCAATCAGCGGCGAGAGATTCGTCGCGGATCCGGATAAGAGCAGGTTAAAGATAAAAGACATTGGTCAACAGAACGAAGGAGATCCTTTGATTGATAATGCAAGTTTTCCTGAATGGTCGCCAGACGGAAGCAGGATTTCTTTCCTTACGCCTTCTCCTAAAAAAGGCTATTCGCTCGAAACCATACAACGTGCCGGAGGTCCCGCAACCGTCTTGGTCGACGGTCTGGTCACAGTAGGCGGTTTCACCTCTGGTCCGAGCTATAATCGCTTCAATGTAAAAGACTATGATTGGTCGGCGGATGGAAAAGAGATCGCTTATATCTCTTTCGAAGGAGGTCCTCAGAATGTATGGACAGTATCGGCTGACGGAAGCAACAGAAAACAGATATCTGACAATGGCGACCTAAAGACCAAAGCCAATTCTCCATTGTGGTCTCCAGACACCCAAAAGATCGCCTACGTTTTGGCTGCGGACCAGAAGAAATGGAGCTTATTGGTTAAAACTACTGAAGGCACACAGGTGGTTTCTGAAACCGACTCGGTAATGCGTCTGTTGGGATGGTCTTCAAACGATGAGTTGGTTATTGCGCTGGTGAAGAACGCACCGCTGTCTCCTATTACTCCTTCTCAAATTACTCTTGTTAAGGTTTCATTGACAACGCACAAAACGCACATACTCCAAAATCTTGATCAAGCATATTTAACCAGTGTCTACCTGTCACCCGACAAACGAAATATTTCCTTTGTATCCTCATTACAAGATAGAGACAACATCTGGATAGTCCCTGCTGGTGGTGGATCGTCGTGGATGGTGACGAAGAACACTGACCCGAAGATCTACCTCTCTAGTCTCGAGTGGGCCCTGGATGGCAAGTCTCTCTACTTTGGAAAGCAGACTAAATCAGGCCTGCTGATCATGTTGACTAATCCAAAATGAGAGGAGCTTAGGAAGGATTATGCCCGTCGATCCAAATGACACGTCAAATTATGCTTACGTCGTAACGATTCTTGATTCTTTGCGAGCGAAGGCAATCGATTACTATCTGAGCGGTACCGACACCGCAGATCGCCATCAGAAGGCGACAGAGATCAGAACCTCTATCGTTGGTATCACCGGGGCGATAAGCGTGGCGGCTACAATACAACAAGATGGTAGCTGCGATTGCCCTCCCGATAAGGTATGCATTAACGGAATCTGCGTGCCCACAGACGTTCCGGTTACGTTTTCTTGATTTATCTTCCTGTTCGTTTGGCTCTGTCGAAAATCGACAGAGCCAATTTCAATCCACTGCCAGCCTCCAACTATAATCAGTGTATAATAAGCCGAATTTAATCGGGCATCAGACTTCATTACCTTGCAGATCTCTGTCTGAAGAGTTGATATGGAAATTAGAAAGTTAATAATCGCGTTCCTTTTCGTTGGGCTCGCCTTTTCGGTATGGCCGAATTCGAGCCTTGTTGCAGCCGGTAAAATCAAAGCTGTCAAATTTGGAAAGCTGATCGACGGAACCGGGAAAGTATTAATAAATGCCATCGTTGTGATCGATGGTAATCATATGACGAGTGTCGGTACCGACAAGTCAGCAATACCCGCTGGCGCCGAAGTGATAGACATGTCGCGTTTCACCGCGATTCCAGGACTGATCGATGTTCACACCCATATGACCTATTACTGGGATCAGGAACCAGGATCGAAACCCTGGGCGCAAGCCGGATCGCGAATGCCGGCCGTTACTGTTTTTCTGGCGCAGGAGAATGCCCGCAAAACTCTGGAAAGCGGCGTGACCTCAGTCCGCGACCTTGGGTCCTCAAACTATTCTGACATTGCGATGCGTGATCTCATCAACCGCGGAGCGATGGCTGGTCCAAGGATGTTCGTTGCAGGCTATGGTTTATCGTTAAGCCGAGCAGCCGCTGCTGCCGGAACTACGCCGATGGGTGGAAGAGCTCACGGAGTTGACGAAGTGAAAGCTGCGGTAAAACGACAAGTTGATGCGGGCGCAGATGTTATAAAGATGTACGCCTCTACCGGCAGCGCCAATGATGTCAGCGGCAGAGAGACGTTCAGCTTTGAAGAGATAAAAGCAGCCGTTGATGCAGCACACGCGGCGGGAAAACGCATAGCTATTCATTCATACGGTCCCGACGGAGCACGAGATGCGATCAGAGCCGGGGCGGATTCAGTCGAACACGCCACGGACATGGACGACGCGACCATTGCCGACATGGCCCGACGAAAGACATTCTACGTCCCGACGATCGACCACAATCGTTATTATGTCGAGTTCAAAGATCAGTTCGGTTACGGTGATACGGATGTGAATGGATTGAACGATTACATCCAGCGAAACCTGGAAACTGCAAGACGCGCGTATAAAGCCGGCGTGCGATTCGCAATGGGCTCGGACGCAGTGTTCACTATGTTTGGGCAGAACACTCGCGAGCTGGGCTGGATGATTAAGGTCGGTATGACACCTGCGGAAGCATTGGCGACGGCCACGACGAACGCGGCCGCTTTGCTGGGAATGGAAGATAAGCTAGGGTGTATTGCTCCGGGTTGTTACGCCGACATAGTAGCAGTAAACGGAGATCCGCTTAGCGACATCAATGTCGTGATCAACAACGTGCGCTGGGTGATGAAGGGTGGCACAGTCATGGTGGACAGAACCAGGGCCGGGAAATAAAAGCTGGGCGCTCGATTGTGAACGTTAACCGAGCGCAAGTGTCTTATTTTGATCTACCACTGCTCTTCTTGGACGACCCTTTAGAAGCCTTCTTGCTTGAAGAAGCTTTCTTACCTGCTTTGCTGCTGGCAGCGGATTTTTTTGACGAAGCAGCGGCCTTTTTGGCGGCAGTGCGTTTAGACGCAGACGATTTTGTGGCAGCCTTTTTTGTCGAGACGGTAATTGGTATCTCGCGAGCAGTTGTTTTTGTCTTAGCTTTCTTTGCAGGCCTGATAAAGCCGGCCGCGTCGGGGCTGACGGTCTCAACAAAATCGGCTGCAACTTCTCGGCTTGTGTCGGCTATCTGAGAGAGTTGATCAATAACTCCCCCGATTATGCTGTCATCATTTTTCCTGTTTTTCGCCATATAATTCTCCTCGATTTTGCGTAAGCAAATTTTGTGCACCACGGCCGCACAGAGCTGTTAAAGTGAGTCCGCAGGCCATATATTCCCACACTGCTCTTCGCAGCGGTCGCCTGTTAACATTCCTAGGTGGGATAGCCTGTTTGTAAAACATCGCAATTTCAGGCGCTTACTAACGGACAAGTCATTGTTTTAACGGGATCCTATGGTACTATCTTGGCGTCTTGCGAGGATTGCCTGGTTATAGTTTTCGAGCAGTTTGTACAACTGCAACAATAGCGTTCGAATTATCGCAAATCCCTTAAATTCAGGAACCGTTGATTTACCTGGTGGACCGAGCGCCAAGTGGCACCTGGACGACAAACCCTGAATCCATAAAGCAAACGACAATTATTGGCGTAGTGGACCCTAATAGATTGAAAGCAGAGTCGATAGATGGATAAAGACGGACGTGGGGACAACGAAGAAGATATCTTCGATTACCCCTATAATCCTGACAACTTGTTTGGTCTCGGCTCTGAGGGTGGAGGGTCCGGAGGTAGTAGTGGGTTCGGCGACAGTGGATCTGGAGATGATGGTTCCAGGAACAAAGGACCGGTAGGATTTGATGGTTTATTGCTTTGGCTTGGAGACGGAGACCGCGATGCGGGCGCAGTTAAGTACGAGAATATTCGACGAGGACTGATACAGAAGTTCATTAGTCGTGGCTGTCCTGTGGCCGAGGATTTGGCGGATGATACATTCGACAGAGTCATCAAACTGTTACCAAAGGTCGTCCCCCGTTACAAAGGACAGCCTGCCAGCTATATTTTCCGTGTTTCCCATTATATTTATTTAGAATATTTGCGATATATCAAGAACCGGGTCCCAATGCCCCAGGATATCCCTCAACCGCGAACTGATCCAGACGAGCTTCCAGACGAAGCAACCTTGGGTTGTCAAAGGCAGTGTTTATCGAAGTTAAAAAAAGAAGATCGCGAATTGTACGAGGACTATAACAGTGAAGAGAAAGGTTCGAAGATCGAAAACAGAAAGCGACTGGCTGAGGAAACGGGATTAGGAGAAAACGCCCTGCGGATAAAAGTTCATCGAATAAGGAAGGTGCTGCGCAAATGTATAACAGCGTGTATGTCAGGCAAAGGCGGCGACAACGTCAGACATATTCGACCAAAATGACGTCCTGAGCGAGAAATATAAGATGATTCTATCATTCAAGACAAAAAGTGCATCCGGAAGAAGAGAAACGATTTGTCGTAAACCTACATTATTCTATAGGTACGGCACAAAAAACAGTTGCGCGTGAAGGTGAGATGCCGTGAATGAGGCTTTAATAAGACAATATCTGCTGGGTAATATGGCTGAGGCGCAAAAGCTCGAGCTTGAGGAGAGATTCGTGTGCGACCCAAACGTCCTTGAAATGGTCGAAATAATAGAGAACGATTTAATAGAGGAGTATTTGGACAAGGAGCTCTCAGATAAAGACAGACAGAGATTTGAAACATATTTCCTTGCTGCGCCGCAGCGCCGCGAGCAACTGAAAATTGAAAAAGCCTTACGTGAGAAACGTCCTCCACGCATATTGAGCAATCCTTATTTTATGATGGCTGCGGCTGCGGTGATTTTGATCGGATTTGGTTTGGGAATCTGGTACTTGATCGGTAAACCGAGAAACTCGGATCTTCAAACTGGCATGGATGCTCTGAAAAAAGCGTATCCCCGTCCGCTAGAAGCGCGCCTAGCAGACTTTCCTTATTCGCCTCCTCCACGTTCAACGCGTGGCAAAGATCAAAATAAAGCGGACACTATAGAGGATGACGCAGCCAAAACCTTATTGCAACACGCAACACAAACCGAACCTAATGCGAAATCATTCCAAGCATACGGTCAGTTCTGGCTTGCAAAAAAGGATTTCAATCAGGCAATCGAAAACCTTAAAAAGGCTTTGTCATACGAACCGAGTAACGGACAAATACTTTCTGATCTTGGAACAGCCTATTTCGAGAAAGGTCGTGATGAAAAAGATCAAGGCTTGGCGAGCGCTTCAAACGATTTTGATCAGAGTCTCCAATACTTGAATAAGGCTGTTGATTCTAAGCCTGCCTCCCTGGAAGCGCTTTTTAATCGTGCCCTGCTCTACGAACAAATGGGTAATACGCAAAAAGCCGAAGAGGACTGGCAGGAATACATAAAGAGAGACCCGAATTCACCGTGGACCGACGATGCAATGCGAAAGCTTAACGATCTTAAAGAAAAAAGAAGTTAAAGGACACGGAATCAATTTTATTTGTTGCTCCTAAAATTTCCTGTGTTATATTGTATCCGAAAAATAGAGACAAAAACGATTGAGCCCGCGAAGTATCATCAGTACTTTCGAGGAGAGTCCAAAAAGGACGAACTGAAGAGTTCAGCTACGAGCAATTTCAGCCGTCATTAATCAAGCGAGTTATAGTTAACTTATCAAAACACCCTGCGAGCAGTTCTATTCTGCGTAACTAAAGATAGGGTGAGACACTGCGGCGGACGCCCTAATCACGCCGACAATAGTGCACATCAGACCCGACTTGGCTCATACGGGTAGTAGTAATTAAAATTCAAAGGAATGTAAGAAGTCGGCCACCTACAAGGCTACTGAGTTCCGGGCCAGCGAGTTCTGTCAATTTGTAATCAACATTGAAATGTTTTGATGCGAAAAGTCATTAGGAAATAGCGAGTCCGCCAGCAATTCTTGTTTCGGAGAAATTCCATGGTTTGGCAAACGCCAAGTCTAGCATTCTTTCGATCTCGGCCGACGAAAATCGGAACACGAGAATTACTGATGTGCCTTGGAATACTCCTCATGCTTGGTTTTGCAACAAGATGGTTATTTCATCGCAAACCACAACAAAGCGAAGGGATAACTTATTTAAATCGCGCTTACACGTCTGGCAGACCGTGGGAAGCCAGATTGACTGAGTTCGATTACGCTCCTTACATTATTACTCGTGGAGAGAAAACCAATAGCGCAAATCCCATTTCCCTTGATCAGGCAAAGACGATTCTTGTTTTGGATAACGCGAGGAATTCCAGCGTCGCTTCAAAGCATAATCTCGCATTGTTCTATTTATCTCAGAAAGATTTCGGTTCAGCTACCTCATTGTTGCGGGAGGCCCTGACTGAAAGTGACGACGCACGACTTCATAATGATTTGGGCGTCGCTGAATTTGAACAAGGTAAGAACGAATATAACGAAGATCATCCCGGGGACAGCTTTCTGCTCATCGCAAGATCGGTCGAAGAATTCAAGGCAGCCATTAAGAAGGACAAAACACTACAAGAAGCCCAGTTTAACCTCGCACTCTGCCACCAGCAAATGAAATTGTTCCTGCAAGCTGAGAAAGACTGGACTCAGTACTTAGCGCTAGATTCCAGTTCGCGGTGGGCCGAAGAGGCTAGAAAGAATCTGTCACTCGTGCAGGAAGAGCAGAAGAGGGTTGCGGAAAGCAGTAGCCAGTCATTCCCGAAATTCCTGGAGGCTGTTGATAGAGGGGATCGAGACGCCGCGTTCAGTCTGCTCACAGAAAGCGACAGGAATGGTAGCTCGATAGCGGAAAAGCTAATAGATAACTATCTTAAGAATACACTCGATGAACGCGACGGTGATGCAAAAGCAGTTTTCACAACTCTGGATTTTGCCGGACAAACCGAATTATCGCGTCTTAATGATCACTACATATCAGATGTGGTGATTTTTCTCCGCAGCGCCAGCACAGAGAAGATTAAATCTATTGCCAATGCCAGGAATTTGATGCATTCGGCAAATGCGCTGTATCTAAGCGGAGACTGCAAGCAAGCCATAGATCTGTACACAAAAGCACAATCGATTTTCGACGGAGAAAATGACATCTCTGAAGGAATGCTTGTCCGTTACTGGATTGGAGTATGTTATCTTCGCGGGAGGGAAATACCGCAGGCGCTCTTAGCATTCACCAACTTGACCCAATCTCTGGACAACAGGAAATATCGCCTGCTTCTCGCGAAAACGTTCAACAGCGTCAAGGATGCCCAAATTAGCAGACATGAATATGCTTCGGTTATTCGAACTGCGCGCACTGCACTGAGCTTATCTAAACAGACAAACGACGTAGATAACGAACTCTCAAATTATGGACTGATAGGGGGATTGGATTATATCCTCGGAAACCAACGAGAATCTTTGGATTTCGGTCTTGCCGGCCTCAAGATTGCCGCAGAAAATCGGTTTCCTCCGGTACAAATGTACCCATTTTACTCGCAGATATCTATGAATTTAAATGAGATTGGCGCTTATGAATGCGCTTATGATTTTCAAAGGGAGGCGTTAAAACTGGGAACAGAAGCGGGCTCGCCGATCCAAATGGCCAGATCTTATAAATATCTGGCAATAATAGAAGCAAAGCTTGGACGTTTTGAAGAGGCAATTAATGAGGGTCACAACGCGCTCGATGTTGTAGAAAAAATGAGCGACCCACCTCGAACTTCAGAGCGCGGCACCGCGCTCGACGTAATATGCTCTCTTCACAGACAGAAGGGCGATTATCAATCTGCAATTGCCTGTTCTGATGAATCCATTAAGCTGTTCGAGAAATCAAACTTTCCAACCTATCTCTACGAAGCTCACAAAGGGAAACTTCTTGCATATATTGCCGAAAAGGACGATGCGCTCGCAGCCGACGAACTGAAGATAACTCTAAATCTGTTTGAGGCGAACAGAGACAGAATCGATGATGATACGAGCCGGAATTCGTTTATCGATACTGATAATGTATACGACATAGCGATTGATTTTGCGTATACAAGGCTTCATAATGGCCGCCAAGCGCTGGAATATGCAGAGAGCAGCCATGCACGATCATTGCTCGATTCAATAGATTCACCGCCCACAGTTAATATTAGAGACAATCAACCAATTCTCGAAATTCAATCTCATACCACACCCTTATCAATCGAACAGATTAGCAGTCAATTGCGCGGACAAGTTCAACTCATTCAATATGCTCTCCTGAAAGATAAGATCATTATTTGGATAATCGGCGATGAAACGCATCCGAAAGAAGTTAAGATCGATTATAAAGATTTAGCAGATCGAATTGAGCAATTTCTCAATCTTTTGCGAGATCCGGCGAGCGATCAGGCATCACTTAAGCAATTGGGAGAGAATCTATATAGGATATTGTTTGAACCGATCGGACCTTTTCTCAATAAAGGGACGCAAGTTTATATAATACCTGACAAGATTCTAAATTATTTGCCGTTTAATGCATTAGTTTCACCGGAGTCCGGAAGATATCTCCTTCAAGATTACACCCTTGGCGTCACCCCCAGCGCTAGTGTCTTTACTAAGCTCAGTACTTTCGCTGCTGAAAAATCGGCAAAGTCAAATGAAACGATTCTTAGCGTAGGCAGTCCTAGTTTTGATCACGAATTGTATTCCAATCTTGGCGATTTAGGCTCTTCATCTAAAGAAGCTAAAGTTATCGCGTCGCTCTATAATGGAAGCGCCCTAGTTGGTGACTATGCAGCAAAGAAAGAAATACTGAGTCGTCTGGGGGATGTGAGTGTCGTTCACTTTGCCACTCATGCGATTACTGATGACAGATCGCCTTTATTATCGAAATTGTTGCTCGCTAAAAGTGCGGATGGAAAAGCCGAAGACACCGCTCTCTATTCTTATGAGTTGTATGCCGCGAGCATGCCCCATGTTCGGCTTGTAGTGCTTTCAGCCTGTCAATCTGGCATTGAGCATTATTATCAGGGAGAGGGAATGATAGGACTTGCGCGGCCTTTTATGTCCCAAAAAATACCATTGGTTGTGGCCAGTCTATGGGCCGTGGACTCGCAGTCAACGAAGCAATTAATGATGGATTTCCATGACTTTCGCAAGCGAGGTCTATATTCAACCGTTGAATCCATCAGACAGTCCCAGTTAAAAATGCTGGTGTCGAACAGTCAAGAGCTACGCCATCCCTACTATTGGGCTCCTTTCACTACGTTGGGAGGTTATGCTCGATACTAAATATTAGAAGGAAGGATCGCTATGTGTATTCAAAAGAACCATTCCATCGAAATTACATTCTCTGGGTTAATAATTTTAGAATATAATGAAATGAGCTACGTCTTGAATGCCTACTTGGTTGGTGCTGATGGCCATACCCCGACGGTCAATTTTAGCGGAATGATAGCGGGGGAGTCTTACGATTTTAATGCGACAATGGACAGGCTGAAACAAGGAATCGTCATAGATATGCTTAATGATCAGGGCGTTCCGATGAACGCAAGCGCGCAAATTCATAAATCGAATGATTGCCAATCATTTGAATGGATGCTGGATTTAACCGAGCATCATCCAGGCTTCAGCATTAATCGTGACAATCTTGCGGGAATTGTCACTGTAAAACATGGCACTTGTTATGCCGACTATGTGAGTAAAACCGCTACGTATCATCTGTATCTAGATTCCGGTAACAAAGAAGACTACGTACCTCTTGGTAATCGAGCGTTGTCGATGGCGCATTTTATACAAATGCACGAAGGGCAAACGCTATCCATCCAAGGAGTGGATTTAAACCAGCACCCTTATCATTATGATACGCATTTGACGATAACTGTGTCAAACGAGTGTAATAATCTCAACGCTGTAGATTTTCCTGATATATATAATGGCCTGAATATCGAACCCGGACAATCTCATTACCAATTAGGTGTTAAATCGATTAAATACGGCAAAAGGCACCCGATACATTCCGACCTGTTTCCCTGTGTAGTGGTGTGTTGAGGATTGTTGATATTGGGCAAGTATTGTAGACGTCACGTAGTCTTTTCATTGCGTTATCAATCAAAACAATAGGAGAAAAACATGACACTTCCCCCGATTCCGCCCGATCCAGTGGTATTTATTAGCCTAGAAGGTTTGATGGTGTTGAACCTTAACCATAGCAATCCGGCGAACCCGCAGCATGAGGTCTATCTAATCGATTTGCCGACTCATACCCCGAGCATTACTTTTCTAAAAAACGATGGTTCTGGTCCCTGTACAGAATTCCATGTCCCGTACGCGAAAGGAGACTTGGGGAAACATGTTTCCGTATCAGCTGACGATGCGTCCGTTTTACCGGCTCAACACTATGGCAGCGATTTTATTGACCCGGATTTTCCGAGCAGCAATCTCCAAGAGTATGGTTGGATTTTGGATTATCCTACAATGGTGGGCGGTGCGATGAAGACGGGCACGCCATTGTTTGACCCCATAGTCATCAGTAATGGAGCTAGTTTCACACAGCGATTGAGTCAATTGGATTTGGTGCTTCATCCAAAAAAAATCGGGAATCCCTATTTGGGTCCGCGGGCTCTGGAAATGGGTATTTACTTTGATCTGACGGCTTCTGGGCAAAACCTCGTTATTACTGATGATTCCGCTGGAGCGATCAAATTCCCTTATATTCCCGGCACCACATATACTATACGTATTAGCAACCTATGTCAGAATTGTGGCGCTAGCGACTTTGATGAATACTATGATGTGTTCAACCCATCCGAGAGAAGCCAGCTTCATTCTGTTAATAATGGTCCTACGGTTAAGCCGCCAGTTCCCAGCCGATGTGGGAAAGCCGCTCCCGCTGCGCAACTAAGTGTGCCACTTACTGATGTTTTCCCTTGTGTGGTGGTTGGAGGATAGCCGAGTTATTAAGAAGATGTCCCGCTGACAGTTGAAAGTTAAATAGGTGGCGGTTCACCTGGCCGATTTTGTAAGATCGGCAAATCCTAATTTCAGTGAAAGGAAGAACCGCCTATGAAGAAAGTTAACACGAGAACCAAAGGGATCAAAGT
>DASRDY010000146.1:0-1127 GCA_035652355.1 Blastocatellia bacterium
CCGCAGATGATCGCCTCGGCCTGCGGCAGTTGTCACCTGCGCGGCGGCGCGTCGCGTTCGACGGGCCGGCCCTTCGCGAATAACTTTGTATCGGGCGACAACCTCTTCAAAGATTTCGCCTTCGATTTTTCACATGCGGATGACGCAGGGCTCAACGCCATGGACGCCCACATCCAGCGCAACCTGCGCGACATCGTCTTGCTCGGGCGCGACAATCTGACCTGCCTATCGTGCCACAAATTGCATTCGACAGGCTCCGCCCTGCACCGCCGCCAGCCGAAGACCGATTACTGTTATGTGTGTCACAAGACCGAGCCCTTTAAAGAGCTGAAGCCGTACGAAGTTCACAGCGGCGTCTGCGAATACTAGTCTGCGGCTCCGACTGCATCGTGTTGCATTGCCAACTTAGCTGTGATATTTGAATGGACTTCCCCAGTTTGGAGAACACCGTGGACTGGTCTTTCTGGTCTCAATACGGAAACTATGCCAGCGTAGCCGGATTACTCGTGTCGGTCGTGGGTTTCGGCTTCACGATCTGGCAGGTGATCAAATCACGGAAGGCGGCGGAAGAAGCGAAGCTAATTGCCAGTGAGGCAATCAACCGCATCCGTACGCAATTGTTCTTTACAGAAGTCACCACAGCGATTAGGCTGATTCAAGAGCTCAGGAACTTTAGCCGATTAAAACAGTGGCACAGGGTAATAGATCGTTGCGACGATGTACGTATCCTGCTTGCAGAGTTTATGGATGACTCAAAGCTCCTTGATGAAGAGCAGCAAGAAATTTCACTGGTCAGGGATAATATCATTGTGATGATTCGGCACATAGAAAGAATACTCGACGGTAACGAGCCCGGCACATTGGACACAAGTATGGCTATAGCTCTAGACAAGATGGTTAATACGTTGAGCAGAATCAATGGGCGCATGAAGCGCCTCTCAATAGAGGTTTAAAATGAATGGAGATAAATTCAATCAATTGATTCAAGAGCTTCTAGAACAGACGAAGTCAGGCAAACTTCGATGGGAAGAGAGTGCTGCTAAAAATACCTTTCGCATTATTGTGGGTGAACACATGATTCGGCTGGCGAAGGAAGTAGATGCCAGTCGCACCGCTTTTTACAGTAT
>DASRDY010000147.1:0-5168 GCA_035652355.1 Blastocatellia bacterium
ATTCGATGTTCAAGGTTATTTCCCCTATGCGATGTGTGTAACGCTGGAGGGGCTGAGCAAGGGATTCCTGACCGACCGCGGTATTAGAAACATATTGCTGTTGGCGCGACTGAAGCCAGGCATTCGGATTGAGCAGGCCCAGGCCTCTCTCAATATTATTGCCACTCGGTTTGCTACACAATTTCCGGAATCGGATGAGGGTATGAACCTGAAACTGTATCCGGAAATCGAGGCGAGACCGAGAGCTCGATCCGGTCACGAGGCATCTTCAGTAGCAAATCTGTTTTTGATTCTTGCTGTCCTTGTCCTTCTTCTAGCCTGCATTAACGTCGCGAATCTTTTGCTGGTGCGCGCGACTCTTCGTCAGCGCGAGATGGCCGTCAGAGTTGCCATGGGCGCGTCGCGCGGACGGTTGATTCGGCAGCTCTTAACTGAAAGCATCGTGCTATCAATCTTCGGCGGCGTTATTGGTCTTTTGATGGGGTTCTGGTTGAGCACCATTCTTAGCTCAATTCGTATTCAGACGGACGACGCTCCCTTCACTCTCGACTTCAGTTTCGATTGGCGTGTCTTCGTTTATGCGTTCGGAGCAATGTTGATTGGAGGCATAGTTGTCGGAATAGCTCCGGCCTTACGCGCCTCGCCGATCAGCCCGGCTGAGGTTTTGAAAGGGGAGAGTCTCCGTGTGGCGCAAGATCGTAATCAGCTTCGCAACGGATTGGTTATGGCAGAAATTGCCGCGTCGTTGATGTTGCTGATCGTTGCCGGGCTTTTCTGGCAAAGCCTGAGCAATGCCGAACGCACGGACCTTGGATTCGATGCTAATAATGTTCTTACCCTCAGCACGGATCCGGATGGAGTTGGCTACACGCAAGATCAGGGAAGGACGTTTTACAAAGAACTTTTGCCGCGCATAAAGGCATTGCCAGGGGTCGAGATAGCTAGTCTTTCGAGCGCAGTGCCGATGGGCGACAACTATTTCGATAACACGCTGGTGATTCCCGGCTACGTTCCGCCAAAGGGCCAGCCAAAACCCTTGCTGGAATATAGCGTAGTTTCGCCCGAATATTTCCAGACTCTGAAAATTACTGTGGTCACCGGACGCGGCTTCACCGACGCAGATCGCCAGGAGACTCAACATATCGCCATCATCAACGAAACAATGGCCCAAAAGTACTGGCCCAAAATGAATCCAATTGGCCAAACCTTCGCGTTGGAAACCCATCAGGACAATTATTTCCATGTGGTCGGTGTCGTGAAAGACAGCCGCAACTCTGCTGTTGCCGGCCTAATCGAACCCTTCTTTTATCTCGCTCTGGCGCAGAACTACACGTCGCTTGAGACACTTGAGATTCGAACTATCGCGGCTCCGGAAACAGTGAAGGCTGAAGTCCAAAAGGTTGTGGGCGATATCGCGCCCGATCTGCCGGTTTTTAATGTGCGAACTATGAAGGAATCACTGGGAGGAATGCGCGGGTTCCTTATGTACAGGATTGGCGCCGACCTGGCCGCAGCGTTAGGAATGCTGGGACTGGCCCTTGCTGTAATCGGAGTTTACGGCGTCGTCTCTTATTCGGCTAGTCAGCGCACCCACGAAATCGGTATCCGAATGGCGTTGGGTGCAGGACGAGACAAGATATTGAAGATGATTCTGCGAAACGGATTCGTTCTTGTCAGCGCAGGCATAATCGCTGGCCTGTTAGCCACAATAGCGATTTCGCGTTTGGTGGGACAGTTTCTTGTTGGAGTCAAATCGACGGATCCGATCACCTACATTGGTGTAACAGTGATTTTACTGTTTGTATCGTTGCTTGCGTGTTATTTGCCTGCGCGACGGGCCGCGCAAGTTGATCCGATGGAGGCCTTGCGTCGCGAATAAGAGCTCTGGACAAAACATTCGAGGATAGAACCTATGGAATGGCTCAATATTTTGATCGACAGGCTACGTGGACTGTTTCGACGTGAGAGCATTCTGCAAGACATCGAAGACGAGATGCGCGAGCACATCGAAATGGAGATCCAGGCCAATATTGCTCGCGGAATGAGCGCGACCCAGGCTCGGTCAGCGGCAATGAAGCGCTTCGGCAATCCGATCAGAATGGTGGAGTCCGGCTACGGAGTGCGGGGTGGTGGCTTCGTCGAAACATTGTGGCACGATCTGCGCTACGGAGCGCGGATGCTCAGACGAAGTCCAGGGTTCACGCTGGTGGCGTTGTTTTCGCTGGCGCTGGGCATCGGTGCAAATACCGCGATCTTCAGCGCGGTAGATACACTGATGCTTCGGACTCTGCCGGTAAAGGATCCGTCACGATTGGTGTTCTTTTTCAATTATGCACGATACGGTAATGGCGGGTCGTTGCCATATCCGTTGATTGAGAGGGTGCGGAACACCGGCACATCATTTGACGCTGTCTTTGGGTCCGCGAGCGGAAGCTCGTTGGAGCTAAAGACTGCGGAGAACGGCGATTCGGCTGAATTAGTCAGACCGGAGTATGTGACAGGAAATTACTTTAGTGCACTCGGCATCAAAACCGTCATAGGTCGCACTGTAACCGACGATGATGACAGGGCGAACAATGCCAAGAATGTTGTTGTAATAAGTTACGATCTATGGAAGCGACGGTTTGCGCTGGATCCTGCTGTGTCAGGCAAGGCGATTACGCTAAACGGAACCCCGTATCTGATTGTCGGCGTTGCGCCGCCGTCATTTTCCGGCGTTGATATGGACCACAATTCTGACCTATGGTTGCCGTTATGGACGCTTGGTCAAACTCCGGCTGGTGCCGCTCGAATAGTTGCCTTTAGCCACTCCTGGGTCCAGATTTTCGGTCGTTTGAAGCCTGGCATCGGGGTCTCGCAAGCGCAGGCAGAGATCGACACCATTTATCACGGAATGCTGGCTGATGTCGCCGGCGACAGTTTGGCACATTTGACCGAAACTCAAAAACAAAACTACTTCGATCGGAAGATTGTGCTGCAACCGGGTGGCGGTGGCTTTTCGGCGCTTCGCGGCAAGTTCTCTCAACCATTGTTGATTTTGATGACTATTGTGGGGCTGGTGTTGTTGATCGCGTGCGCAAACGTAGCGAATCTGCTTTTGGCCAGAGCGGCCAGCAGACAAAGAGAGATTGCGGTGAGACTTTCGCTGGGGGCGAGCCGATGGAGACTGATACATCAACTGCTGACCGAAAGCCTGCTGTTGGCCGTAATAGGCGGAGCGCTCGGTCTCGTCTTTGCTCGCTGGGCCATCGGACTGCTACAGGCATATATAACAAACGGCCAAAAGTTTTACTCGGTCGCATTCGGACTAGATACTCGAGTGCTGTTTTTTACGTTCCTTGTATCCGTCTCAACTGGACTATTGTTTGGTCTGGCGCCGGCATTTCGCGCAACCGGAATGGATTTGGTCCCGGCTCTCAAGGAAGAAGTCGGCAACGTTCGAGTGGCCGGTGCGCGACTGGGAATGGACAAGATCCTTGTAATTGTGCAAGTCGCTCTTTCGTTGTTTCTGCTGATCGGCGCTGGGCTGTTTGTTCAGACGGTTAAACACCTGAGAAGCGGAATCGGCTTTGACGAAGAGAACATACTATTGTTTTCGATCAGCACGAAGCCTGGCTACACCTCGCCTCAGCGGATTAATCTGTACAGACAAGTTTTAGCAAAATTGGGAACACTGCCGGGCGCGCGTTCGGCCAGCGTTTCAAATTTTTATTTATTAAAGGGCGATAATGATTCGTCCAATATCTGGGTGCCAGGTTATTCCCAGCGAGCTGATGAGGATATGGGTTGTTTCTACCTTTTGGTGGGCCCTCGCTTCTTCGAAACCATGGGAATACCGATATTGACGGGGCGTGATTTCAGAGATGAAGATAACAGAGATCCTGTAGCACCGGCGGGAACGCCTGCTTCGTTGTTAGCCGTAGTAAACCAAACAATGGCTAATCATTTCTTTGCCGGACAGAATCCGATTGGCCGCCATTTTAGTCTTCACGGAAAAGACGGGGCTGATTTTGAGATTATCGGTGTTTCTCAAGATGCCAAATACAAAAGCACCAGGGAGGCAACGCTGCCGACTTTCTATACCCCTTTAATACCAGCTTCCGGATTGCAGGCACTCGGAGGCGCGGTGGGTGCAGGCGCTACGTTCGAGTTGAGGACGTTTGGCAAGCCGACGTCCGCAGTTGCTACCGTTCAGCAGGAAGTTCGCGCAATTGACCAGGATGCCCAGGTATCGAATGTCAGCACGATGGTCGAGGTAGTTGACCGGTCATTGATCCAGGAACGATTTGTTGCGCAGGTCGCCAGTTTCTTCAGCCTGTTTGCTCTGTTGCTGGCAAGCATCGGCCTCTACGGAATTCTGTCTTATGGCGTCGCGCGGCGAACGAAAGAGATCGGTATTAGGATGGCGCTTGGCGCTCAAGGCGGAAACGTAGTCTGGCTGGTGATGCGTCAATCTCTATTGCTGGTATTGATCGGAGTGGCAATTGGCATTCCGGCCGCTTTGTTGTCGACCCGGTTCGTTTCCGGTCTCCTGTTCGGGTTGAGCGCGAGTGACCCGGCGACAATAACGATTGCGACCGTCGTTCTGCTGACAGTAGCCATTCTGGCTGGTTATCTTCCTGCCAGACGAGCTTCCAGAATCGATCCTATGATTGCGCTGAGATACGAATAAATCCCGCAACCGCTGATCGGTATGGCGGAGGATAAAGGCTCAGACAAGGTCCGGACCTGCTGTCAATGTGTGCCTTGAAATCAGGGTTTCTTCTTCGAATCGGCGGACGCCTGGTCATTAGTATCAGCATCGTCCTGCAAATAAAGCACGAAACTCCAGCTTCCATCTTTAGGCTCGTAGACAAGCTTTCCTCGTCGGAATATCTTTGTTCCGATATCGTCGGGGAATGTGAGATCGAACTTCATGCTCTTTAGCGAGTCAGCCAGTTTCCCAAGCTTTTCCGATCCGTTAATGAACTTTACATCAGCGACTCTGACGCCAAACGTGGCTGTTGGAATCAGCATAATGAAGAAATCGCCTTCGAGTTTTTCCTTTTCGTTTTTCAGCAACGACTGCAACTTTATTGTGCGCTGTTCGACGAGCTCTGTCTTTGCCTTAGCAATCAAACCGTCGGTTTTGTCTTTGCCTACTAACCGGGTCAGATTTTCGTTTGCTT
>DASRDY010000148.1:0-20221 GCA_035652355.1 Blastocatellia bacterium
ACTCTGTAGGCGCCTCCAAAGGACACTCTTCCGTTCATAAAGTAGAAGCGGGCGCCTGTCTGATAATCCAGCGGATTCACTCTGTTATAGTCCGGTGTCGCGCCGCCAACAAACACTGTGCCCACCAACTCAGTAACCGTCTCGATGTGTCTTGTCAGCGCATAAGATACGCCTCCGCTGAGGTTCACTTCATCGGCAAGATCCAGAATCTTTATTCCTCCGGCGTCGGGGTCGCCTTTCTTGGTATAACCAAGATTCTCCATAAACCGCAGCCGGTGCCCGTAGTACTCCTCTGATGCTGCCAGCGTGACGCCGTAGTCTATCTCGCCCGTACCTCTTCCTTTCGAAAGCGCTGCGAAGTTGCTGGCCGTGGGGAAATATATCTGCCCTATCGCTGCCAGTCCGTACCTGCCCCGGTCCGGATTAACTAAGTTGTATTTCACTCCAACGCTTATATCGCCCATGCCATTAGCCGAGTTTTGAAACTGATCATTGGCCGGATTGTTCGGATCGATACGCCTTAATCCTGGAGCGAACGGAACATCGTTGAAATAGCCCGGCAACGGCACTTTCACCAGAATTGATCCAGGTGAAAGCGGTGATGACAGTGCCGGCAATATTCCACCTCGCGGTGAGAACGATCCTGGGAAGAATGCCGCTCCCCCACTGCCTGTTACCGGAGGACCAAAAAATGCTATTGTCGGCAACCCCAGAAGTCTGGGAATGCTGAAGCCAGGTCCCGAAAGCAGGAACGGCTGACGGGAGGTTACTTGCTGGAAGAAATTGGCATTAATAAATGCTTCAAACCCATCTCCCAATCCTACCGTCAAGTTGATCGGGATGGTGTTAATGTCCAGCGTTCCAGGGTCGCGTTTGACGTTGTTGTAAAAAATGCCAAAAGTCATTTCTCCTCTGCGAAGCAGCCTTGGACTCAAAGTATTGAACAGTCCGGTTCCGCCCTGGACTGTAGAAGACATTTGAGTGCGAGCCCACTCTTCCGCATTGGGATCGGTTTGCCCGAGCGCAACAACTCCACTCAATAATAGAAGCACTGCCGCTATGAGGCCATTTCTGATTATTTTCGTTAATTGCATTTTGCCTTGATACCTCCAATTCGTTCATCCTGATGACAAGCCTCGGAGCGCTGACTTCAGCGCTCCGATTACGTTTCTCTCTGTTTATGGGGTTGTCCTGATATTGCTGGCATTGATCGTGAACGACCTGTTTCTGGTCGTGTCGAATAGAATCGCCTGGCACGTGCCCTGCGTACCGTCAGCCAGCGCGTTCAGCGATGGGCTATTTGTTCTGACTCGTAATGTTTGCGAGTTGAACTGAATGAGCGTGGATACATTGCTTGCTATCGCGGTTCCGGATGAAGTAAACGTATACGAGCCAGTGCCGGATACTCCGTTTGCGGGGACCGTCACAACCAATTGGTTTCCGTCTGTTGGATCAGCGCAGATAAACTGCACGGTTATCGCATTCGGAACGCCTTGTGTGCCAGGATTCAGATTGAATACCGTGGTGCCAAACGTGACGGTGAATCCAATATTCGCTGTTTGACCAAGGGGTAGTACTGTGTTGCTTGCGAGTGGCACTCGCTGGCCATTAACTAATCTGAACGCGGTTATAGTCGGCGTGCCAGTCGGTCCGCAGGGTCCTGGCGTAACGGTCACAGCAGTCAGTAACTGTCCGACCGTCGTACCCGCTAGACTTGGTGTTTGAAGCCGATTCTGGTTGATTGTCACCGTCGGCGCCGCCTGATTTACGGTTACCGTTCTGGTAAAGGTTTGCGTCGCCCCGGTTGAAGGTTCGGTCACCGTGATTGTTACCGTCGTGGTGCCTTGCGGGAAGGTCTGACTGGCTCGATTAGCAGCCGTAGACAAGTCGACAACAGATCCACCTGTTCCAATCGGAGCCGTGAATGTCACTCCGACTGTCGCGCCACAAGAACTGGTGGCGTTTACACCGCTGAAGAAACTACTTAGCGTCGCACTGGACGCCGGCAAGCCTCCCGCAGCCGTGCAATTCGAAGTCACGTTAGCAGGTAGTGCATTGACCGTTGTTGAGCAACTATTGGTGACGAGCGCTCCGATTCCGGCCGGAGAATTTACAAATCCTCCTGCCCCTGGATTCGAGCAGGTGTTGATAACAGTTCCATTTGGATTGAGATGAAAGATGGCGCCATTAGTATTCGTCGGGTCGGCGCTGTCGGTTACCAGAAGCGTTCCGTCATTTGCGACAGCAATCTCTCGAATGTCTCCTAAATTGGCCGTGGTAATTGTGGTTCCCGATGAATAAGTATTCGTTCCTGCTACAGGATTAAGAACCTCGATAGAACCGTTCTGGCCCAATGTATCCGTTGAGCCTACGAAGAGTGTTCCCGTTTTGCTGAATGCAATAGCACCATGAAGTCGACCGGTCGTTGTCGCGAAATGTGCTCCCGTTGCAAAGGCCGATGTTCCCGTAAATACGGAAGGGTTGCCCGGAGTCGGCGTCAGGACAAAGATATCATCCGCATTCGTGGTCGTGTGAAATCCGGAAACGTATATCTGACCGGTGTCCGGCCTTACGGCCACCCAAAACGGTCTGAAGTCCTGGGTAGGCGATTCTGAAAATATAGGAGTCAGATTCGGTGTAATCGTGCCGTTCGTATTCGTAAATTTGAAAACAGATCTTGGTGTGGTGCCGGGCCCGACCGCTCCTGTAAGATAGAGGTTTGGATTAATATTAAAGTCAAAAGCCAACCCTGCTGGTTTCAGCGGTGACGCCGGCGTGCTGGTCGATGTGGCGATTGGTGTGACTGTGCCAGTCGAGTCTATCAGCACGATCGAAAACTGGAACGTTCCGGGCGATGGTTGAGCTACCAGGGCCTCCGCGACTAACCCGGCGGTAGTTTGATTGGCATTGGCCAGGACGCTTGGCTCCACCGCCAGAGGCGCCATGCCGGTTTCAACTGTGCCCGCCGCAGTGGTGGCAAAAATCGTGGCCGCGCAGGATCCGTTGTCCAGAGTTCGCACATTGTTATCCAGGGTACTGCCGAAAAAGGTTGTCGGGACCGCGCTAGGGGCTGTATTGGATAATGCATTTTGCTCCTCGTTTGGCCGTGCGATTGGTGCGCTTCCAATAATGATATCCCAGTAACTGTGATCCAACGGTGCGCTTTCAGTAGGCGCGCTCTCTTTCTTGACTTTTGGTTCGACCTTCGGTTGGGTCTGTTTCTTTGTCTGAGTAACGCGTCGAACTTGCGCCGCCGCGTTGCCCCCGGTGATTCCCGGAATAATGCAGACAATCGTCAGAAGCATTGCTGCAAAAATCGCTAATAACGGCCAAAACCGCCGATAAGATTGCGAACGATTACTACTAGCCCTATTCATCGTAATTCTCCTCATTGTTCTGCCTTTGTAATTCCGTGCTGTCGTCAGCTCCGCGGTTCATAACTTCGGATTGTTAGCTCAACCCTTCATCTATGCCTTAATTATGGGCAAATCATCGCTGGAAGATCTGGGGAGTGTCGAACGCAGTAATCTAGTTGGGGTACCCCGATAAAATTGAATTTGCAACGATTCGCTCCAACCACACAGACGATCAACTCGGTCCTGGCGCGGAATATCCGTCCTCAGACCGTTTTTCAAACCCCACCCTTTGTTGATCAGTCCGATTTGTGAAACACGACCGTGTGATTTTTGCAATCAGTATTCCATCTGAAACATAGAAGGGAGCAAGAAATGAATATATTTGATTTATGTTATGCAGCAACGAGCGGAAAGAATTTTGACACGTCAATTTAGACGCGTAAATCGCCTCCTCGCGCCATTTTCTATTGCTGCTGCAAGAAGTTTAGAATTGAAATTTAATCAATTTCGTGGGCCGCGCGACCGTCAAAAATCCACTTCTGTAATTTAGATAGGAAAATGAGAGTATCAAATTCATACTTCATCGATTTAATTCTGATTTGTATTCGTCCAACGAAATTATCCACCTGAGTGCACGCCGATCCAACTATTACGAGACATGTACTATTAAGTCCAGAAAACCATCGATGACCGCATGACAGCCGGGCAGGATCAGCGTTGTCGAGCTATACTCACGTATCAGCGCCGGTCCGTCTATAACGGCCTGTGGCTTCAGGTCTCTTCGGTCAAACTGCGGAATTTTCAGCGCCTTGCCGCCAATAATTACGGGAGTTGTGTAGGCAGCCTTTGGTCGATAACGACGACTTTCGCTGTTCTTTGTGAGCTTCGCTTTTGGGACAACGCCGACTGCCCTGAGTCGAAGGGCAACCAGTTCCACTGGGCGATTCGCATCCGCGTAACCGTATTGGCGTCGGTGTGTCTCGTGAAAGTCAGCGGCAAGGTTTGGCGTCCAGGGAATATCCAGCTCAAAGGACTGCCCCTGATACCTGAGTGCAACTGTTCGAAACAGTTTTATTTGGTTTCGGGCGAATCCTTCGTCTGAAAGATCAGAAGTACCGCGCTTTTCCATCTCAGAATAAAGATCATCGAACCATTTCCGGTTCTGTTTGCCGAGTAGCTGCATTATTGTTCGCGAGTAGTCTTTCGCGGCATTTGCCAACAGAACACCGAGGGCGGATAGAGTTCCAGGGTCGGGTGGAATAAGTATCTTTGGAATTCGCAATCCTCGAGCAAGCTCGCAGACGTGCAAACCGCCGGCGCCGCCAAAACAGACCAGCGTAAACAGACGTGGATCGTAACCGCGCGACACAGAGACTACTCTAAGAGCGGCTTCCATATTTGAGTTCGCCACTTGAACAATACCGAGCGCCGCGTCTTTCGTCGAAACTTTTCGTCCCGCATTTTTCGACATTTCTGAGGACAGTTGGCTGATAACGTTGTCTGCTCTGTCCTTGTACAGATTGAACGAGCCATCCAGCAATCCCCCTGTTCCGAATCTTCCCAGAACAAGATTCGCGTCTGTTACCGTCGGGAGATCGCCTTTTCCGTAACAGGCCGGACCGGGATCGGCGCCGGCGCTTTCCGGCCCTACTCTTAGCGCACCTCCACTGTCGAATCTTGCAATCGACCCACCGCCCGCACCGACCGTGTGAATATCAATCACTGGAACTGCTATTGGGCTTCCGCCAAGCGTGGATTCGTGCGTCACCCGAACACTGCCGGCGCACAAACCGACATCGGTCGATGTGCCGCCCATATCGAATGTGATGATCTGATCAAAGCCAGCTCTGGAAGCCAGCTCAAACGCCCCGATCACTCCGCCAGCAGGCCCCGACAATATCGTTCGGACCGGCTCTGCCGCCGCAGTTTCAGCGCTTACCGTTCCTCCGTTCGATTGCATTATCCGCAGTCGAGATGGATTTTTGGCATTACCACTCCGCTTGGCGATGTAATCACCCAGACGCGTCAAGTAACCGGACATCAATGGCGCCAGGTAGGCATTGATAGTCACCGTTGATGCGCGCTCGTATTCACGATATTCAGGCAGGATTTGAGAGGAGATCGATACCGGGATGCCAAGCTGTGACAGCGAATCCAATATAATTTGCTCGTGTTTGGGGTTTGCAAACGAGAAGAGAAGACAAATGGCCGCGGATTCTGCCCGCGATTCTTTAACGTGGTTCGACAAACCGACCAGCTCGTCAGAAGAGAGCGGCTTTATTATCTGACCGTTTGCAGCGACACGTTCATTCACACCAAACCGCAAATCGGCCGGTACCAGAGGCGCTGGACGTTCGACCATTAAATTATAGATTTGCGGTCGAGCCTGGCGGCCGATTTCCAGAATATCCTCAAAACCTGCGGTTGTGATAAACGCCGTGCGGGCTCCTTTGCGTTCCAGCAGCGCATTGGTTGCCACGGTCGTGCCGTGAATTATTTCAGTGATTGGCTTTCCAGTTTTTTTCGACGCGACAATTTTTAACCCCTCAATTATCGCCAGCGCGGGATTGGACGGAGTTGAAGGGACTTTGAAACTGTCTATCTCTTTTCCGTCGATGATTACAAAGTCGGTAAAAGTTCCGCCGGTATCAATTCCAATTCTCATCAGGATCTATTGTTACTTTATTTCTAAATTCGAATTTGATGGCGAGAGTTTAATCTTTAGGCGGAAAAGGTCAAACCTAAACTGGAGACTTACGCCTCAGGGATAATTTATGCGCTGGCCGAAAAGGTTCCCGTGAAGATTTCAGAGCGGAATGGCAGTATTGAAATTGCCTGACAGACGAAAGATTACTCTACATCTGCCATTGGCATAACGGCGTTACTTACCCCATTTTGTGATGTTGTTGTCGTTGATAAGACGTTCGTCTGTGTTGATCCCTGTTTAGATTGTTCGGGTAATCCAAGTCCCCTGCCTTTAATCTGCTTTTGCTCGGTTTCACTCAGATTCTCGGCCTGATGGGACAGATTGCTGATTTTGACTTTGCCTGACCTGTTGCTCTTTCTTGCCATAAGAATTCTCCTTTAAACCTTCTACGAGCCGCCGGGAAAAACCGGATCATGAAAACTCTCGTTCATTTAATAAGAATAAACAATTTGAGCATTTCGGTTTCCCTGATCCTTCTCCGTATGCTTCTCAGGATTTTTTTGCGTTAGAAAACCCAAACTAAATCTGATTCCCAACCGCACTCCGTATAGGTCTGTGAGTCAGACTGGTATCACACAAAGTGACAGTAAAAAAATTCGTCCTCTGATCTGCATGGCAGGCCGGAGATGGGAATCTCTGTCTTCAAACCAGGCGATTACCAGTTATCGATTTGTCCCAGCCACAGAGTGCAGGGAGAAGTTAGGCAAACAGATTTTTTCGAAAACCTTAAGGAGAAGTTTAGTCATGCAAAGAATCCGCATAGTAGCAATTTCATTGTGCCTTCTTGGCACATTTGTCATCGCAGCTTCGGCCAAAGAGAAGTCGCTCTATGACCGACTCGGTGGCAAAAAGGCCTTGACCGCAGTAGTAGACGCATTCGTTGGCCGTGTGGCCGCAGACACCCGAATCAACCAAAAATTCGGTAAAAGCGACGTCACCCGCGTAAAAGTTCACCTGGTCGAGCAGCTCTGCGCAGCGACCGGCGGCCCGTGCAAATACACCGGCAACGACATGAAGACCGCTCACCAGAATATGAAGGTCACGGAAGGCGAATTCAACGCCCTTGTCGAAGACCTGGTGGCAACTCTCGATCAATTCAAAGTCCCCGAGAAGGAGAAGGGTGAATTGCTGGGCATTCTTGGTCCCCTGAAGGGCCAGATCGTCGAAGTGAACTCTTCTGACACCGGCACCCCGCTTCCTGCCGATTTCAAACCGGCTCCTCCGTTGAAGGATGGCAAAAAGGGCGGCAATTAGTAACACCGTCCAATAACCGAAGTTAGATCTTTTCAGGAAATCCGCGCGCCGTTTAGCGAAGATCGGTGGCAACTATGACCATAGATGCCACCAACGAATGCTAGCAACTCGGCTTTCGCCTCAAGAGTTCGCCACCGACGCGCGGAGAATTTGTGATTTCTTAATCATATTCTGGTGAATCAATTTACAGAACGAGGATCGTATGGCTGGACTCTTCAGCAATGATGCAACTGCATGGTCAAATGGCAATCTGGTTTTGCAATGCGCGATGGGAATCGCCCTGTTGGCCGGAATGTTCATGGCAAAAAAGAAAAACTTTCGAGCTCACGGCATCTGTCAAACAACTGTCATTATTTTAAATCTGGCGGCGATATCGCTTTTTATGCTTCCGGTTTACAAGCGAGGCGTTGCGCCAAAGGCGCTCACGAATCTCGGCGACGCCTTTTATTCGGTATCATCTGCGCACGCAATTATAGGAACCGTCGCCGAGCTAATCGGAATCTACATAGTCCTGCGCGCGGGCACGAACCTGCTGCCCAAAGCCCTGCGCTTCAAAAACTACAAAACGTGGATGCGCGCGGAGTTGATTATCTGGTGGATCGTTATAGGGCTGGGAATCGGAACATACGGAGTCTGGTATGTCGCGCCCTCTCACGCAAACCATGGCGATGCGGAGGTGGCATCGAAGCAACCGCCCGCAAAAGACGAAGCGAAACCAATCAACATCGAAATCAGTAACTTTGCGTTTAGCCCAAAAGACATAACCGTTCCGGCCGGAACCACAATCGTATGGCTAAACAAGACCGGACGACATTCGGTCTTCGCCGATGACGACAGCTTTGAGTCACCGATAATGACCGCAGGCGAAGAGTACAAACACACTTTCGATAAACCGGGAAAGATTTCTTATTACTGCTCAATTCACGGCTCGGCCGGTGGTCACGACATGGCCGGAACCATAACAGTTGAGCCGAAGAAGTAAATCAATCGACGATCAGGAAATTTCTATAACAGGAGAGCGAAATGAAAAAAGGAAATCGAGTTGCAATCTGGGCGTCAGTGTTATGCCTCAGTTTTATGGTTTACACCACGATGTTTCTGGCATCGTCATTTGGTGACGTCAATTCGGGAGGCGGAGCGCCAGCCGTCACCAAAATAAAAATCAGCAACTTCAAGTTCGATCCCAAAGATATCACAGTGAAAGTCGGAACTACTGTGACGTGGGAGAATACCGAAGGAACGCATTCGGTCAACGCGGATGATGGCTCATTCTCTTCACCGAATTTGACCGCTGGAAAGACCTTCAGTCACAGATTTACAAAGGCGGGGACTTATGGTTATTACTGCTCATTTCATGGCAGCAAGGGCGGCGGAGATATGTCCGGTACGATAACGGTCCAATAACCTGCGAGCGCACGCGTCTCGCGTGTTCCCAGGCTAGTAAAGCACCGACGCAAGTTTGCGGCGGTACTCATTCGCCAGATCGCTGCGCTCGCCTATAACGCTAAAGAGCGCGATCATTGCTTTGCGAGCAGCCTCGTCTTGATAGGTTTTGTCTTTAGCAACGATAGCAAGAAATTCGTTAAGGGCCTCTTCGTATTTCCTGGCGGCTGCGAGACACGAGGCTAGTCCGAACCTTGCGTCAAGATCATTGGGGTTAGCCTCGACTTTCCGACGACAAGCGTCCTCTCCCCCTGCCGCGCGACAATCGCGATGAAATGACATGGCCTGACGCAACTGGACGGCCGTGTCATATTCAGACGCTGCGATAGAGATACGTTCGAGGTGCGATTCCGCCGCCTGCTCGTCTCCGTCGGCAATCAGAAGCCGTGCAAGCTCCAGATTCGCCACCGAGTTATCAGGGTCATCGTTAAGGACTAATTCATAAATCGATCTCGCGGCTTCTTTATCGCCGCTTTCCGCCATGCGCTGGGCCTCGGCCAGTTGTTTGTCGATGGGGCTTTGAATGTGCCGGCTGAGAAATTCTCGAATCTGATCTTCTGAAATCACACCGACGAACTCATCAACAATCTTTGCATTGACGATCATTTTTACGTTCGGAATCGATTGAATTCTGAAATATGCCGCCAGTTGCTGGTTGTCCTCAGTATTAATCTTCGCCAGAATAAATGCGCCATTGAATTCTGCGGCCAAACGTTCAAGAGTCGGGCTCAGAGCCTTACACGGTCCGCACCATTCGGCCCAGAAATCAACGACCACAGGCGTCTGCCGCGACTTTTCCAGAACATCCTTGGTAAAGCTCTGCTCATTGACATCGATTACAAAAGCTGACTTCGATCCTACTGCCATTATTTTTCCCTTTAAAAAGAATTCACCACAGGGACACAGAGGCAGAGAGTTTTTATATTCTCTGTGCCTCTGTGTCTCGGTGGTGAAGATTTCATCGCTTCTGTTCGGCCTCTTCCATTCGTTCGAAAGCTCTGCGAATATGCGGGATCGTTATCGAGCCCCCGACAACAAGCGCCACATTAAATGTCTCCAGGAATTCATCGCGAGTCACGCCTTCTTCCACGCATCTGACAATGTGATAGGTTATGCAATCATCACACCGGAGAACCAACGATGCGACCAGTCCCATCAGCTCCTTTGTTTTTGTCCCAAGCGCACCTGGCTCGTACGCCTGATGGTCCAACGCAAAAAACCGCTTCAATCCCAGATTTCCGCTGCCTAGAATCTTTTCATTCATCTCAGCTCGATATTGCTGAAATTCGTTCAATTTGTCTGTCATACGATCCTCAAATCATTTTTTAATTTTTAACCAGAGGCAGGTTTGCCTCGCGCCACGCGCGAATTCCCCCGGCCATCGACAGGACATTGGTGTAGCCCATCTTCTGAAGGTTATCCGCTGCCAGCGCTGACCTGTATCCGCCGCCGCAATACAGCACAATCTCGGTATTGTGGTCTGGAACAAGTGCTTCAATATCTCGCTCGATTATTCCACGGCCCAGATGTTCTGCTCCTGAAGCATGATCGATTTCCCACTCGTGGTCTTCGCGAACGTCGATGAAGCGAAACTTCTCGCCCTTGGTAAGCTTTTGCTGCACTGTCTGTACGTCTATCTCCTTGACACGCGGTCTGACTTCGTCAACGACTTTTAGAAAACCTTCTGAATGTTGCACTGTTGTATCCGCTCCTCTCATCCGAAACCGGAATTATAGCCCGGAGTTACAAGATAAAGAAAACCGGTATCCGCCCGTTTCGTCTCCAGGCCTGCCACGGGATTATTGCACCGCGCATTTATTATTCGGTTCTAAGTCGTTGTTCGCGGGGAACAGGTACAACCCTTGCATTTATTGGTCGGAGCGAATTAAGAGGGGGTGCGAACTCGGTGCGGGAACAAGTTGAAATGCTTTCAATCTTTGGTTCCTCTGTTTTGGAGCGGATGTTCTATTACCTGAACTACCCGTTTATCAATCAAGCTCAGTACAAAGTGTCGCTTCTCAGTCTGATTTTGCTTGTCGGGGTAATCCTGATAGCCTCGATGGTATCGCGCTATTTGCGCGGACTGCTGGAAAAACGACTGCTGCCGCGTTGGAACATTGAAATTGGACTGCAGTATACTCTTCTGAGAGTCGTTCATTACCTCATAATAATCCTCGGGGTTCTCTACGCACTGAAACTCGGACTTAACGTCGATTTGACCAGCATTGCAGTCATCCTGGGATTCTTGTCAGTCGGCATCGGTTTCGGTTTACAGTACGTTGCATCCGATGTTGCTTCCGGATTCATTCTTTTGTTCGAACGACCGGTGAGAGTTGGCGATCGCATAAAGATCGAGGACATGGAAGGTCGCGTTGAAACCATCAGCCTGCGGGCAACCATTGTAATCACCAACGATAATATGGCGGTAGTGGTTCCGAATTCGACGCTGGTCCGTAACAAATTCACCAACTTTTCGCACGGCAGTCAAAACGTAAGGATAAGGATTCCAATCGGCGTCGCCTACGGTAGCGACTTGAAGAAGGTTACCGATGCGCTGATCGAAGCAGGTAAAGCAGTTCCCGAGGTGCTACGCACTCCACCACCGAGGGTCAATTTCAAGGAATTCGGTGAT
Organism: Blastocatellia bacterium; assembly: GCA_035652355.1. Classification (GTDB taxonomy): domain Bacteria; phylum Acidobacteriota; class Blastocatellia; order DASRDY01; family DASRDY01; genus DASRDY01. The sequence goes on from DASRDY010000148.1 coordinate 11,393, forward strand.
TCGTCGCTAAATTTTGAATTGCTGGTCTGGATAAACCAGCCGCATAAGCATCCCCAGATTCGCAGTAGTGTCAATTATCAAATAGACCGTTTGTTCCGGCAGTACGGTATCGAGATCCCGTCACCTCAACGCGATCTAACTGTTCGCAGCGGGTATATAAACGTCAAGCTCGAAGACGAAGCCGAAATACGACGTAACAGAATTGAGCGGAAAAATGCCTCGTAACGCAAGCTGCCAGCTTACGCTACATCACACTTTGCGGGCCTGATTATCTCTGATAATATCTTCCCTCTGCTGATACAGTGCCATTTTATTCAAGGGGACGCAGGGACGGGATTTAGCAGTCTTGCGAATTCTTTGCTCGCATTTGCTTCCAGATAGATCAATGAAAGAAGCATAAATGAAAGTAGGCTGGCTGCATCTATCTGCTTTTCTTATTGTCGCTGCGTTCGGCAGTTATGGTTCCGTACGCGCCCAACTTCCTGTTGCGAGCCCAGGCAGAGTCAACGATGTCAAATCTGTCGATAAAACCGATTCCCTGGAAAAATTAATAGCCCAGCTTGGCGATGAAAAAGCTGATGTCCGATTGTCTGCCGCTACTGCGCTGGGTAAATCGCGAGATCGCCGCGCGATTGCGCCTCTTGTCGCGGCACTGAAATCCGACGATCCTGCATTGCGGGCAGAGTCCGCGCTTGCGCTGGGAGTGCTGGCCGACCCTAAAACCGACGAAGCGTTGCGCGGTATGCTCAGCGATCAAAGCTGGCTCGTCAGAGGAAAGACCGCGCTGGCTCTGGGTATCGCTCGTTTCCCGGGAAGCGGGGATGTTCTGTTACCTTTGCTGAAAGATCCACACTGGTTTGTTCGAGGGAGCGCAGCGCTGTCCCTGGAAGTTCTTAACGAAATAAAAGCGGTCGAGCCTTTGACGGGAATGCTTTCTGACGACGATCCTTACAACCGGGCTCGCGCAGCCAATGCTCTGGCAAAACTCTCGGCCGGTAAGAACAGCGGAAAGCTTTCGTCATTGTTGGTGGCTCTGCTTAAAGATCCAAATCCTGTTGTTCGACGCGCTGGCGCGCAGTCGCTGGCGACGCTGAAAGATCAACAGGGCGTTGACCCTTTAATTGAAAGGTTGAAAGACAACGACGAATCTGTCCGGAACAGTGTCGCGGAAGCTCTTGGTCAAATCGGCGACAAGCGAGCCGTTCCCGCTCTAAAAGCCATTCCCGATGGGAACTGGGTTTTTGCTGCGACGCTTTATCGACTTGGCGACGCGTCCGCGTACGACAAACTAACCACGATCCTCTCGGGGAACGATCAATCAGCGAAGAGATCAGTGATAATTACGCTCGGCGAAGTCGGCGACAAACGCGCAATAGATGCATTGCTGCCGTTGTTAAAAGATTCCGACGCCGAAATCAGGTATCAAGCTGCAATTGCGCTTTCACGAATGCCCGATCCGCATTCGGTTGAGGCTCTGACTGCCGTTCTCGAAGATTCTGATCCGCGGGTTCGCACTGGAGCTGTGCAGGCTCTCAATAAAGCTGGCGGCACGGGGGCAGACGATTACCTGGTGGTTCGCGCAAAAGACGAAACAGACAAGGCGGTACTTGATGAGATCGCTGGATCGCTAAGCCAGACAAAAGATAACACTGCTCTGCTGAAGCTGCTCGCTCTCAGACGAGACGAACAATCTGCGCCGCGCGCAAACATCCAGTATGTGCTGAGCAGAGTAAACGCGTCGCCTGCCCGTTTGATAGAGGTCTTCAAAGACAGGCAGATTGCCGATTCATCTCGATTGGATATCATATCGGCTTTGGCGGACTCAGGTGATCGGCTCGCACTTCAACCGTTGATTTCCATTGTGCGTGACACAACGGAAAAATCGACGATCAGAGCGGCGGCAGCGGGCGGCCTTTCACAGTTCAGGGACTTTTCAACAGTAGCGCCGCTGACAATCACGCTCAGAGACGAATCCGATGATCCCGCCGTGCGCTCGGCCGCCGCCGCGGCATTGGCGGTGATCGGCGATCATCAGGCTACAGATCCCCTTATTGTAACTCTTAAAGATCCGAAGCAATCTGTGCGGCTGGCGGCCGTTGAAGCTCTTGGCAAACTTGGAGATCGAAAAGCCGTTGAACCACTGATCGCCGCGCTCGACGATGAATCCGCGGAAGTGCGCGAAGCCGTTGCGGGTTCGTTAAATCAACTCGGCGTAAATCGCGCCCTCATGGTCTCCGCGCTGAACCACAAAGACTGGCAGGTACGATCCGAAGCAGCAGAGGTTCTTACGAAATTCGGCGACAAACAAGCAGTCGAACCGCTGATCGTATCGATGCGCGACGAGAATCCGAACGTCCGACTCAATTCGGCAAAAGCGCTTGGTACCCTTCGTGACAAACGAGCATTGGAATCGCTTGTGACTGCGCTCCACGACAATAGCGTTGAGGTCCGTATCGAAGCGGCAACGGCCTTGGGCAATCTGGGTGATCCGGCAGCAGTGGGTCCGCTACTGACAATGCTTCGCGATCGCGATCCTGCCTTGAGCTCTGCCGCCGCAAAAGCTCTAGGCAATATTAAGAGTAGTTCAAACGAAGTAATCGACACACTAATGCCGTCGTTTGAAAGCAACGACTGGATTACACGAGCACGAGCGGCTGAAGTAATCGGCTCGACCGACAACACGAGAGCGGTCCAGCCACTAATTGGTCTGCTGAAGGATAAGCACGGAGTCGTCCGTTACTATGCGACTCGCAGTCTTGTTCACCTGGGCGTGCTGGCGGTGCCGGAATTGATTACTGCTTTGAAGTCCAGCGACAAAGATACACGTTACGGCGCGACTCAAGCTTTAAGCGAGATAGGTACCGCTGCGGTAAATCCATTAATCGAAATCGTCAACGATTGGAATTCACCTGTGCGAGGCGATGCCGCACTGATCCTGGGCAGAATTGGCGAACCGTGCGCAATACCGCCGATGATCAAGGCTCTTGACGACACTCGCCCTGAAGTCAGACAGGTTGTTGCTGATGGGCTTGGTTTACTCGGATATCCGGCGGTCCGACCGTTGATCAACGCTCTGACCCAGCAGGTTGATGAAGACAATACATCGCTGCCAAAGCCAAAGAAAGGTCTGCTGGATCGCATCGGCGGCAAAATGACTTCTCCTGTCGGAGGAGTAACCGGCGCAGTCAAAGGAGCGCTAAAAGGCGTACTGGCGGATCAGCCTCCCGATAATCGAGGCTTCGCTGCCTACGCCTTAGGCAGGATCGGCGATCCTCGGGCGACAAAATCGCTGATCGATGCTTTAAACGACACAGGTAACTTGATTCCATTAAGAGTAGCTGCGGCCGATGCGCTGGGCAGTATGAAGTCGCCGGAGTCCGCCGCGGCATTGGCAGGCAATCTTTCTGATGCAAATTCCGAGGTCGCCCTGCATTCTGCAAGATCGCTTGGAAGAATTGGCGATCTAGGCATTCCTGCTTTGGCGGGGCATTTGCGCGACAGCGACCCTCGTGTGCGTCTATTGACTGTTAGAGGTCTCGCTGCCAGTTCCAGTCAGGAGGCGATCAGACCACTGATCACGGCCCTGCAAGATGAAGCGGCTTCTATAAGAGCCGAAGCGGTAACCGCACTTGCTGATTTCAATGACGAGCAGGTTCTCGATCCAGTCTTAGCGTTGACGCACGACAAGACGAACATGGTGCGGAAAGCTGCGTTTGTCTCTTCTGCAAGACTCGGTGACAGACGAGTGTTCGAGCCGTTAACGGCGGCCCTCAAAGACACAAATCCTGAAGTTCGGCTTGCAGCCGTTCAGGCTTTGGGTGAACTGGGCGACAACCGGGCAGTGGCGGCACTTCAGCATATTGTTGATGAAGAACTGGACGATGAGATCCGCAATCTGGCGGTGAAAGTTTTGCAAACTCTGAAATGAATACTTCGCACGAAAAAACTGAAAATAAGAATCGGACGATTGGGACGTCAAGAATATTGGTGCACGCGTGTCTGATTGCCGCATTCTGCGTTCCGCCGTCACTCTGTGTGAACGCGCAGTCTTCGAACAGACAGACTACGAATCAACGTCAGAAACAACCACAGAAACCACCCCAAAAGCCGCCCGAAAAAAAGGAAGACGACCAGAAAGATGCCGTTATCCAGGGCCAGGATAACATCGTGCTGGGAACAGAGCTGATCACAATTCCATTCAGTGTGACCGATTCGCTGAACCGCTATGTTAATGATCTGAACCAGGGCGATATTGAAGTCTTTGAGGACGACAAGCCTCAAAAGGTATTTTCATTTTCTCGCGAAGCAGATATCAATCTTAAATACGCCCTTGCCATCGACACCAGCAACAGTCAGCGAAATACATTGTCATTGGAAAAGACAGCGGCGTTGCGATTCTTTCGCGTATCGATGCACCCGAAAGATTCTGCTGCCATATTGACGTTTCAGCATAATACCGATTTGTTGCAACCGATGACTTCTGATCTGGACGCTATAACGAAGGCTGTCGGGCGTGTAGGTGACGAGCCGCCTTCGGCTCAGGGCGGCACTGCTCTTTACGATGCATTTTACATCGCGGCGGATGATTTCTTTGTGCGCGGCGGCGGTCGACAGGTATTGATCCTTTTGACTGACGGTTACGATTTCGAAAGTAGCATTGATATAAAAGACGCAATCGAACGCGCCGTGCGCGCTGAAACCGTCGTTTATGCGATCGGTATCGGTGACAGTTTCAACTTTAGTGGTATCAACACGCGAGACCTGAATCTGCTGGCAAAGTCTACTGGCGGCCGCGCGTTCTTCCCACATCGCGACAGTGATCTGGATGACGCGTTTCGCCAGATACAGTCTGATCTCAGGCAGAGATACGTTCTTACATACTCTTCCAGCAATACAAGTCACGATGGATCGTTTCGAACGATTAAAGTCCAGGTCAAAGATCGGCCGGAGCTGGTTGTAAGATACCGCCGCGGATACTATGCTCCCGCGCAAAGTAAATAACAAAATCGCGCTGTTCGCTTGAACCGTAATCAGGCATCGTTAGACTGCGATTGCATGCCACGACGTTCACGGAACTCCTAACGACGCGGACCGGCGTCGGCCAGCAAACATTTTGTGCCTGCAGTGTCGTGGCCCAAAATCGCCTAAAGTTTTCACCCTGGCGCATGGCTACGCCATAACCCAGTAACAACATTTCGTTTTAACCGGGTTATGAAAAACGAACAGTATGAAACTTAATTAATCGATTGCTAACGTGGTAGGATTTGATGAACCTGCGAGTCACACAAAATACGCTGCTTTTAGGCCAGCCTTGATCGGGCCTTCAGACTTTGATCAGGAACGATGAAGAGCCAATGGTTCATCGTTCCATATTGATCAATTAACCCTGTTTCCTTGATCTTTGGAATATTACCAGCGATTGCCGCGATCGCGATCTCTGCCGCCACCGCCACCACCGCGTCCGCCACCGCCGCCGCGTCCACCGCCACCACCGCGTCCGCCGCCATAACCACCGCGTCCACCGCCACCGCCTCCACGCTCTTCGCGCGGACGAGCTTCGTTAACGGTCAGAGCCCGTCCATTCATCTCCTGGCCGTTAAAACGACTAATGGCCTGGTCAGCCTCTTCAGCAGGCATCTCGACGAATGCGAAGCCTTTTGATCGGCCGGTATTTCTGTCCGTGATTATGTTGACGGAATCGACCTGGCCTACTTGTGAGAACAAATCTGTCAGTTCCTGTTCCGTGATTTGAAACGGCAGGTTCCCAACGTAGATCCTCTTGTTCATAACGATGCTTTTCGTCCTTTTCAAAGGATTTGATGAGGCAGTACCAGAAGGAGCGTAAGGGAGTGCCCGAAAAGCTTGAGAAGAGGCGGGTAACGCCTGGCGAAACTAACTCTACGGCCACCAACGCTGCTCCGCAGCAGCCAAATCGCCCACTACTATAACCGAACTGCGTGAAAAAAAGTAGTAAATCATTATTTGACACCTTATTCTTTGCTGCGTTAGATTCGTCCGTCCGCGAAGCATTAAATGATCTCAGGCCTGAAAGAACCAGCGACTAAATCAACCTCGGCCGCCGCCGCGCGGCCGCTGGAGTTGCGGAAAAGCGATAGCATCGTCAGCGCTCGATATATCCTGGTTGGATTCTTTATAATCTACAGCTGTTCGACATTGGTCTGGTCGCATCGAAACCAAATGCCGCCGCCGTGGGATCCGTCAGATCATTTTATAACCGCCTATGAATATCTTTCACTGGCTCGAACTTCGTTCGCGGCGTTCATATCGGATTTTTTCTTTGGACTTCACTATTATCCGCCAGTCTTCCATCTTGCAGTTGCCTCGTTCTTTTGGATCTTCGGTGTCGGCTCAATACAGTCAATTCTTGTAAATATCGTTGCTCTTGCCGTTCTGATCTTCAGCACATTTAAGATCGGCAGTCATTTATTCACCGAACGCGCAGGATGCCTGGCGGCGATTCTGGTCGCATCTTATCACTTGCCAGCCAGCTTGCTCCACGAAGGCTTTATCGATTACCTGATGCTCGCCGAAGTTTCGTTAAGTATGTGGTTATTACTTCGCGCAGGCGATTTCAAACGACGATCGGACGCGTTAATTCTCGCGTTGTCTCTTGCACTGGGAATGCTGACCAAGGAAACATTCGCATTGTTCCTGGTTTTCCCCATTGTTGCGGTTTCAGCGAAAGTTCTGATCAATCGCGATCGTCAGGCAATAGCAAATCTGTTTCTCTGCGGAGTGGTTGCGCTTGGGGTATTAGCCATTTGGTACGCTCCGCATTTTTCTGATGTCAGAGAAATCTTTGACGTGAATCAGCAGGGCGCAATTCGGGAAGGTGAGCCGCCTGCGTTCAGTCTGCCTTCTTTTACAGCCTATGCGTTCATTCTGGCCCGCGAACAGATTCAGTTGCCGTTAACGATTCTTTTTATCGCGGGGCTGATTTACACATTGATTTACAAGCGGCGTGAAAGCGCCATGCTGTACATATGGTTCGGTGGAGGTTACCTGATCTGCACTCTGCTGGCGAACAAAGATCCGCGCTATACGTTGTCATACCTTCCGGCTATAGCACTCCTTTCGGTTGCTCTAATTGAGGTCAAGTCGACAGTGTGGAAATGGGCGTTGATCACAATTGTGGCGGCGGTCTCGCTATTCAGTTTCGTTAACGCACAATGGCCAATGCCAGGCCGCGGTTTTCATCGCGAAGGTTTCTCAGCAACTCTCGGGCTCAATTACAGCATCAATATATTTGATCGTAATCTGCTCAATTACGATCATTATCCAATCGCCGCCGACTGGTCGCTAGGGAAAATAACAAAGCTGATCGCCGACAATTCCAAAGGTCAGCAGGAAATTCATATCGGCATGGGAATAAACATTGAATACTTCAATCCATCTAACCTGGGATGGTTTGTTCGCATGCAAGATGCGCGAGAACACATGCCAAAGAGTCTGGTAATATCTATATTTGACGAAGGTGATCGTGACTTGATGGTTCCGAGTTGCGGATTCCTTGTTACAAGTTCAAAACGCGACGGAGCATCTTTTCCGCTAGTCGATGGGCTGTATGATGAAGTGACGATAGCCGGTCGTTACTCCTATACGAACATCGGCCTGTTTGTATTACCTGACGGAATGGTCGTCGGCGTCTACAAACAGCATTAAAGACTTTAGGAGCAGTTCCTTGAAGAAGTTAATCTCCCTGACAGCAGTATTGATAATCAGTTTTGCGGTTTCTGCCTCAATCTTCAGTCAGCAGCATCAGACAAAGCGGCCTGCGAAAAGCAGCACAAAACCTGCTCCTGTCTTCACTATCTACTCTAATCCTGCGAGCTCGGAAGTATTGATCGACGGCAAGTCAAGAGGTTTAACTACTGATGATGGCTCTCTGGCACTGAAAGATTTTCCTAAAGGGAAACATCGCGTGACGGTGAAGCATCGGGGTTACAAAGACCTGGACGAATTCGTGATATTCGCGGCCGGAGGCGACTTCAGGGCAAATCTCGAGAAAGAAGTCCTGACACTGATTGTCAAAGCCCCAGTGGACTGCAATGTCTGGGTGGACGGCGAAAGTCGCGGCCAAATCGACTCTAACGGCAAACTGGCAATCGATAATCTTCCCGCCGGATCGCACAGCATCATTGTTCGTGGTCGCGGTTATGCTGAGAGCTCACGAAGTGTTGTGCTTGCCTCCGATAATGCAGTCGTCGAGATCACTCCTGACCGTGATCCTGAATGGCCCGTAATTCAACGTTTCGATGAAGCCCTGGCCGCCGGGCAGTTGATTACTCCCACTAACGCAAGTGCGTTTTCCGCATACCAGCGATTAAAGCGAGACGACAAATCTCATCCTGAGCTGCCTCCAATGCGGGAGAAACTGTTGAAACGAATTGATGACCGGGGCGGCGAAATAATAAAGAAAGTCAGCCAGAACCCAAACCAGTTGAGTCGTGACATGCTCAACGAAGGTCGCGACCTGTATCAAGCCGCGAACGACCTGCAGAACGACAAAAAGTACAGCGCGCGGTTGCATTACTTCAATGCTCAGAGAGCCTGGCACGATGATCAACAACGTGGAAAAAAGGAGCGCGAGAGGCAGTTGCAAACCGCAAAGACGGAATTTCAGACCGCTATCGATTCCGATCCAGGCTTCGCTGCGGCACAACACGACCTCGCTGTTCTTGCCTACAATGAGAACGGGGATTATGTGACTGCTTCGCACAGCTTAAAAGCCGCGATGGATTCAGACCCGCAATGGGCGCTGCCGCATTTCACGCTCGGTCGCATTTACATTGAACAACAACGAATAGA
>DASRDY010000149.1:0-2803 GCA_035652355.1 Blastocatellia bacterium
AACATCAGACAATCGGTTGATAGGATATGTTCGGTCCTGTTCGGCGGCGGTCGAGCGGTCGGGCGAATTTCGAAAAGCAATGGAAGCTGCGATTGCCAGCTCTCCTTCCACGGAGGATGTTGCAGAACCTGACGCGAGCGATCTCAGCGGCTGGATGCGATATTTTGGTGTTGCCCCCGAAGATGACGAATTAGATGAAGAGTAGATGACCGGATGACTACTGAACGTCCAAAAGCATATAAAGACGTAAAAGTCGGAGAATTGCTGACCTTGCTTGCGCGCGATTATCCAGACAACGAGGCGCTTGTCTACCCTGACAGGAATCTGAGGCTGACGTTTTCACAATTGGAAGATCGGGTTCGACAGGTTGCAAAGGGACTTATCAAACTTGGTGTTCAAAAAGGTGACCGGGTAGGGCTCTGGGCTACGAACGTTCCGGAATGGGTAATCCTTCAATACGCGCTGGCGAAAATAGGTGCGATCCTTGTAACGGTCAATACCAGCCTGCGCGAGTCGGAGCTTGAATACCTCCTGCGCCAGTCTGAGGCAAGCGTCCTGATCACAATTGACGACTTCCGAGGGATTAGCTACGTCGAAACCATTTACAACATTGTTCCCGAATTGAAAGAAAGCGACGAAACAGGTTTTCGCTCAGGCCAATTACCAAACCTGAGATCTGTAATCTATTTAAATGATGTCGATCCGCGCCAGCCAAAGGGAATGATTCATTTTGACCGTTTGACTGCGATGGCTGATGAGGTTGATGACAAAGAATTAATTGAGCGCGAAGCTCTCCTGGATTTAGACGAAGTCATCAATATGCAGTACACCAGCGGAACAACGGGCTTTCCGAAAGGTGTAATGCTGTCGCACCGAAACATTGTTAACAACGGCTACTGGCTGGCTGAAGGTCTCGGCTATACGCCTGATGACCGGCTCTGTTCGCCTGTTCCCTTCTTTCATTGTTTTGGTTGTGTCATAGCAGTGCTAGGCGCACACACGCATGCGGCCTGCCTGGTTCCTCTGGAATGTTTTGACCCACACAAGGTGCTGGAGTTGGTTCAGAACGAGCAATGCACGGCTCTTTACGGCGTGCCCACGATGTTTCTGGCTGAATTGGAAGATCCGGACTTCGACAAGTTCGATCTGTCCACGCTTCGAACAGGCGTAATGGCCGGAGCGCTTTGCCCTGAGCCGTTGATGCGACGAGTTATCTCTGAAATGCATTGCCAGGAGATAACCATTGCGTACGGTCTGACTGAGTCCTCACCCGGAATTACTCAAACGCTCCGCGACGATACAATTCAGAATCGAACGCAAACAGTCGGTAAAGTGATGCCCGAGTTAGAAGTCAAAATAATTGATCCGATAACCCTGGCGGATTTGCCGATTGGCACGCCCGGCGAATTAGTCGTGCGCGGCTACAATGTGATGAAAGGCTATTACAACAATCCGACTGCTACCGCCGCCGCATTGATTACCTTAGACGGAAAATCAGGATGGTTGCGAAGCGGCGATCAGGCCACAATCGACCATACCGGCTACGTTCGCATTACCGGACGGATCAAAGACATCATTATCCGCGGAGGCGAAAATATCTCGCCCAAAGAGGTCGAGGATCTAATTCGCACTCATCCCGACGTGTTTGACGTTTATGTCTACAGCGTTCCAAGTGAAAAATGGGGCGAAGAGGTTGCAGCCGCCATCAAACTGAAGAACGATTGTACTTGTACTCCTGAACAGATTCGCGAATTCTGCCGTGGCAAGATCGCTAAATTCAAAATCCCAAATCAAGTAAGGTTTGTGAACGAGTTCCCAATGACCGCATCCGGCAAGGTTCAGAAATTCAAGCTCCGCGAGCAACATCTGGCCGCTGCCGCAAGTTGAATCTAACCTACGCAACTCTTTCAAGGTCGAAAATCAAGGTTTCACCTGCGAGAGGATGGTTTGCGTCCAGGGTGATCGAAGTCTCGCTGACTTCCTTGATCAGGATTACCATCGATTCTCCGTCGGGACCGCGCAGTTCCAGTTCCATGCCAACCTGTGGTTCGGCGCCAATATTGATTTCACCGCGTGGAATATCGCGCACGTAGTCTTCGTTGTATTCACCGTAGGCATTCTCAGGGGCGATCTCGATGGTTTTGTTGTCGCCAACCTCCATACCCATCACCCCCTCGTCAAAACCACTGATAACCATTCCCGATCCGAGCGTGAATTCCAGTGGGCTTCCATCACTGGATGTGTCGAAGATAGTCCCATCAGTTAAACGACCTGTATAATGAATCTTAACTGTGTCACCCTTAGCTGCTGCCATGTAATCTCCCTTCAATTTATTGCTAAAAGGATTCCATACAAACAAAGAAAACGCCAGCGCTCGTACGAGAAAATCTGAGCACGAACTGCGCAGTCGAATTTCGTTTTTTCCAAAGAGCTTGTCTAAAGCCATTCCTCAATTTACATTTTGTTCAGCATTTCGATAAGGATTTAAAATTGAGCAGTGAAAAACCAAAGATCGTGCCTGAAGGGTTAAAGATCTGGACCATTGGCCATTCAACCAGGCCAATCGACGAGTTCATTGAGCTGCTGAAGCAGAACGGCATTAAACATCTCGTTGATGTCCGCCGATTTCCGGGCTCGCGCAAGTATCCGCATTTCAACCAGCCAATGCTCTCCGCTTCTCTGGCAAAGGCCCAGATAGGGTATCTGCATTTGCCGGAACTTGGCGGAAGACGAAAGGTCAACCCGGACTCGCAGAACACTCTTTGGCGTAATGAATCATTTCGAGGTTACGCCGACTATATGG
>DASRDY010000150.1:0-5591 GCA_035652355.1 Blastocatellia bacterium
CGGACCTCAGCTTTCAGCAGAGTTTCTGCAACGCGGATTATTATTAAGACCGCTTGGCAACGTCCTCTATTTCATGCCTCCATTTGTAATCACGGACGCCGAAGTTGATTGGGCGGTCGACCAAATTAATGAAGTCCTGCAAAACTGGATCTGGCCTGCATGATTATCAATTATATTCGCTGTGCGAATTTCGGTGTCGCACGAATCCCCCGTCCATCTGGAATAAGCTGCCGAAGTTATGAATAACGTTACCAGCAGCAAACAGATAGCGGCCAAATAAAACGAAACGGTTTTCACGGAATCCTCCTTCGATCGGACTCTATTTCCGATCTTCGCGGGGATTTTAAATGAATGGCAGTGACATGAGTGTGTCAGTCAGATATCGGAGGCTGAAGAATTTTTATTCGTCCTTTTCAGCGAGGTAACCCTCGCCTTTCAGATATGAAATGATTCGGTCTACCGCTCGTTCGGGATCAATGGACGTGCTGTCGATTACGAGTTCTGCGTCTTCGGGAATCTCATAGGGATCAGAGATTCCGGTGAATTGGGGAATTATTCCAGCGCGAGCCTTTGCGTACAGCCCCTTGGCGTCGCGTTTTTCGCAAACTTCCAGTGGCGTCGAAACGTGCACCAAAACCATTGCGCCGTGCGGTGCCACCAGTTCTCTCACCTGTTTTCTCACCTGATCGTAAGGCGCGATTGGCGCACAGATGGCAATCCCGCCGTTCTTAGTTATTTCGGAAGCGACAAACCCGATGCGCAAAATGTTCAGGTCGCGATGTTCTTTGGAAAAACCCAGCTCCGACGACAGATGTTTCCTGACGATATCGCCATCTAATAACGTCACCCTGCGCCCGCCAATCGCAAGAAACCTTACCATCAATATATTGGCCAAAGTCGATTTGCCGGCTCCGGATAGACCTGTGAAAAATACCGTAAGACCTTGCTGGTTTCTGGAAGGATGGCTCCTGCGAAGTTCGTCGGCAACTTCAGGAAATGTGAACCATTCAGGAATCCTCTCGCCAGTTGCCAGCAATCGTCGAAGTTGTGTGCCGGAAATATTGCTGACTTTGCCACCTTCAGGCACTTCGTTATCCGGCACAAACTGCCTGGCATCCTCAAGGTAAACCATCATGTTGAACGGGACTATCTTGATACCAAGCTCCGCTTCGTTATCCATCAAAAGTGCCTGAGCAGCGTAAGGACTGTAGAAGGGCTTTCCGTTTGAGCCCGTGCCCGGCCCGGCATGATCGCGACCAACGATAAAATGTGTGCAGCCATAGTTCTTTCGAATTATCGCATGCCACATCGCCTCACGCGGGCCAGCCATGCGCATAGCAAGCGGCAGTAAAGAGAGCCTGGCGCTGCCCTCCGGATAGCGATTCATAATCGCCTGATAGCATCTGACTCGCGTGTAGTAATCGATATCTCCGGGTTTTGATAAACCTACAACCGGATGAATCAAAAGCTTTGCATTGACGCTTTCGGCTGCTCGACTAGTCAATTCATAGTGCGCGCGATGCATTGGATTGCGCGTTTGAAACGCCACGACCTTTCGCCATTCTTGCGCGTTGAATTCCGATCTCAGCTCAGACGGAGTCAAACGCAATGAAAGAAAATCGTGGTGCCTCGGCAAACGAACCGTTTCAACACGACCGCCGATATACCAGGGATTAGTGCGATTTAATAAGTGGTCAACGCCAGGGTGAGTTTTATCGATTGTGCCATAGATCGATTCTGCGTCGGCGAGAAGGTCCGGCTGCCATATCTGCTCTATGTGCAGAACCGCAAGCAGAAAGCCTTCAGGATCACGGAGGGCAATTGCGTCGCCCTCACTAATTGTCTTTCTGAACTCGTCGTTGATGTCCAGTGTGATTGGAATCGGCCAGAGAGTCCCATCGGACAATCGCATCGAGTTGCACACCGAGTCATAATCGTTTTTCGTCAGAAAACCGCGAAGCGGCGAAAATCCCCCGACGGAAAGTACCTCTAGATCACAAAGCTGCCTCGGAGAAAGTGACAAAGATGCCCAATCTCGCGATGCTTCCTCAATTTCCGCGGCTCGTGCCGGATCGACGATAAGATCTACTAATTCTCCGCCGTGCGGGCGAATATGACCGACTACTGCTTCTTTCAATGACATATTAAGGTTTTATAAAGATACGTTTCAAAACCAGTTATTATATATGCCTTACTGCTCTTGTCCAATTTCACGCGTTGCAACTTTCAATATCACAAACTGGAAGTTTCGCTGTTACACAACCAACGACATTATTTATAAATTGGAGGACTAATGAGCGAAGTTACCAGAATCATCGATCAACTTAATCGCGCCTTTGAAGGCGGCGCCTGGCATGGACCATCGGTTAAGGAGCTTTTATCAGGCGTCACGGCGGATAAAGCAGCTGCGCAACCAGTAACCGGAGCACATAGCATCTGGGAATTGACTCTGCACATTGCGGCATGGGAATCGGCAGCCCTGCGAAGATTAAACGGTGATGCCGCTAATCTCTCAGACGACGAAGACTGGCCTGCCGTCAACGATCGGTCTTCGGACGCCTGGCAACGAACGATAGCCTCGCTAGAACGCGGTCATCTGAAGTTGGCGGAAAGGATTTCAAGGCTGAGCGACTCTGACCTGAACGCCACCGCAACCGGTCAGTCCACTTCAGTCTATTTTCTGCTTCATGGGGTTATTCAACATTCCCTGTATCATGCCGGGCAGATTGCTTTATTGAAAAAGGCATAATAAGTTATTGACTGTCGCGTGATGCTGGTGAGTCACACCACTTTTCGGACAGGGAGCGGAAATAGCTATGCAGCCTCGTGTCAGGTTCGCAACGGAATCAGACGCTTCGGCAATACTGGAGATCTATTCTCCAATTGTCCTCAACACTGCGACATCATTTGAAGTTGAGCCTCCTTCAGAACAGGAAATGCGAACGCGCATAACCGAGACGATGATCGATTATCCCTGGCTTGTCTGTGAGGGCGATCGAATTCTCGGTTATGCCTATGCAAGCAAACACAGAGTTCGTCCGGCCTATAAATGGTCAGTAGACGTTTCGGTCTATGCCCATCAACCAGCGCAACGAAGGGGTATAGGACGGGCTCTATATACAGCCTTATTCCAGATGATCAAACTCCAGGGGTACTGCAATGCGTTTGCGGGCATAACGCTTCCCAATCCTGCCAGCGTCGGTTTGCACGAATCGTTGGGATTCACACTGATCGGAATTTATAAATCTGTGGGCTACAAACTAGGCTCGTGGCACGATGTCGGATGGTGGCAGTTGCGGTTGAAAAATAGTTTAGAACCGCCCGAAAAACTGAAAAAACTTTCAGAGGTTAAAGACACCGATCAGTTTCAATTCGCGATCAGCAAAGGCGAGTCGCTGATAAAGTCGACAAATTGATTCTACGATTTCTGGACGCCGTCCATAATTTCTCTGATGCTCGTGGCAAGCGAGCTTAGCGAGAAAGGCTTTTGCAAGAAAGGCCGCACCACGCCTGCAACTGCAAGATTATCGACTGCCAGTCCCGTGTGCCCGGACATAAAGATTATCTTAAGATTCGGCCTCGATTGAATAAGTTTTTTGGCCAACTCCGCTCCGTTTATTTGTGGCATTACAATGTCGCTTAGCAGTAGATCGATTTGACTCGTAAACTCACCGCTGATTTGCTCTGCTTCATCACTGGTGGACGCGCATAGAATTTTATATCCCATTTCGGTTAGCAATGTGCTGACCATCGTCCTGACAACTTCTTCGTCTTCTACCAGGAGAATAGTCTCCCCGCCTTCTCGCTCTGTCGTCGTCGAAGATTGCGGAGCGCGTTGTTCTTCAAACCGAGGGAAGTAGATCTTAAACGTCGTACCGATTCCGACCTCACTGTAAACCCAGACATGGCCTCCGCTTTGTTTTACAATGCCATAGACCGTCGATAAACCCAATCCGGTACCTTTGCCTATTTCTTTCGTCGTAAAGAACGGCTCAAAGATCCTGCTTTGCGTTTCAGCGTCCATTCCCATTCCTGAATCGCTGACCGATAGACAGACGTAGCGGCCTGGGCTTACACCTGCGTGCTGTTTCAAATAGTTTTCGTCGAGTTCGGCATTGGAGGTCTCGATCATCAGGTCACCGCCGTGGGGCATTGCATCTCTGGCGTTGACGGCGAGATTCAGTAACACCTGTTCGATCTGACCGGGATCTACCTTAACCGGGTGGACGTCAGGCTGTAAAGTAGTGGTCAAGCTGACGTCCTCGCCGATCAGTCGACGCAACATCTTGTCAATATCTTCGACGATTGAGTTCAGATCAACCACCTTCGGCATCAATACTTGTTTGCGGCTGAACGCCAGCAGTTGTCCCGTCAGTGAAGACGCTCGATGTCCGGCTTTGGTGATTTCCCGAAGGCCATTGGTGACGGATTCATCAATATCTTCGCGAGCAAGCATAGTCTCGCTATAGCCGAGAATAGCAGTCAGAAGATTATTGAAGTCGTGGGCCACTCCACCCGCCAGTTGGCCTACCGCTTCCATTTTCTGTGCCTGACGTAACTGTTCTTCAGTCAGGCGTAGAGCAGCTTCGGCATTTTTACGCTCGGAAATGTCGGCAATCAGAGCCAAAATAGCCGATGGCTCGCCTTCGGCATCGCACAGCCGCGCTAACGACATACTTACGTTAATCAGCGACCCGTCTTTGGTTAGGCGTTGCATTTCTCGGTTCGAGATTCGTTCGCCGCTCAATATATCTCTTTTGTGTTTTTCCTGGTCCTCGTTGCTCAAATCCGGGAAAAGCGGGAATGGAATGGCCGTTATTTCCTCGGCTGTCCAGCCGAATATCCGTTCGGCGGCTGAATTCCACAGTCTGACCCGTCCATCCAGCGAGAAAGTTGCAATCGCCAGCGGCGACGACTGAATCACTTCGTTAAGAGTCTGGTTGGTTTCCCTCAGCGCGGTTTCCGCGGCTTTGCGTTCGATCGCCAGGGCGATTTGCCCAGCAACTGATTCCAGGAATTCCACATCGCGCTGAGTGAATGCGTTCTCTTCCTCGTAATGCTGAAGAACCAAAACGCCTATCGAGCGGCTAGGGGTCCTTAATGGAATGCCTAGCCAGGAACGGGATCGCGTCCCGACCATTTCGATCTCCATCTTTTCAGTCAGCTCGCGATCGATCTGCTCGGTCAATAAAAGCGGCTTACCCGTCCTCAAAACGTATCCGGTGCATGTCTTCCACAATGCAGCGGGCTTTGGCGCAGAGTCATACTTATCAACATGGAACGGGAAATTAAACAGACCCGTCTCTTCGTCGTAAAGCGTCACGAAAAAATTTTCCGCGTATACTGCCTGCTTCAAAGATCGATGGATCAGCTGAAGCAGCTCGTCAAGGTTGGATGTCAAATTCACGCCCTGAATGATCTCTGACAGAACTTCGAATTCAATTGCGTGCCTTTGACTCTCAGTTACGTCATTGCAGACCGAAACCCTGACCTGTCTCCCAAACAGAGTCAGAGAATAACTGGTGATCTCGACATAGAAGATCGTGCCGTTTTTCCTGCGATGTCGCCACACTCCGAAAGACTGCGGCATG
>DASRDY010000151.1:0-67034 GCA_035652355.1 Blastocatellia bacterium
GGGGAGCTGACGCTCCCCTCTTCAGGCAAGTGAAGCTGCTGCCATTGTTGAATTGAATGCAATTTCAGTGGTAGCTTTGCTGTTAACAACCGGACATTTCATTTGCTACGAAAAGCGGTCATTTTAATTTGCTACGGACAGCGTCGCTCAAACGCATTCCAATCCGTTTTGGATCAGCATCACGTATGTCTGTTAAAGGAGCTACACCTATGTCATCGCCACAGAAAACCGCTAAAAAGAAGAACCGTAGGGTTAATGTAGATGCCCTGTCGAAACCATCAAACGATGTATCTACGAAAGAACAGAAAAATATCAAAGGCGGTATCTCTAAAGATCCCAATCTGGCTGATGTCTGGGGTCGCGATTCCAATGGCTTTGATTATAGTACTGATAAAAAATAGTCATGACGTCCCAATCCGAGCTCATCCAACCCTGACACGAATCCGAAGTTTGCGAATTAGAACGTGAGCACATTAATCAGTCCTGCCCTGAAATCACCTCGTGACAATCGTTCGGTTTTCTTTGGAATTCAACCCCAACCGTGATAAATCTTCTTCTTTCCAATAGATTTCGATCAATTGCTAGACTTGAACAGCAAACGGTGCTGATGAATGAGCAACAAATCAAATGAAGAAGAAAAACTATTGATCGCGATAATCATGGGTAGCAAGTCCGATTGGGAGACTATGCGCCATGCGGACGACATTCTTACGAAATTCGACGTTCCGCACGAGTGCCGGATAGTATCCGCACATCGAACTCCGGGATGGCTTGCTGAATTCGCGAGTACCGCTGAATCGCGAGGTATCGAAGTAATAATCGCCGGCGCAGGCGGTGCGGCGCACCTGCCTGGTATGGCCGCTGCACAGACGCTCGTTCCTGTTCTAGGTGTCCCAGTCGAAAGTCGCGCTCTTAAAGGAATGGATTCGTTGCTTTCCATTGTTCAGATGCCTGCGGGAATACCAGTCGGAACACTGGCGATCGGACAATCCGGAGCAACAAATGCTGCTTTAATGGCAGTCGCGATTCTCGGGAACAGTCGGCCGGAACTGCGAGAAAAGCTTCGTCGATTTCGCGAAGAACAGACACAGAAAGTGTTACAGGATACGCTTGTATGAGTAGAATTGTCTTGCCTGGAGCGACAATCGGCGTTCTGGGCAGCGGTCAGCTTGGTCGAATGTTTGCAATTGCCGCCAGACGACTAGGTTATCGCGTGCATACGTTCTCACCGGATAGCGACACACCTACCGGACAAATATCGGACTACGAATACGATGCATCTTACGATGATCTCGACCGCGTCAGACAATTTGCCAGCGGCGTTAGCGTCGTTACCTTCGAATTCGAGAACGTTCCTGCTGCAACCGTCGAAGCTGCGTCAGAGCTCGCCCCTGTGCATCCCAGCGGCGCTATCTTGCACATTGCTCAACATCGACTGCGCGAAAAGACTTTCCTTTCGCAATCAGGTTTTCCCGTCGTAAATTACCGCCATGTTCGCTCAATGGCCGATCTCCTTTCAGGATTGCAGGAGCTTGGGTACCCAGCTGTGCTCAAAACGGCAGGATACGGTTACGACGGCAAAGGCCAATCAAGAATCGACGCTCCGGAAGACGCGCAGAAAGCACTTGACGAGTTGAAAGGGCAGGAAGCCGTACTTGAGGCTTTTGTTGACTTTGCGTGTGAGATTTCTGTCGTCGCGGCACGCTGTCAGGACGGCAGTTTTGCTCACTTTGAAGTTGCAGAGAATTCTCATCGCAGACACATTCTGGATATCAGCGTTGCGCCAGCTCACATTCCTGACCAGGTGTCGAAAGAAGCCGTGGAAATCACCAGAAACGTCCTGGAGAAACTGGACCTGGTCGGCGTGATGTGTGTTGAATTCTTCCTGACAAAATCAGGTAAGCTTTTAATTAACGAACTCGCGCCGCGGCCTCACAATTCGGGTCATTTAACTGTCGATGCCTGTATAACCAGCCAGTTCGAGCAACAACTGCGGGCCGTCTGCGGTCTCCCACTCGGTTCTACCCAGATGCACAGCTATGCCGCTATGGCAAATCTGCTGGGCGACATCTGGCAAAGAGGCGAGCCTGACTGGGCGGCAGCCTGTGCGTTTCCGGAGGTGAAACTTCATCTTTACGGCAAGATGGAACCGCGGGTCGGAAGAAAGATGGGTCATTTGACCGCCCTTGCAGCAACCCGCGAAGACGCAGTGAGAATCGTCAAGGCTGCAAGGTCGGCTCTCGATGTAGCATAGGCTGCCAGCCTGTGGATGTTGTTTTCAGGTCCGAATCCATTTCAACCTGATCGTTAACGTCATTAACGTCCTTAACAAGGATTGCGTAGGTTACCACCTGCGCCACTTCTTTCTCGCAAATCGCGGTAGGGTAGTGGTAATATATGCTGCGCGGCTAACGTTCCTGCCAGCCGCCTGTGCAATTCGACCATTTCTTCGTCGCCAGTCTCTTCCGGAAGAGTGGTCCGCAAATTTTCCTGCTGTCAGATGACAGCGGAAGTGCGGAGTTTGCACGATCGAATCGACTCTTCATCAATGGAAAGGGACGAGACCTTGAGCATGCGGAAAGACCCATTTTGCTTAAGCAATATAACGGCAGTATTAGTAATACTTCTCACTTTGATCATGACGGGATGCGGAGGTGGAACACCTCAGGCTGCCAGCGCGCCTCCGAATATGAAAATCGTCCGAGGCTGCGTTTCCGATGGCGACAAACCAGGCTGTTTTAAGATTACCGACGAGCAGGATAAACAGACCTACAGCTTCAAACATCCCGGCGCGAAAGCGGGTACATACGTTGAATTAGTCAGCGCTGCGCCACACGCGGGAGATTGTGACGATAAAAACCAGATCGGCGTCTCGACCGTGACGGTGATCAGCGATAAGTGCGGCACCAAGTAGCGCAAATTGTCGGTTTGTGCTACCTCACTTTCAAGGCAATCATCGTGATATCGTCGCCCTGCGGCAATCCGCGAGTATAGGCAAGGACTTCTTTAAATACCGTGTCTTTAATCTCTTCGGCGGACAGGTTTTTGGAAGCTTTAACCAAAGCCTCTAATCTCTCGTCGCCGAACATCTCGTTCTGAGCGTCGACCGCTTCAGTAACGCCGTCTGTAAATACGACCACGATATCGCCGGGACCTACTTTGATTTGTGCCGATTTGTACTCGGCAAAATCGAAAGCGCCGACCACTATCGCGTCAGAGGTCAGCAGCTCTATCTGACCGTTAGCTCGTACGAGAATCGGCGGATTATGACCAGCGTTAACAAAGGTGAAATTCCCTTCTCTGTCCAGCAACGCGCAAAAGAGGGTTATAAACCTATTGGCCGCGGAATTCTTAACCACAACACGATTCAGGCTGGTGACAACCTGGTCGAGCGGCAACCCGCTGAGAAGCTGAGCCTGCAATACCCCCTGAGCCATCGACGCAAGTAAAGCGGCCGAAATTCCCTTGCCCGAAACATCGCCCAGCACAAATGCAGCCCGTCCATCGTCCAGCGTAATAAGATCGTAAAAATCACCGCCCACATATCGTGTTGGGATGCTTTGTCCCGCGACCTCGAAATAATCGGGCGGCTTAAAGCTGGTCGGCAACAGCGCCATCTGAACTTCCTGCGCCATGGTGAATTCGCGTTCCAGTCTCTGCTTTTCCTGCTCTTCTCGCATCAGGCGAACGCTCTCAAGCGACTGGACCGCTTCAAAGGCCAGCGATTCAAGCAGGGTGAGCGATGTCTTTGATAACACGCCGCCAATCAGTCGACTGTCAACGTAGAGCACTCCCAGCACATCGCGCTTCATCAGCGACGTCGCGTCCATTTTTTCGCTCATCTTAAATTGGAACAACGGAACACAGGCGATCGTTCGAAGATCCAGATTGCGGATGCTTTGCCGAGCTGCCAGCGGGCTGTTATCGATGCTGTCGTTCAAAATAACGCTGCGATTATATTTGAAACACTCATCGACGACAGAGTGACTCATGGCGAACTCTGTTCCCTGCAGCCAGTTTCGCTGGTTATCGCGAGCTACTTTGAATTCAAGCTCGCCTTTGTCATTCTTCAGCATCAGAAATCCGCGTTCGGCCTTGGTAATCTCGATGGCCGCGTCAACGATTAGACACAAGACGTCGTCAGGACTCAGCGAAAACTTGAAAGCCTGATTGACCTCGACAAAGCGAATCAGCTTTTGCAGCTCTTCATTTGCCGAAGCGGCTTTGGCCTGGTCCGATGATTGACTGGACGGATTTGGCACGGTAGCAGCCGAAGCCGCCGCGGCCATCGCAGCCTCTTCTACAAATTGAAGCTGGCAATCGTCGACGCCTCCGATACCAATCCTGTCCAGGTGAACCAGGACACGACGCTCCACCTGTTGCTCATTCACAAACGTGCCGCTCTTGCTGCCCTTATCCTGAATGTAATAAGCGCCATTTTCGTAAAGTATCTCCGCGTGATGACGAGACACGCTGCCAGAGAGTAATTGCAAATCGTTCTCGGGCTTGCGGCCAATGGTGAAGACAGGTTTCGTCAAGGGAAGCGTTCGCTTAGCCCCAAATTGATCGGTGACTCGGATCTGTGCAGCCTTTTGCATAACGTATTAACTACCTAACGGATCAAATAATAGAATGTCGCTTCCTCGCCGGGAATTATCACGAACATCATACTCTAATTGTTCTGTTGTCTAAATCGCTCACTGCTTAGAAGGACGAAATCGCGCTGGCTTCATCGTCGAAAATGTCGAAAACAGTGATCAAGCGCGTGAGCTCAAATACCCGCTTCACAAAGCTCGAAGGACGTACGAGCTTCAATTGACCATTAAGCTTGCGAATACTGGCGAAAGATCTAACCAAAGCACCCACGCCTGAACTATCGATCCGTGGAGCCTTCGACATGTTCAATAGGAAGCTCCGGTTGCCCTCATCCAGCAGGTCGGCTACGGTCTCGCTCAGCCGTTCCCGGCCGAATCCAGGCATTAAATCGCCCTCGAGATCGATAATCACCACGCCGTTGCTTGATCTGGTTGTGATCTTCACCGGCCTTTCCCCTGTCCTGTGACTTAAAAATCGCTTGAGGATTTTAACTTTGATTACAACTGTTGATCCCAACAATTGAATACAAAGGTGGAGGAAACCAATTTCAATTATATCAAATCATTGGACTTTTTGAACCGGGGAAAATCGATCTGGCTACCGCGCCTGCCGTTTCAATTAAGCAGGCAAAGCGTGACACCGGTTGGCCACAAATTCTTTCCAGGATACTTAGGTGTCACAGGGCTACTTATAGACAATACAGCACTTACCGTAGCGTGACAGGTGTGACACCAGTTGGCCAATTCGGATTTTTTATCCAAACCAGCCGCTAACAAAACGGAAAGCCCGGCAGGAGGATCTGAACCTGTCTGCCGGGCTGATGGTCTGAAAGAATCTAACTAACGGTTCGTTCTGGTGAAGCTGAGCGGCTTCGAGATCGCTCCTGTCAGATGATTCCTTACCTGAATATTGATCGGCGTTCCCACCGGGATTGTGTTATTGACATCCTGGAATATCAACAGGAACGCTTGTCCATTGGTCGGGTCAGGTATCGCGCGAGTTAGCGTCGGCTCGACCGTGCAGACATTCGATACCGGGTTGCAAACCACTATATCCATTTCGTCTTGCACAAAGCCCAAACCGGTAACCTGTAACTGGTTAGTCGGCTCGTTGCCGCCAGCCTTCAGGTAGGTAGCGCGAGTCACAACCGGTTGCGAACCGATCTTCAATCCGGTCGAAGTCGCTGTCGCACCTCCACCGGTTATCCTCAGCACACCGTTGTTGGTCGACAAAGGAGTGCCGTCAGGAAGCGTTGTCGGTATCGTCCAGTTGAACGGACTTGCCTGCGCTGTACCGATAGTTGTGAACGTCGTTCCACCATTAATCGAGAAATCGATGGTGAAGCTGGTGTTGGCCGGAATTCCGCTGGTCGTAAACACGATCGGGAATGGAGCCTGTGTTCCCACTGGATTACCGTTGGCATCGAATGCCGTCGGTCCCGCAACCAGCGTGTCATTGTTGGTCGGGGACACAATTGCGATCGCAGGCGCGGTCTGACCACTCAGCTTGATCGTGAAGTTAGCGTCACTGGTGTCTGACGTTGTCCTGTCTGCTGGTAACGTGACGCCGTTGCATTGTGTCGCTACCACAGCGCCCGTGCAGGCAGGCTCTGTGATGGTTACCTTCACTCGCGCCGTGGTGGTGCTGATGTTCGGCACCGTCCAGTTGAACGATTGTGTACCACCTGCGATTGCATTTGTAATGACAATCGGGAAGGTCGTGCCGCCATCCAGCGACAGTGACAGCGTTTGACGCAGTCGGTTAACGCCCGTTGCCGCCGATGCCGTCCAGCTTATCTGGAACGTCTGGCCGCCGGTAAGCGTCTCACCGCCGTTCGGAGCAATCAATATCACCTGAGGCGTATCCTGAACATTGATGGTCAGGGTCTTCGTATCCGTCAGGTTCGGTGTTCCATTGTCGGTTGCCACCACATTGACGGTGATCGGTCCAATAGTCGTTCCGATCGGCGGAGCGATGTTGATCGTCGCCTTGAAGTTACCCTGTGCATCCTTGGTCGTCTGTCCAATGGTTACGAACGATGGAACCGTCGCCGGGTTGTTCCCAGCAAGTGACAGCGTGACCGTCTGATTGAGCGGCGCGCCGCTGTCAGGATCGGTCGCACTGGCAGTAATCGTTCCCGAAGTGCCAACTGTCACGTTAATCGTCGACTGGCTGAGCGTCAACACCGGCGGGCGATTGGCAGGCGTTACGATCAAGTTGAACGTACGCGAATCGGTGCTGCCGTGCTGATCGTTTACTGTCACAACGATGTTGTTGAAAGGCGAATTCTTCGCATCAAGTATTTGCGGAGCGATATGAATATTCGCCGTGCTCACGCCGTTTGCGCTGACTACATTCGTAATGGTTACAAATGAAGGAGCGTTGGTCAGGGTGAACGTTGCCACGTTGTTTGTATCAGGATCGTTCGCCACGAGCGAGATGTCCTGGGTATTCGTTTCCTTGACAGTGAATGTATCTCCGTTATTCGGAGCAGTGGTAAACACGACCGGCCGGTTAACGTCAACAACTGTCAGGTTGAACGAATTGGACGCGCTGTGCACGCCTGGAACGTTGTTTCCGACGTTAGCCTCGGTTGCAGTGACGGTTACAGTGCACTGACCTGCGTCGAGGAATCCCGGAGCGATGTGCAATACGCCTGTTCCGTTTCCATTGTCGGTCACGGAAACGAAGCTATTAGCATTGACACCGGCGCGAGAAGGCTGTGTGGCTGAAACACGCGATCCGGTAACTCTGCCCGACGACCTGCTGGTGGTTGACGGACTTGTCGTTGTGGATGAGCCTCCCGGCGCAAGAGGAGCCGGAATGCAACTCGTCGATGCACTCAGCGCCAGCAGGTTGTTACCGCCAATGTCGGTCGAAGAGATGTTCACATCTGCTGTCTGACCTTCATTGATAGTGGTCGGCGGGTTGGTAATCACCGGCGTAGTCGGCGGAACGTTGACAATGGTGACCTGGAACTGCTTGTTGTCCGTCTTGGGACCACTTCCGTTTGGCCCAGTAGAGTCATTGTCATTTACAGTGACACTGACCGTGTAATTACCGGCTGCGCGTCCATTGAGAGCCAGCGGATTGATCGTAATCGGCGCACTGAATGTCGTGCCGACTTGAGTTGCAGCTCCCAAAGTAATGAACGACGTGTTCGGAACGCTCAACTCTGTGTTCAGTGCCGTAACCTGAATACTGAACGTCAAGTTCGGCGCTGGCGGAGTTCTGGACAGATCGGGATCGGTCGCGCTGACCGTAACTGTTACCTGAGCATCGTTCTCGTTCATTGTGACCGGAACATTATTCGGCAGCGTCAGAACAGGGGGACGATCATTGTAATTCACCGTCACGGTAATATCCTGAGTGGCGGTAAGCGGATTCTGCGGATCGTTATCGTTAACGGTTACCCTGAACGTAGACACTCCGTTGTCTCCGATTTGTGGAGCCAAATGCAGAGTGGCAGTTCCGTTGGTCGTCGCGTTAGTAATGGTTGCGAAGTTCGAGCCGGGACCGGTCAACTTCTGAACGCTGAACGTCAGCGTCGAATTGCCGTCAGGATCGTTCGCGGTAAGGCTCACATCCAGAGTGCTCAGTTCGGTTACGGAAACCGGGCTGAGAGGAGCAAGCGTCGGCGGTCGATTGACGTTGTTAACCGTCAGCGTAAAGTTTGTATCGGCAAACTTCGGCCCATTAGGATCATTTGAAGTGTTGTTATCAGTTACCCGGACTCGTAACGGATAAGTGCCTGCCGCGTTAAAGTTGTTAGTCAGATCAATATTGACCGTCGTGCTGCTCGGATTCGTGCCAGTCGTATTGACTAGCGTCACAAATGCTGGAGCAGCCGTGCCGTCCTGTCTTGTTACGGTGAATGACAACGCGTCCGTTGCATCAGGGTCGCTTGCTGTAACGGTGAAGCTGGTCGTGGCATTCTCATTCACTGTCACAGTTGCCGGCGCAGGTGCCGTAAAGACTGGTGGGCTGTTCGGCTTAAAGATAGTTAGCGTGAACTGTTGCGAACTGGTCAACGGACCTGAGCCATTAGCCTGTGGTGTAACAGCATCATTATCGTTAGCCGTGACAGTAACCGTGTACACAGCCGGAGCCGCGTTCGCCGCCGCAACTATGTGAAGGTTACCGGCTGTATTCGACCCCGAAGGAGTTATTGTCACATTGCTCAGCGGCGGTACTACATTCGTCACCGAGAAAGTGATATTGGTATCTTCCGGATCAGGATCGGTTGCGCTCAAAGGAATATCCAGAGTCGCTCCCTGTGCCAGGTTTCTATTAGTAATGGCAGCCAATGACGGCGGACGGTTCACATTACCGACAGTGATATTTATTGTCTGATTTGTTGTATCCGTTCCGTCAGTCGCGCTTATAGCTGCGGTGAAGTTTCCTGCCGATGTGAACCCGAGGGTCGGGAAGTTTAAGGTACAGGTAATCGGTACCGCCTGAGACGTGCCTACTCCCGGGCAACTCAAGGTTGCGCCCGACAGTGTCGGTTGCGTCACGCTTGTAATCGTGACGGGGTCGCCATCGGCATCGTTTACTACGATATTGACGCCGTGTGCGGTGTCGCCTTCTTTCGCCGAAGCGCTCGATGTGATCGATGGAGGAGCGTTCGAAATATTCAACGCGACGTCTGTGGCCGTGAATGGAATCGAGCTGGGCTGTTGGTTATTGATGTCATTGCCGGCAGTGAACGAATCTGCCGAGCCAACATTGGCATTGTCTTGCGACGTGCCGTCGACTTTTATGGTCGTCGTTCCATTCTGGATCGTCTTGAATACAAGTGTTGGAAGAGGAATCAGTCCATTCTTAAAAGCCGTCGTGTTGTTGTTACGAACATTAGCGTTGGGCAGATAAACGAAAGAAATTCTTTTCTGTGAGTTTGCCTGGGTTATATTAGATGGCCCGAATGTATAGTCGTTACAAATATTATAAGGGCTTGGCACACCGGTGAAGTCTGGGTTGTTCACGCCTGGATCGGAACAAATAAGCGCAAAATTTTGATCTTGGGCGATTTGAGGATTCACCAATTGAACGAAGTTCGTATCGAACGTTACGTTTATTGTGAATGCTCCCAACGTCGCGGGCTGATTTGTAATTCCATTCGTGGAATTATTCAAAATCAGATTCGTCGTGTCGAAATACAGCCGAGTCTGGAACGTCTTGTTCGGCTTTATACTGAACGACGACAGAGCCGTCGGATTCGCCGACGGATCCAGGGACAGGAACAACTGTGCGTTGCCGTCTCCTTTCGGTCCGCCCGTGAAAACAGGGCCGGCAAAGGTAAAGGCTTTTAGCGCAAACCCTCCAATTAGTGCCGCTCCGATTAGCACTGTAAGTAATACTTTCCGACTAAACATTAGGTTCCTCCTAAAAACACTTGCGTGGGTCAGCCATTCTGCCTGGTACGTCTCTGGACTACAAGCGTTGTCAGTCCCCGCAGAAATGTTCCGTTATCACATTTAAAAATGAAACGGTGGATACGACCTTTCAGGGTCGCTCCACCATAACAAACTCAATCTTTGCGTAAATTTCGCATTCGACTTACCCGTATTTTTTAACGCGACGGGTTGCTCTTCCCTTTAACAATTGGACGCGAGGTCGTTTTTCTGCTACTAACCGTCACGGCGCCATTTTTATATGAAGCCGGTATAGCGACTGAAGCGTCGTTGTGCAGTACTGAAGCCAGCGCAGCGTGTTGCGGCGAGCCTTGAGGATCCACGGTAAAGACCGCAGCGCCAGTCTTTTCAGCCACAAAAGTCAGCTTAGCGACACTCAAAGAAGTCATCGGCTGATGGATAGCCGTAGTGAAGGCCGTCGCAATCACGACTCCTTTTTCATTCGCCATGTCGGCGTTTGTAAATGTCGGTGCTTTGTTGAATGCTGGGGTTTCTCCCCCGTCTGCGCTGATAAATTTTACGATAGACGGATCGAATCCTATCGGCAAGACATAACCGCCTAATGCGGTTGCCGTGCCGTCTTCGAATTTCGTTGTTCCCAACTCTACCTGCAGTTCGACCGTAAATGTTTCGCCTTTTGCGACTTCGGTTGGCGCAACCACCAGCACAGTCGCGTTCGAGCCGCGCGCCGGCTGAGGACCCGGTCGCTTTGTTCGCGTCTCTTGCCCAAGCACTGGCAACAAAGCTATACACATAACACAGGAAACCAGCAGAATCCGATTTAGATTTCTTTTCATGATCGCACTCCATTCGATATGAAGGTCCGGCCGAATCGGCGATGACAAAGCTGGTTAGAATGCGTACTCTCAGTCCAACCGTATCGGCAGCACACCAGCCCTTCGTAAGCAATTCGTGATTTTATATCCAAACTTACGATCTCCCGGGAAAGGCGGATTTGCCGACCTGTACACGGGCGCTAAACAGGGCAGGGCCCGAAACGATCAGAATTGGCAGTTGGCAGAACAACTCAAAGCCCTTCAATATCGACTCACCACTAATAAAATGCGCAAAATTGAGCAGATGAAAGGAAACCGACCCGAAACTCTAAACGGCCGTCCTGCGTGATTATATCAGAAGACTGGCAAATGTTGGCTATAAATTGGCTGGATGTCTTCGCCCTCAAACCATTTTTTTGGCGCCACCCGTTGCCGGTCATTTGCGCTGTGCCTTCATGCTAATAACAACGCCCAACAGCTCGGCCTCACTTTTGCGACGACGACAGAGAAACTCACGGCACCTGGTGCTTATCAGTGCAGGGTATTTTTTAACCTAAATTAAAATCCATTGTCAAGCTAAATGCTTGACATCTCGAAGAAACAGCCGCTTTAACAGTCCCCAGTGTCGGACGAAATAGATCCCTGGAAACTAAGCCAAAAACCCGGACCACCCGATCGATCTAACACCTACGATTTGATGGTTTCCTTCGAAACTCGCTTGAAATATACGAGACCGAAAATCCAGGCCATTATCAAGGAAGCAACCGCAACTGCTACGTTCACGCCATAATCCTCGTTGTGCGAAAAACGTACTAACGCCACTATAAAGTGAACAACACAGTGAAATGAGCAGCCGGCTGTGGAACCCAGATAATATAATGTTTTATTGGAAAGTTGCTTCTTACCCTTGAACATCGTCGACCATCACGGCTTTACTTAACCATCAATAATGGGGAACGATTATCTTCCATATAAACCAACATAACACGACAATCACGATGATCAAAGGCAAGAATCTATTCCAGAACCCTGTTGCTTGCATCCGGGCAACCTCAAAAACGGGGATGTGTTGACGACTCAACTCGCTCTAGTCTGGCTTTAGTTGTCGTTTAGTTAAACGGAGACGCGTCTCAAGGGGCGATGGTAACCAAAGGTGCACAGGAGCAAGGTGTGTACCAGCTTTGACGGAATTCTCCACCACTCCTAACTGCCTGGAATTGTTCGATTATTCATTAGGTCTAACTCGCGATGGCGCGAACCTGGCCACTTATTTCGGATGACAAAGGCACCAAATGGTGTGAGCTGACCAGATTTCCGCAGTCTTGAAACGCGCGTGAGAGTTGCCCGTGTTTAGACTTCGTGCTGCCGGAAAATGTTTGAAAAACGATTGACAAAGTTTTCATCTTAATCATAATCGTAACTATTCCGAATATGAAGAATTCCCTCGAAGAAATAATGCGGCGGAACAGCCGGCAAAAGCAGCGCCTGATGGAGATCCTTCGTGGCACTGACATACACCCGACGGCCGACTGGATTTACGAGCAGATGAAGCCGGAGTTTCCCCATTTAAGTCTGGGTACCGTATATCGGAATCTGAAAATACTCGGCGAAGACGGTCAAATACGAGAATTGCGCAACGGCAATTCATTCAGCAGATTCGATGCTCGCACGGACGAGCACTATCATCTGGTTTGTCGTATCTGCGGCAAGATTGAGGATGCTTCGATTCCGGTTTCCTCAGAGCTAGAGCGGCAGGCCGACAACCTGAACGGATTTAAGATTGAGACTCATCGGCTTGATTTCATCGGACTATGCGCCGAGTGTCAGCCTGAATAGTTTTCCGTGGCTGCCGGTAGCTAATACTCGCGAGCCACTCGTTTTAGTTCATTCAAAAAGAATTCAAAGAAAAGGAGATCGCATGCCAAACCTAGCAGGCACAAAAACTCACACGAACCTGAAAGAGGCATTTGCCGGAGAATCCCAGGCAAATCGTCGCTATCTTTATTTTGCTCGCCGCGCCGACATTGAGGGCTATCCCGACATCGGCGGTCTGTTTCGCGATACATCCGAAGCCGAGACCGGTCACGCCTTTGGTCACCTTGATTACCTGAAGGAAGTCGGTGATCCAGCCACCGGTGAACCGATCGGCGATACCGAAAAGAACCTGAAAGCCGCGGTCGCAGGCGAAACCTACGAATACACCGAGATGTATCCGGGTTTTGCGAAAACTGCTCGTGAAGAAGGTTTCAGCGAAGTAGCCGAATGGTTCGAGACACTGGCTCGCGCGGAGAAATCGCACGCTGGTCGCTTCCAAAAAGGATTGGACGGACTCGACTGAGAAAGTGGACGGTGGTCGGTGGTCAGTGGTCGGAGTCACCGATCACCGACCGCTGACCACCGACCACCGACCCTGCTATGTCTACTACTTACGACGTTCACGATTCGGACTACTGGGAACACCAATCGCTCTCAGACGAGTTGAACCGCGTTTTCGACATCTGTCACGGGTGTCGACGATGCTATCAACTCTGCCCTTCCTTTGATGTAATGCTGAAGCGCATCGATCAGGAAGGCGATGCCGAAGTCGCCGGACTGAAACAAAAAGATTTCGATACCGTTGTCGATCTTTGTTATCAGTGCAAGCTCTGTATTCCTCATTGTCCGTACACACCTCCGCATAGATGGATGGTCGATTTCCCCAGGCTGATGTTGCGTTCAAAAGCTGTGAAGGCGAAGAAAGAAGGCGTCTCGCTGCAGGATAATTTCCTGGGTCATACCGATTTTATGGGTAAGTTCGGCGTAGCGACTTCGAAGATCGCTAACTGGCTGAACGAGCGCAGAGCGCACCGCTTTCTCATGGAAGAGATCGTCGGGTTAGATAAGGACAGAGTCCTGCCTACATTTAATAATCAGACTTTCAAAAGCTGGTTTGATAAGCATAGTTCGCCCGCGAGCAAAGGTGAGGATAAGATCGCTCTGTTTTACACCTGCTCAGTGAATTACCAGGAACTTGATACAGGAAAATCGTGTGTATCGGTGCTGGAGCACAATAACCTTGATGTGTCTTGTCCGGAGCAAAAATGCTGTGGCATGCCTTTTCTGGACGGCGGCGATGTCGATGCGGCAACTGAAAATGCGGCTTTTAATACAAAGCAATTGGCGGACGCAGTTCGCTCTGGTCGCAAAATCGTAGTGCCCGGACCGACATGCTCTTTTATGCTGAAACACGAGTATCCCACGCTCGTGGGAACCGACGAGGCAAAACTTGTTGCGGAAAATACCTTCGACATTTGCGAATACCTCGTGTTACAGAAGCGAGCAGGAAAGCTAAAGACCGATTTCAAACACAACCCCGGAAAGATTGCATATCATCTTCCTTGTCATTTACGGGTCCAGAACATCGGGTTCAAGTCGCGCGATCTGATGAAGCTGACGGGAGCTCAAATTGAAGTTATAGATCGATGCTCGGCAGTCGATGGCACGTGGGGATTTAAAAAAGAGTATTACCAGTTGTCGCGTAAAATCGCCGAGCCGCTGTTCGCGCAGATGACCGCAAGCGAGACTAGTACGATGGTTTCCGATTGTCCGCTGGCGGCTATTCAGATTAAGGATGGAACGGGAGTGAAGCCATTGCATCCGATTCAAATCATCGAGCAATCGTATGGACTGCTTGACGATAACGAAAGCCAGGTTCACACAGATAAAGGCAGCAATAATGAAGCCAATAAACATTTCTGAAGTTAAGAACATCGCCGAATATGAAAAGATTCGCCCTGAATTCCGCGCGAGAATTATCGAGCTGAAAAACAATCGCCGCATCTCGGTCGGGCCGAAAATCACGTTTGTGTTTGAAAATCGTGACACCGTTCTGTCTCAGATTCAGGAGATGATGCGCGCAGAGCGAATAGTCCACGAAGAAAAGATCCAGGACGAAATCAACGTTTACAACCAATTGCTGCCTGGTTCTAATGAACTGAGCGCAACGATGTTTATCGAAATAACAACCGCAGGCAAAATAAAAGAAGAGCTGGAAGAACTGCTGGGCATCACCAGGAGCGATTGCGTCGCTATTCAGATCGGAGATCAATACCGCGTTCCTGCCATCTTCGAAGAAGGACATGAAGAAGACGACAAACTGGCAGCCGTGCAATACGTTCGCTTCAAGTTTTCCGAAGAGGCGAAAGATGCGTTCCTGTCGAAGTCATCAAGGATTGTAATCAATCATCCTAATTACCAGGCTTCGGCCGAGATCCTGGATAACGTTCGAGATAACCTGAGGTCGGATTTGTCGGATACATCGCAATAGAACAAACCGGGTTTAACCAGGCTGCGGCCACCTTTTCGATTGACACTTGATTCGATGAAACATATTGTTAGCTTTCTTTAACAGTCTACTGGCTCGCCGGCCGCGCTTTCAGGCCGGGAAACAGCAATAACATTCCGAAAAAGAATTTGGAGGACATATGGCACACCCCTTGTTGTCGGATGTCACGACACTTCTAACATTTTTCCAAACCCCTGCGAGTGGACATGGACCGGTTGTCCATTTTCCGGATGACGCGGCCTCGTACGTCAAGGTCATTCTCCGCTGGGCGCATTTTGTCGCGGGCATCACCTGGATCGGACTGCTCTACTTCTTTAATGCAGTGAACGTGCCGTTCCAAAAGCAACTGGATGCCCCAACCAAGGGCAAAGTGGTTCCCGCGTTGATGCCGAACGCTCTCTGGTATTTCAGGTGGGGGGCTCTGGTTACAGTTCTGGTTGGTCTGGCCTATTATGGCTCATACATCCTGGCGACGGATGCCCACAACGGCGGTGCAAATGCTTTTGCAATTCTGGGTATCTGGTTACTAATTATTTTGGTGACGTACACGATTGTCTTTTTCGTGACCAAGCCTGACGGCCCATTAAGCAAAGGGAATGTGCTTGCGATAGTGATTGCGATAATCGTAATAGTGATGGCGGCCGTCATAGTCATGTTTATGGGCAGTTATCCTGGAATAGGAAACAAGACTATCTCAATCGGTATCGGTGGCGGACTGGGAATCATAATGCTCGCGAATGTCTGGAGTATTATTTGGCCAGCCCAACGCCGAATAATTGCCTGGACAAAAGCGTATGCGGAGAATGGAACACCGATTCCGCCGGAGGCGGCAAAACTGGGACGTCGCGCATTCCTCGCGTCAAGAACGAATGCGTGGCTTTCTCTGCCTATGCTGTTCTTTATGGCGGCGTCGCATGATTTCATAATGTTCGGACGCTGATTTCCCGTTCGGTTTGACCAGCAGACACGCTCGGCCTTACCACCGAGCGCGTCTATCTCACTGACATTTCAAGGCATTTTACCTCACCGCCCAGACGACCTTTCAATTCACCTGGTTTCGCAACTATAATGTAACGCACAACACCTTCGCGCTGTCTCTCCCCGCGTGAATTAATAAGATTTGCTGCAGATAAGAGAGGAGAGCCAGAGATGTCATCAAAGATGGCGGTTGCGTCGTACAAGGCCAAGGAATTCAATCTTAGCGGGCTGAATGGGATTTCCGATAAAACGCTCGAAATGCATTTTGGTCTATATAATGGGTATGTAACGAATACCAACAAACTTAACGAAATGATTGCGAATCTATCCGAAAAAAAAGGAGCCGATCCTGCCTATGCAGAGTTAAAGAGACGGCTGGGCTTTGAATATGGTGGAATGGTTTTGCACGAATATTATTTCGGCAATATGGTAAAGGGCGGATCATCGGTAGCTCCGGCGTTCAAACAGGCGGCCGAAGACGCTTTCGGAAGTTTCGAGGATTGGCAGAAGGATTTTGTCGGCGTCGGCAGCATGCGCGGTGTCGGCTGGGCAGTCTGCTATCAGGATCCGAGCACTGGAAGATTGAATAATCACTGGATTACACTGCACGAAGAGGGTAATGTCGCGGGATACACTCCGGTCCTGGTGATGGACGTGTGGGAGCACGCATTTCTGCTGGATTACAAACCGGCTGAACGCGGAAAATATATCGAAGCATTCTTTAGCAATATCGACTGGAATGCGGTTGGCAAACGCCTAAAGGCGTAAAATCTCTTTCACGACACGTCTTACCCTGAAGACGTGTCGTGAATAAAAGGCAGACTATATGAAGGTTGGCGAGATAGCCCCGGATTTCAGCTTACCTAACAGCAATAACGAAACAGTTACGCTGTCGGATTATCGCGGACACAACGTTGTCCTGGCCTTTTATCCAAAGGACAACACGGGAGTCTGCACGGCGCAGTTATGCGATTATCGCGATGCCTGGGCGGACTTTAATGGTATGGACGCGGTTCTTCTGGCGATAAATACTGATAGCGTGCAGTCGCACAAAGGTTTTCAGGATAAATACCAATTCCCTTTTCAACTGCTATCCGATCCTGATCGAAAAGTCGCAAAGCAATATAAATCGGCAATGCCATTTATCAATATCGTTAAGCGTGCGATTTTCGTCGTCGACAAAACGGGCCGGATCGCTTACAAACATACCGAATTAACTCCGATGACTCGCAGAACCAGTGACGAAATATTGAAAGTCCTGCAGTCTATGAATTAGCCGGATTACGTCCGCGCGATCAGTCCCGAACCAGTGTCACACTTTCGCCCGTAATGACGATGTCGTCGTTCTGGTTGGTTATTTGATTGCTTAGTTTCAGGATTGCGCGATCCTGAGCCCATTCCGTGACCTCAACGGTTGCGGTCAGAGTGTCGCCGATATGAACAGGTTTTACGAACTTTACGGATTGGCTCAGGTAAACGCATCCCGGCCCGGGCAGAATCATTCCCAGCACGGTTGAAATCAAACTGGCCGTCAGCATGCCGTGCGCTATTCGCTGTCCGAACATCGTCGTCTTTGCGTAATCTTCTACGATGTGAAGCGGATTGAAATCTCCTGATACACCGGCAAAAGCGACGACATCGGCTTCAGTAATGGTTTTTGAGAAAGACGCCTTCTGTCCAATTTCAAATGTCTTAACTGTTCTGGGCAACTCGGTCTCCTGTATCAATGATTTTCGAATCGCGAGTATAGCCTAAAATCTCAAATCAATCAGTCGATCAATAGTTGCATTTCTTGGGTTATAATCTCCTGATGTTTCAGACAATTCTCCCTGGGTTGTTTTTATCGAATAAATATTCTGCGTTGGCGCTTCCAAGATGGCTTGATTCGCAGGCGCTGTGGTCGCTTGCAATAAGAAGATCGATCGAGGACGATTTGCCTTCCGGCCTCGCTATCCTTGTTATCCTGGGATCGCTGCTCTATTTCCTTGTTCCAGCCGAGCGAAAACATACGCGGGCCGCGGCGGTAATGTTCGTGATCAGCAGCATTATCGTTCTGCTGAGCATCCCCGTAACCGTTTCCGGACGCGATGACTGGGGTAATACGATTCATCATATCGGCTACCTGCTGGGCGGTTTTGTTCTGATAAATCTGACGGGAATTTTTTTCTTTGAAGTACTGCTGCGCGCTTTCCGCATTTACACGCCAAGGATCCTGCGCGATCTGCTGCTTGCGCTGGCATACATTACTTTTACTCTCGTGCATCTGTCGACAAGCGGCGTCAACCTGTCGGGCATCGTTGCCACGTCCGCGGTGCTGACCGCGGTGATCGGTTTTTCATTGCAGGACACGTTGGGAAACATAATGGGCGGGCTTGCCCTTCAGATGGAGCGAAGTATCAACGTCGGAGACTGGATACGTATCGATCCGCACGTCGGACGAGTGGTGGAGATAAGTTGGCGACAAACTACGATCGAAACCCGGAACTGGGACACAGTTATCATTCCCAACAGTCAGTTAATGAAAGGTCAGGTCGTCATTCTCGGCCGAAGAACCGGGCAACCAGTTCAGCATCGCCAGCACGTTTATTTTCAGGTCGATTTTCGGTTTCCGCCCAGCGACGTGATGGCAACAGTTGAAGCCGCCGTTCAGGACGTTCCAATTGCGCGAGTCGCAACGGATCCAAAACCTAACTGCGTGTTGTTGGATTTCAAAGACAGCACAGCATTCTATGACCTGCGATACTGGCTAACGGATATTGCAGCCGATGATCCCACAGATACGGAGATACGCACTCGAATCTATTTCGCATTAAAGCGAGCAAGCATTCCTTTGTCTATCCCTGCGCAAAGCCTCTTCCTGACTTCGCAAACCCGGCACCGAAAGGATCAAAAACTGGATGCGGAAATGGATCATCGCGTCAAAGCTCTTGGCGGCGTCGAATTATTTGACGATCTGACCGAAGAAGAACGAAAGGAGATCGCAGGCGATCTGCGAACCGCGCCCTTCAGAAAAGGCGAGATCATGACCAGACAAGGAGCGGTCGGACACTGGTTGTACATCATTATCAAGGGAAGCGCTGAAGTTCAGTTCTCAACTGGAAACGGTCTCTCAAAAACAGTAGCGCGCCTGGAAGGCGGACAGTTCTTTGGTGAGATGTCATTGATGACCGGCGAGCCGCGAACCGCCACCGTGATTGCCCTTGAAGATGTCGAGTGTTATCGACTCGACAAGGAATCGTTCAGATCAATTCTGATAAAACGACCGGAAATGGCTGAGCACATTTCACACATTTTGGCCAAACGCCGGGTCGAGCTTGAAGCGATAAAAGAAGGACTTGACGCAGAGGCGAAACGCCAGCGACTTGCGGCAATGCAAACAGATATTCTTAGCCGTATTCGGCGGTTCTTCAGAATTGGCGAACAAGTCGTTTGATTCGACTTTGAGTTTCCACAGATTTTAGTTTCCAGCGGACAACCGGGCGTGTTAGCTTTGTCAGGGCTGATTCCGATTCGCGACGACGGTAAGCATTTATGTCACAAACACACGAGCTCGGCCGATATTGCAAAGTAAGTGTTTTAGAAGCGTTTCGGCCAGCATTTCTCGACACGATCTCGCTGTGGGACGCGACAACCGGCGTTGCCAGTGAAATCATCCTGCTGTGGTTTGCGACAATCCTTATTGTGGCAGGCGGACTGCTCGCCTGGCTTGCTCCGGCGCAGCGTAAACAGATCAAAGCATCGGTAGTCTTATTCGGGTTAAGTTTAGCGGGAGCGTTTCTTGCTGCTTTCTTTCGCTCGAGTGGTCACTCGCTCCCGGCCGGTTTTCTTGTGGGCTTCGCTTCATTGCTGGAGGGCGTGGTCCTGATTAACCTTGCGGCCATTCTGATTTTCGATGTCTGTCTCGGGTCCCTACGCGTTAACTTTCCCCGTATTCTGCGCGACCTGGTGGTCGCGGTTGCATACGTGACGCTGATTCTAACTTATCTCTCCTACAAAGGCGTCAATGTTTCGGGAATCGTCGCGACTTCTGCGGTGATCACAGCCGTGATCGCGTTTTCCTTGCAGGATACACTTGGGAATATTATGGGCGGTCTGGCGCTGCAGATGGAGCGCACAATAAATGTCGGAGACTGGATTGAAGTTGACAAGCATGTCGGCAGAGTCGTCGAATTGCGCTGGCGTCAAACAACAATCGAAACACGCAAGTGGAATACTGTGATTATTCCTAACAGTCAATTGATGAAAAGTCAGATCGTCATCGTCGGTCGACGCATTGGCGAGCCAGTTCAGCAGCGTCAGGAACTGTACTTTCACGTGGACCCGCGGCATACGCCGATGGAGGTAATTGCCACAGTTGAAGAAGCGCTAAGGTCTTCGCCGATGCATGGAGTGGCGACTTCGCCTCCGCCCGATTGCGTTTTGGATGAGTTTAGAGAAAGTTACATTCAATACTGCGTTCGCTATTGGCTATGGAACCTGCAGTCCGATATGCCTACTTCCGGTGAGGTGAGAACTCGAATTTATTATGGGCTTCGTCGAGCTGGCATTCCGGTATCAATCCCTGCTCAGCGTGTTTTTCTTACGACAGAGACCGACCACCGAAAACAGTTAAAGGATGACCGGGAACTATACAGGAGACTGAACGTAGTGCGGAATGCGTCTCTGTTTCAGAGTCTTACTGAAGACGAACGTCGACAGGTCGCAATTCAATTGCAACCGTCACTCTTCATGCGCGGCGAAGAGATGGTTAGGCAAGGCGAGGGAGGGTACTGGCTGTTCATAATTGAAGAAGGTTGCGCCGAAGTGCGTATTTCAATCGACGGGCTCAGTAAAGCTGTCGCCACTCTAAAGGCCGGCGATCTGCTGGGCGAAATGTCGCTTATGACTGGCGAGCCGCGTTCCGCCACAGTCGTCGCTGTTGAGGAAATTAAGTGTTACCGATTGGATAAGGAATCATTCAACGCGACGATGGCTGCGCGACCAGAGATGGCAGAAGATTTCTCTCGCATTCTGGCTCAAAGACGCGTTGAGCTGGAAGCCGTGCGTGAAGGTTTAGACACCGAAAGCAAAAACCGAAGACTGGCTGCCGCTCAATCTGACATCAGGGCCAGAATTTATCGATTTTTTGGATTACAGGCAGATAAAGCCCACCGGTAACAGCGATCCAGTTCGCGTATATGTCAGAACCAGCTGCGGGCAGCGAATGGGTATACGACCATTAACTCACAAGTGGGCGAAAGTCTGACAAAATAACCAGCGGGTACCGCTGCCGGTGCTGACAAGACCCTCGATTGAGTTCTTTTCGTCCGCGTTAAATAAGTTATAATCACCGGCTGCGGCCGGTACCGGTCAGTAGCCCGTCTACACTACCCTTACCGCTCGCGACCATTGGCAAAAAATAGATCACAGGAGGAGGCGCAATGCCCACATCCAAAAAAAGTGCAAAGAAATCAAGACAAAAGTCAGGCAAGAGCAACAAACACGAAACACACACGTTAGCAATCGATATCGGCGGCACGGGATTGAAGGCTTCGGTGCTGGACGATAACGGCGAAATGTTAACAGAACGAGCGCGAGTGGAAACTCCGCATCCCAGCACCCCCGAAGCGGTAATCGACGCTCTGGTTAATCTGGTGAAAACGCTGCCCCCATACGGACGAGTCTCGGTCGGTTTTCCTGGCGTCGTCCGCAAAGGAAAGGTCATTACCGCACCAAATCTGGGGCAGGATTATTGGCAGAGATTCGATCTCGCGGAAACACTCAGCTACAAACTAGGTAAGCCTGTAAAAGCCAAAAACGACGCCGATGTTCAAGGGCTGGGCGCTATTAAAGGCAAAGGCGTCGAGATGGTCATCACGCTCGGCACCGGTTTTGGGACTTCGCTCTTTGAAGACGGATATATCTCATCACATCTGGAGTTGGCGCATCATCCGTTCCGCAACGGTCAGACCTATGAAGAGCAGCTCGGAAACCAGGCTCTACAGGATGTAGGTAAGAAACGATGGAATCGCCGACTGCAGAGAGCTATCCGAAGCCTGCGAAGCCTGACGAATTTCGATCGACTCTACATAGGCGGCGGAAACGCGAAGAAAATAGATTTCAAGCTGGATCCCGACGTCGAGATCGTATCCAACGACCTTGGAATGCGCGGCGGAATCTGGCTGTGGAAAGAGCGAAAATAGCATAACGAATTCAAAGCTTGCCATTTCAGGGGCGTCAGCCTCAGGTCAGATTCGAATTTGGTTTCACAAACTGGCGGCAATCGTGGCGTAGGCTGCAGCAAAAGTCTATGCCACGATTGCTGAGGAAGATGTTGGCCAGCGGGGTTCAGGTTCCAGAGTCACCCCTGGTGAAAACACGCGATAAATCCTGTATACCTTTTGCCTTGCTAAGTAAGTCCAAACAAAGGCAAAAAAATGGAATAAACAGAACCTTCCGCAGAATAAGCACGGGACGAGCAATGTGGCGCGAGAAATTATCGACATTCGCCGAATCCTCAGGTCCGGGGTTACGATGTAGCCAGTTTTGAGACTAACGATTATGTCGGATTGGTGATATCAGATATCGGCGAGGAACAGAACACCTACCTGGGCTTCGACTTGGCAAAACCGATCAAAGATTTTCTGAGCAAACGAATTGCTTAAGCGAAGATTAACGTCCGGCACATATTCTGATTGCAGGCAAAATCAATCTGGATTTGTCGTGGCTACGTTAAAGCTACAAAAAGAGCTTTGACAGCAGCCAGGAATTATTTGACTTGAGCTCCTGGTATCGGTAAACTACCCGCTTTTGAAATGATTACAGGAGTTACCACGGAGATATGGCGAACCATAAGTCAGCCGAGAAGCGAAACCGTCAGACCGAGCGCCGCACAGAGGTTAATCGCGGCAACCGCTCGCGACTTCGCACGGAGATTAAGAAACTGCGCACTGCAATCGATTCTGGCAACCAGGCCGAAGCCGGCAAATTGTTGTCTTCGACATTGTCCCTGATAGACAAGTCCGTGCAAAAAGGCATTCTTCATCGCAATGCCGCAGCGCGTCACAAGTCGCGTTTGTCAGGGCATGTGGCTGAGCTGTCCACAGCGAAGTAGTTTCCAGACAACCTAATCGCAAAACTGGCGACCGGTTCTTTCAGACGGCCGCCAGTTTTCGTCACGACTTCCAATTATCTTCCCCTTTTCTTGTTTGTCGCCTTATTTGTTGCAACGATAGCCTTGTTGTTTTCATTTCCGGTGCTCAGGTTGACCGGGTCGGGATAGCCTTTGCCCTGTAACTCTGCGATATCGATTACAATCTCTTTTTGACCGATAACACGCGGCGTAACTTTCGCAGATTTTGACTTCTTATTCTTTGAATCCGACTGATCCTGCGACTGATCTGCGGGACTGCCGGAGGCGCCGCGCGCCATTTGATTCAGCGCATTGCTGATCTGATCGCGCTCGTCCTGCGACAGTTGCTCCAGCGTGATTCCATATACCTTCAGCACATTTCGCAAGTTGTCTTCAGTGTTTGTGTTGTGCTCGTAAACATCGCGATAGATGTGCAGTTTGCCATTTTGAACGACAATCGTCTCGTACCGCAATTCCAC
This sequence comes from Blastocatellia bacterium, assembly GCA_035652355.1. Classification (GTDB taxonomy): domain Bacteria; phylum Acidobacteriota; class Blastocatellia; order DASRDY01; family DASRDY01; genus DASRDY01. The sequence goes on from DASRDY010000151.1 coordinate 23,679, forward strand.
TGGAATTGGCGTTTTCAGATCCACCTTTTTGGTTTGAGATGGAGTGCTTTCGTAAGCCGCTTCCTGCTCGTTATTCAGCGGAGTATTGCTGATGTGCGCCAGCAGCAATGCAAAGTCGTTCACCTGTGGACTCGTCAAACCAACGCAACCGTGCGAGCCCAGTCCGCCGATCTTCGCAAGGGGCTTGCCGCCGTGAATCAGCGACGGCAGTCCAATCGGTATTTTGATCGGACCAAGCGGGTTCAGCTTGCTGCCTGCCTCGACCTTTTCTCCGGCCTGATATTTTGTTGAAGCTCGAACCCAGGGCTCGTCAGGCGGCGTCCAGACCGGATTAAAAATAATCTCGCGCGCCAGCCGCAAGCCTGTAGGAAGGGGGAATTCCGGATAGCCTATCGAGACCACATAGGTCTTCAACAATTGACCGTTGTTGTAAACGTCCATCCTGTAGGCTGGCGCATTTACCACAATACGCGTGTCGGTCGGAATCGCATTCGGAGTTGTGCTGAGTTCTGCCTGCGAGCCGCCGCTCCATTGGCTGTTCACAAAATCCACCAGTTGCTTCTCTTTTTCCGGACCGATTATCGCCGTTATCTTCTGCGTAGCCTCGTCGCGAGCGGCTTCCGCCGTGCCTGTTTGATTGTCCGATTCATTCAGCTTTGCCGTCTCTTCCCGCGCGGTTTGTTTCAGTTTTTGGACTTGTTCACCGGTCAGATTCAGTTTCTGTTTCAGCTCGCCGGCAAATTTGTCGTCAGAGAAAAAGGCATCCAGCACCGGCAACGTAATCGGCATTTGGACGGTTTGGTTGTCAGCTTCCGGTTGAGCCGGCGGCGTCGAGGGCTGCGACGCGGTATCAGCCGGTTGCGATTTCGGCGTTGAGTTATTCGTCGGCTGACAACCTGAGTCAAACAGCATCAGTAATGAGGTTAAGATAATCAGGACTACAAACAAGGATCGATTCATTTTTCCACCTGCCTCATGAATTTAACTTTCTGATATACACGCAGGCTTTCGGCAAGTAGTGTTCCGTTGGATTAAGCCGTTCATTCCGTACGAGGGCGTATTAGAATCAGACGTTTAGCTGTCAAATCAGTGCGTGTTGTGCAGAATCGGATACGGATTAACGTTCGTGCCATTCCAGAAGTGTTTTTCATCAGGTGCAATCCAGATGGCAAAGTGAAGGTGGTAGTTGCCTGGTCCCGCATTGCCTGTGTCGCCGACATATCCGATCACTTCACCTTGCTTAGCATAATGACCCTCGCTTAATCCTTCCGCATAATGGTCGAGGTGCGCGTAATAGTAGATGGTCTTTCCGTCAGGATCACGCTGATAAATAGTCGTGCCGCCTCGTTCGCTTTGGAACAGTTTGATTATGGTACCGCCTGTTGCTGCCAATACCGGAGCATCGTGCGGCGCCATAATGTCCAGGGCGTCGTGAACTCGACCTTCGGAACGTGCCTCGTTGAACGTGTCATGCAATTTGTCCGGAGTAATCCCGGCGACGGGAATTATCAGTCCTGACGGTGCGCTGATTTCAGATGACGACTCGGTTGAAGCTGGCTGATTTCTGTAGTGAGTTGTAACTGGCTCTTTTTCAGCAGGTATATTTGTGTCCGCGGTCGGCCTATGGCCGAATTGCTGCGCCGAGTGGTAAACATTGCCCAGCAGGGCAACAAATAATATTAATAACACAAATACAATCAATGTTCGCATCAATCGTCTATATGCTAGCAACGTGCCAGGATGGCCCAATGACGCGGATTACTGCGTGTACCTTTCAGGGCCAATCGCTTTAATCGCGCGTGTTTATGTGCGGTGCGGTTATGGTAGGATAATCCACTCTTAAACAGTATTCAGGCAAATGTTCTTGTCAGTTTTCTTGATCGTTCTGAAAGGAATCTGAATGTCTGTATTGGATCACATTCTCGGGAAACATCTTTCGTCTACTGAGGAAGAGGGACAAAAGATCGGCGTTTTATCCGGCGTTCCGATACTGGGATTGGACGGCCTTTCATCATCTGCGTACGGACCAGAGGCCGCGCTGTCGGTACTTTTGCCTCTCGGTGCCTTGGGGCTGGCTTATATTGTTCCAATAACTGTCATCATCCTGTTACTGCTGACGATTCTTTATTTCTCTTACAGGCAGACGATCTCGGCCTATCCCACGGGCGGGGGTTCCTACACTGTTGCGAAAGAAAACCTCGGAATCCGCGCGGGTCTTTTAGCTGCGGCCGCGCTGATGCTGGATTATATTTTAAATGTTGCTGTCGGCATTTCGGCGGGAATTGGAGCGTTGGTTTCCGCATTCCCAGGTTTGCATTCCTACACGTTAACCCTCTGTTTAATTACTCTCGCGATTATCACTCTGGTAAATCTGCGTGGCACTCGCGAATCGGGAATCATATTCGGGCTGCCGACGTATGCGTTTGTCGGAACTCTCACCATCGTACTCGGGATTGGAATTACGAAATTTATTCTCAACGGCGGACACGCAATACCGGTTGTTGCGCCACCGGCGCTTCCGAACATAAACATAGGCGTAGCAGGCATCTGGTTGCTAATGCGATCTTTTGCCAGCGGCTGCACCGCTATGACAGGCGTCGAAGCCGTCAGCAACGGCGTCAGCGCGTTTGCCAAACCAGCAGTCCGCAATGCACAGCGAACCTTGACCGCAATAGTGGTAATACTGGCGTTTCTGTTACTGGGGATCGCGTATCTGTCGCATAGCTTCGGCATTGGAGCAATGGACCAGGAGCAAGCCGGATATCAAAGCGTAATCTCTCAACTGGTTGCAGCCGTAGTCGGTCGCGGAACATTTTATTTCATAACCATCGGCAGTGTTCTGCTGGTATTGACGTTATCTGCCAACACCAGCTTCGCTGGATTTCCGCGATTGTGTCGATTGGTCGCCGAAGATGGTTATCTGCCGCGAGCCTTTGGCACGCAAGGTCGCCGACTGGTCTACAACGTCGGCATCATGTTCCTGGCAATCGTTTCCGGAATTCTGTTGATCGTTTTCGGCGGCATTACCGACCGATTGATTCCGTTGTTTGCCGTCGGAGCGTTTGCGGCCTTCTCGCTATCTCAAGCTGGAATGGTGGTTCACTGGAAACGAGCAAAGGGTAAGACGTCCGGCACTTCGATGATTGTCAACGGCATAGGCGCCGTTGCGACAACAGTGGCTCTTGTAATCATACTCTTCGCAAAGTTTGTCGAAGGAGCCTGGATTACACTCGTGCTGGTACCCGCAATTCTGTTCGTGTTTATGAATGTGCGACATCATTATCAGAAAGTTGCGCGCGAAGTTCATTGTCCGCACGCGCTCGACCTGAGCCACAACGACCCTCCCGTTGTCATTGTGCCCTTCAGAGCCTGGGATATTTTGACGGAAAGAGCATTGCGCTTTGCGTTGAGACTCTCTCCCGAGGTGATCGGAGTCCACGTCTGCATTGGGGCTGAGGACAATGCTGCTGTCAGAGAGCAATGGGCCAGAAACGTCGAGACTCCGATAAAGGCGGCCGGTTTGCCCGTGCCACGGCTGGAGGTTATTCCTTCACTGTATCGTAAGCTTCTTTCGCCTCTCGAAGATTATATCGATAAGCTTCACGAAGAGTATCCAACTAGAATGATCGCAGTCGTGATTCCGGAACTGGTTGAAGCGCATTGGTATCAATATCTGCTTCATAACCAGCGAGCCGCATGGCTGAAGGCCGATCTTTTCCTGCGCGGCGACCGTCACGTAGTCGTTATCAATATTCCGTGGTATCTGGATGAAGAAAAAACCAAACGACGAGCGAAGCGAATGTCAGCTGGCAGATAGTCGTTTCCAGTTATCTTTAAGCTGCTTTGTTACCACCTCTCACTAATTGTTCGATCTTTTTCAGAGCTCCGCTTAGCGACTGTTTATCGGTAAGAGCGGGTTTGAAAATATCGCCGATTTTGGAAATGCGCTTTAGGATATTCTTAATCGTAAATTCGTCCGGCCGCAGATTACCTCGCTTAATCTCCTGCCAGGTGACTGGCGCAGAGACAGGAGCATGCAATCTGGCTCTGACCGAATATGGCGCTGCCAGCGATTTTCCGAAACCATTCTGCAAGTAATCCAGGTAGACTCTATGTTTCTTTCGTTTGTTCACGATCCGCTCTACTGCTATCAGGTCAGGGTGTTGCTCTGCAGTGATATGGGCAATCAATGTGGCGAATTGAACGACCTGATCATGGGTGTAGGCGTTTTTGATCGGCACATAAACGTGCAGTCCTTTTGATCCTGAAGTTTTTGCGTAAGCAGACAACCCGATCGATTTCAGTTGCTCCTGAAGAATCAAAGCGACTTCGATAACTTGTCCGAATTCTGCCGTTCCGGGATCCAGATCAAACAATACCCAATCGGGATTCATCGGTGATGTTCTGCGAGCGCTCCATGCGTGCATGGAAATTGATCCCAGGTTTGCCACATACAGAAGCGACGCAACGTTATTAGCCACTGCGTAAATGACATTTTCTTCTTCGCTGTTTTCGCGAACAAATGTTGTGACGAAGTCAGGCGGATTTTGAATCGTATGTTGATGGAACGGAGTCTCGGCAATTCCGTTTGGATAGCGCTTTAGTATCAGCGGCCGGTCTTTCAAATAAGGCAAAATACGCGGAGCAATCTCGTAATAATATTTCAGCAGATCGCCTTTTGTGTATTTGTCCTCGGGCCAATAAACTTTATCGAGGTTACTCAACTTAAGCGTTCCGCCCGGCGCCTTGAATGTTTGATCGCCTTTGAATTCCTCAGACAGCAATGCGGACGCAGGAATTACTTTCGAGTTGCTTCGCACCGGTTGGTCGATCGATTGGTTGGTATCGTGCTTTTCTTCGATGACCTCAGCGGTATCGAACTTCTTTTCCAGAACGCATTCCTTAGGGTCCTTGTCATCGCGCATTCCAAGGAATATCGGCTGACGCATATGCCCGTCGCCGGTCCATTCAGAGAATTTAATCTCGCAAACCAGCTTTGGCTTTATCCATTGCACCGTCTCGTTTGTTTTAACGGAAGTCGAGAAAGGCGAATGTTCGGTCTTTAGCGGCTCCATCAAGTCGTAGACTTCCTTCAGAGTTTGCCGGTTGAATCCTCCACCCGTATGCCCGACATAGATCAGCTTGTTTCCATCATACAGTCCCATTACGAGAGCCCCGAAGTGCTCTCGACTTCCGCGCGACCTCGTGTATCCTCCGATAACTGCCTCGGTTCGTTGTAGGGTTTTAATCTTTAGCCAGTCTTTTGATCGTTTTTGTATATAGGTGCTGTCGATGCGCTTTGCAATCATCCCTTCAAGGCGCATCTTTTCGATTTGTTTAAAGAACTTTTCGCCTTCGCCAATAACGTGATCCGCAAATTTGATCCGGTCGTTTTGCCGAATGATTTTCTGAAGCAGCTCTTTTCTGTGGAGCAGATCAACCCCAGTCAGATCGTATCCGTTCAGATAGAGCAGATCGAAAATGAAATATGCGATGACTGCCTCTTCACTTTCGCGCGATTTTCCGCGTTCCGGCTTTAATCCGAACCTGGGCTGAAGAAGCTGAAATCTGGGAACCCCTTTGCTGTCCAGAGCGACAATCTCACCGTCCAGAATCGCCTGATCCGCTTCTATCACATCGCCAATGTAAGAAATCTCGGGGTATTTAGCCGTGACTTCGTTCTGCCGTCGCGACAGAAGTCGGTGCTTTCCATGATTCAAATAGCAAATCGTCCTTACGCCATCCCATTTCGTCTCGAACAGCCATTCATCATTGGTGAAGGGTTCATCAACCAGGGTTGCAAGCATCGGCTGCACATGTTTTGGCATTGCTGCCTGTTTTGCGTCAGAAGGTATTTCAATCCTTGCAGTCGAATCTCGTCCGCTAGCCGGCTTTATGCTCTCTTTTTTTTTAGTTTTCCTGCGAGAGACCTTTACCGGATCACCCGTTGCCGCTTTGTCAACGTTGCCGCCTTCGTCTTTGGCGATTTCGGCGAGAGTTCTGTCGGTGAAAACGGAAGTAGCCTGTGTTTCAGTGATATCTTCTTCACTCGCAAACGCATCCTTATGTTTGATCAACAGCCAGTTGCGATCGTGAGTTCGTACGAGGGCCCACGATCCCTGAAGCTTTGATCCGTGGATGGTAAATTTCAGCTCGCCATCTGCTATAGCCTTTGAAACGCTCTTTGTTGATGAATCAGGAGCATAAGTACCATAATCCCAAACCATCACAGTGCCGCCGCCATATTCGCCTTCAGGGATTATGCCCTCAAAGGTGGCATAGTCGATTGGGTGATCTTCAACTGCCATCGCCAGCCGTTTGATTTTCGGATCAAGCGAAGGTCCTTTCGGCACTGCCCACGATTTCAAAACGCCGTCGGCCTCCAATCGCAGGTCGTAGTGAAGGTGGCTCGCCCGGTGTTTCTGAATGACGAAAAGACGGCCGGTCTCGGAATGTTTTTGTTTTGGCGTCGGTTCGGCTGTTTTATCAAAGCTACGCTTAGCTTTGTATTCGTCTAGCGGCTTTTTATTCCTGGAGGTGTGTCGGCTTGGCATAATTCAAATACTCAGGATGCTTTTCTCCTGTGAGTTGTTGTCGTTCGCGTCTTTTTCTTGCTGTCTACTTCCTTCAAGCTCTCTTTCAGCTTTTCCATTATGTCGACAACTTTGGTGGTTGCCTGTCGATGTTTGGCGGCTGGCTTGGCTTTAATGCCCTTGGTCTTTTTGTCAATCAAATCCAGCAAAGCTTCTCTATACGAATCTTTATATTTCTCAGGATCGAAAGTGTCGGTAAGTCCGTCTATCAATTGTTCTGCAACCTTCAACTGGCGGGTGTCGATCTTCACATTTTCGCTGGGAAGGTTCAAGTCTTCAGGATTGGTTATCTCATCAGCAAAATGCATGGTCTCCAGCATCAAAGCCGTATCGTGCGCCTTCACCGCCGCCAGATATTCGCGCTGACGAATTGCGACTTTTGCGACGCCGACCTTGCCGGATTTCTTCAATGCTTCACGCAACAACGCGTATGTTTGCGCGGCCCCTTTACCAGGAGCAAGGTAATAAGGAGTATCAAAGAACATCGGATCGATCTCGTCCTGCGATACAAAATCGGTGATGTTGATGACCTTTGTGCTTTCGACGGCGATCTCGTCAAAATCGTCTTCGGTCATTTCGACGTATTCGCCCTTTTCGTACTCGTATCCTTTTACGATCTCGTCGTTCGATACCTCAACGCCTTCTATTTCGCAGATGCGTTTGTTGCGAATCCGCCCGTGGTCTTTTTTATGCAGCATGTTAAAGCTGATCCGTTCGCTGCTGGTTGCTGAATAGACGCCGACCGGAATGCTGACTAACCCAAATTGGATGCTGCCGCTCCATATTGGCCGCATGTTCGCTTCGTCCTTTCGAAATCTTCCGACGAATTTGGCGGCAAGATAGTGTGCGTAAAATCGCTCACCGACACTTGCCCTTGCACTGCATTTCCTGGAAATGGCAATGAACGTGCCACCAGCGAACGGTCTTCAGGCCAGATTACTGATCTATTGGGACCGCACCCGATTAGAACTTTCATGTTCAGGTTATCCGTCAAGGATTAAACAAATTCTTAAGCGATTTTTGGCGTACGCTTTTTTCTGATGGATTAATTGTTTTCGGGCCTATTCTTTTTCAGGTGATTGACGGAAGATGTGGCCCGAATTCTATCCGTCGGGATCAGGTCGACAATCCATTCGATGTTTATCAAAGTGTATGTCGGCTCTATTTCGGTTTCCTTTCGCAGTTAACCAATACAGACTTACTATAGAGATCCGTCAAGACCTCATAAACAGCGGCAAATCGCTGCAGCTTCGGTCCACTGCCTTCGATCAGAACTTCACAAGCAGAGCCAGCGTGAATCGATTCTCTCTCTTTTGAAGATCGGGAACGAATCCTGGCACAAACGATCCCGGAGGTCCGACGTTACCGGTTGGCGGTGTAATACCACCGTGTCCTGAGAAGTATGGCACGTTGGCGGCCCGATGGTTGAATTCTCCGCGAAACGTTATGTACTGGCTGGGCATATAATCGAACGTCACAGAAGCATCCCAGGCCCTGAACGGATCGCCCGGATTTTCGGTGAAGTACGGTGTTCCCGATGCGGCGGTTGCGCCATTGATCGGTGGCAGCAAGACGAGATAACGGCCAGGATTGTTGATCGCTCCGCCGCCGAGCGTTACAGCGTAGCGATCTTTATCAAACCAGACGCGGTGGTAGACCATTCCGCCTATGAAATATTGTGCTGGGGTGCCCATCTTGCGGCTGGTGCAGGTAACGCCGCCGCCGTTCTCGCAACCGATATCGCCGGTGAGCGTGAATGCAGCCTTCGAGATTAATCTTTCTGGTTGATCGTAATATTTGTATTCAAAGCTATCGTCGGTGTGGATCCGCTTGCGATCGGGAATACCCAGAGCATCTGTACCGTAGTAGTTATTAGAGGTAACCTGAATGTTTCCCGTCGGTCGCCACAAAATTTGGCCACCAACGCCAGGAGCATGATTGAACTTGCCGTAGGATTGCCATCCGTTGATGATCCACGGTTCGATCTTCAATTTGTCATTTGCGAATATTTGAACACGCACTCCGTTAAAAAACCAGGGCGTGTTCGATGAAACATAGGAAGGCTGATAGGCCCAGTTATCGAACTGATAATAGCTGAACAGTCCGATGTACGACATAAATATTCCGGCCTGGATGTTTATGCCGTCCAGTTTATCAATATGATAACCACCGTAGGCTTCAGAAATATAACGATAGGCGTTATCAAGCTGCCATTGACCGACCGTAGGGCTCGCGTCATTGCGCGGCGTCGTTGTCGAATACATGCCGAACTGCGTCATCACACGGCCCTGCACGTTGTCGTAATGAAAGTCTCCGCCAACTCCCAGTTGCGTAAGTTGAGCTTCACCTGATCTAAACACTTCGCTGGATCCGCCGATTGTGTGGTCAACTGGATGATGGAGCGAGTCGGTGTAATTGACGTCGAACCGAATCTCCGGCGTAAAGAATTTGGTGTCCATCGGCGATTCTTTTGTTCGAGCGGTCCCGTTCAGCCATGTGAAATCTGCGAAAGCAAATGGATCAGGTTGTTTGTTTGTTGCAGGCGGAGACTGATTCTGCGCTTGAGTATTTACCGAAGTGTCCAATTTGATTCCCTGTGCGGGTGTGCTGTTCGAAGCAGACGTCGTTGTACCGTCGGTCTGCGTCGAAGTTGAATTTGACGTGGGCGCATCAGTGGCAGATTTCGTTCCCGTGCGAGCCTCGACTTCGGCCAGCCTCTGTTCCAGCTTCTCTATTCGTTCCAGCAGGGCTTTTTCGCGAGGTGTGAGCTCGGAATCATCGCTCTTTTTACCGTCAGTCTTCTTGTCTTTATCTTTGTCGTCAGTTTTGATGTCCGCGCTTGAAGACAACATGACTGGCTTAGTCGGTTCTGTCGGGTTTGTCGCTTGAGCGTTCGCACCATTTGTAATCGTTAAGGCAAACGCGATTAAGGCAATCAAATGGCCAATCTTTTTCAACTTAAATATACCTTTCGTTTTTGCAGCACTTGTGTGTTTTCTGAATGTCATAATTGTTCTTGGCAGTCTTATCCTTATTAGTGATTTCTGATCTTGATCGGGGAACTCTTTGGCTGCATTGGAATTCCGCTCGCTATCATCGAATGTGATTAGATAAGCCAGAGAATACAATTTATGGGTTCGTCCGGGCCTCATTATCCTTTGGCGAAGAAATAGCAAGAGTCCAGTCAGCACGGCTTCGACCACGCCAATCAACAGAAAACTTCTCATGATACGATCTCTTTCTGCCACGCAAGACCCAGAGGAAAATTTGGCCTCGTGGCCAATCGCTGAAATGTTTAAGGCCTCTTTACCATTTGCGGCCAAACGCACGTAATGGCCGTTTGCCAGAATCACGTCTTTTCTCTGGGCGCAGATGATTTACCTGTTTGCTTGCGGAATTGATCCAGTATTTGCACCCGCTCGCTGCCTTTCAACTCCGTTTCCAGTCGTGCAAGAGCGACAGCAACGACATCTTTATGATGCAGCTCCTCAATCCCTTTTTCTTCTGTCAAATTTAACCAGAGCTCGTGAATCTGATTGATCTCCCTTTCAGTCAGCTGGGGAGCGTGCGCGCCGAGGCTGTATTTATAAACCTTGCCGTCTGGATCGATGACGTTGAACGTCACTTGGTGTCTTGGTTTATACGGCAGTTTTTCCCATGCTTCACCCAGACGTTTGGCCTGATCGTCAGCACTGAGCACAGATGACTTGCCCGCAATGATCGAATCGGATTCAAGCTGCACGGCAGTATGCACAATCGCCTGGAAAACATCCGATGAAGGAACAACCAGCAAGTGAACTTTCTTTCCCGCTTTTTCCGCCAGCGATACGACTCGACTGAAAAGCAACTGTTCGTAACTGGTGAAGAGCTGGTTTTCCGCGATGTGCTCGTATCCGACATCGGGTCCGCGCATCACCTGAATCGTCATCATCACCAGGTCGGTTTTTCCGGTATGCGTCATATCCAGCGCCTGCCGAACGTGCTCCAGCGTGTTGTAATCACGAACCAGGCAAAGGGTATTACCCGGTCTGATTTTGACGGTCTCGGTCGAGATCATTTCCTGCGGTTGGACATTGAACTGATCAACTTCGACGTGGGCGGCGGCTCCGCGGCGGCGTTCGTTCAAATGTTCCGAAACCCAGAAGACAATGAAAAAGACGAGAGTGAAAGCCACGCCGCTGATTGTCGCGACCTCTTTAGTTAACAGGTTGATTCCTGCAACCGAGAACAGAATCATCGCGATTGCTCCCAAACCGAGGGGGATTTCGTTGCCATTCAAATCAATATTGAACGGAACCTTCCATTCTCGGTGCGAACGATCCTTGAACCTGAGCAAAACCATGGCCAGACCTTTGAACGCAAAAGACCATACGACGCCGAATGCGTAAGCTTGGCCCAGAGTGTCCATGTCGCCGCGCGAACCGATTATTGCTAGCAACTGCAAACCGACGATCAGATTGATCATTCGATAGGTCGTGCCATACTTTTTGTGAGGAGCGCGGAACCAATCGGTCATGACTCCATCTTCGCTGACGCGATTGAGCACGCCATTTGATCCTATAATCGCGGTATTGACGGCGCCTGCCAGCATCAGGAATCCGACGACTACAATGAATCCCTGAAACAAAAGTTTCAACAGAGAGGGTCCCGACAAATTCATCGCTATTCCGCTGATCAGATTATTAAAATATTGTGGCCGCTCGCCGTCCGGAATAATCGCGTATGCGAAGAACGAAACCAGAGAAGTAAACAGCAGCGAGTAAACAAAAATCACCATACCTGCTCGCATCAGGTTTTTGTGTTTTGGATATTCAAGCTCGCGGTTTACCTGCGCCAGTGATTCCTCGCCCGACATTGCCAGGAAGGAATGGCCAAACGCCATTAAGATTCCTATTAATCCGAAGAGAGCACCTACACCTTTTACCAAACCGAAATGCGGTGATGGTGTATCGGCGGTAGCGACTTCAGCCGACGCGGTTGACGGAGGCAGTTCTTTGAAATGATTCGGAGCTAGCGCGGGCATCCATCCCGCTCCAGCCCTATCAAATGCCAAGTTAGCAGGGATAGGCGCAGGTGGCAGGCGTTGCTTATCCGGATTAGTCAGAATCGTGAAACTGCACCATACAATAAGCAGTACGACCATCGCGGTCGTCACGTACATTATTTTCAGCGCGTCATCCGATGACTCATGAATTCCCAGGGTGTTGCGCCACCAAAAATAGACTGTGATCAGAACTGCAATGATGGCGGCGAAATGATTAGTTGTATCGACGGACGGGTTCATCGGATGACCGAAATAGGTAGAAGTCTGCGCAACCAGACCGACAATATATTGTCCGGCCGCTACACCTGAGATCGGACCCGTAAGTATGTAATCGAACATCAATGCGGACACGGATAATTTTGCCAGAGTGCCGCCCATCGCTTCTTTGACCACGCGATATACGCCGCCCCGCGTGAACATCGCGCATGACTCAACATAAACGGCGCGCACGGCGTAAGAGAAGAGCATCACGCCGAAAATGAACCACGGCGCCGCTCGACCGATTGCCTGCTCAGCGATGCCACCGGCGTAATAGGCCGACGATCCCAGGTCATTCAGTACGATTGCCGCCGCTCGCCAAAACGATATAAACGACAACATCACCGAAGTTGCGACAACTACTTTGGTTGTCCGTCCGTTGACGACTTCTGCCTGACTGCTCATCCTCCGAGCTCCTTAACGCGATATATTCATTTGCGTTATGCCTGTTCTGTTTGGATGAAGGTCAATGCGGGGAAGACGGGACAGTGGTCGACGCTCGGCGGAATCATTCTTGGACAGGAGTAGCAGAAGATCGCAATGAGGATTCAGCCAGGGAGGCTGCGAACCATCCTCACAGTGGATTTCGAAGGCCGAACGAGATGACTTTAACCCGAAAAGGATACTCACTATGTTTTCAGTGCTATCCCGAGCGCACACGACAAAAGGCGCGGAGCAAATTTGCTCCGCGCCTTTCAAAAGAGTCGCGGCGGCTTTGCCCTTCCAACCAATGCCTACGAGGTTAGCTGACGGACTCGGGCTTGGAAGTCGCCCTACCGATTCTTGCGAACCGGACTCGCCCCGCGGCGTAATCGAACCAGAATACGCCGTGTGGTTCCCCCGCTCGACAATGCTCGAAAATTGATGAGCATTCCGATTAGGCCTGCAAATTATCTTCAACCGGGTTTAATGCCGATCGAAATTGCATTCTACGCCCGAATCGTGACCCGCGCAACAAAATGACGTTGTTAATTTGCCCCGCCGTCAACGCTTTTGCCGAACGTCACAATTCACATTAGCTTCGTGTTCACCGGCTATCATTGATAATACTCTTCTATTTCCCGTCCGATGGCATTAGCTAAAGCCTGACTCTTCATTTCCGAGATTTTCCATTTATCTTCGACATGGCGAAGAACGCCGATGTGCTTTTTATTTAACGTAATATCAAAGTGCTGGCATACGCCTTCATCGCACGAAGTCAAAATCGGTACAGCAGTTCCGCTATAGGATTTACCGTTGTGTTCAAGTTCCAGCGCCACAGGCACAATCTGTTCCGGCTCGCCTTCCAGATCTGCAATCAGGTCTTTCAGGATTTGAACCAATTGCTTGCGGCGTTTTTCACCCGAAGCGGACCATTTTTGCGCGGAAGCGCGTTTGTGGGCCAATTTGAATTTCAGACCGACCATTTGGGTTGAATAATCATTGGCATTCAGTTTCTCGACATACTGATGAGCCAGAATGAACCAGTGATAGGCTGTGCCTACCGGCACGCCTGAACCCTCCGGTGCGTGGCCTGCCCGTCGCTTTGTAGTGCTGTAGACAAATTCCCATTTATCCGGCGTGACCTTTTTCTCTTTCCAGTCCGATTTATCGTAATACCAATGGTGCGTGCGGCCGACTGTCATCCCGGTGTATTGGCGGCCCTCAAAGTCCTTGCGACGGTTATAGCTTTCGGCGATGTTTTTTCGGCTTTTCATGCATTGCTCCTCTTCTTGGTTTTTCGCTTTGGCATGAACAGGCTTGGAATTGCGGCATACTAGATCCGCCGCTCGCTTTCCTTCATCTTGCCCGCGACCTTATCCATCAAGAGCATGAATTCGTCGTATTCTTCTGGAAACGACATCGAGATTTTGCCTTGCGGGGTGTCGACGGTTGCCGTGGTGTCTGTGACTGATCTGCGCTGAAGATAATACTTTTCACGGAACGCATTTAAATCCTCAACCATGACAACAATCAGCGAATCGTCTCCGCGTCCAATATCGAACATAGTCATGTCATATCTGTACCAGGCTTTCATGTGCGGCGTTGAAACAAGCGGCTCTGACTTGCGGAGATCGTCCAGCATTTCCGCTTTCATAGCTTTCAATATGGCGTCTAATTTCGTGTCCGTGTCTATGTTCATGTCTGAAGAGCGATACAAGGAAGGTTCCGGGCTTATGTTTAAAATCTGAGGCAGGACCTTAAACGAACGAGCCTATCCATTCGTAGAATAGGCTCTTAAACACATTCGAGTGTGATTTTGCCTTCTGAATGAAATTCCGTTTAATCAGAAAGCTTGGCGTGTCATCTGAATTCTGTCACCCAGATGTTTCCCGTTGTCTCTGCGTATTCATAGACGATTCTGTCCCCCTTCGGAGACCACGCAGGATAACGGACGTACGCATTGGGTTTGGTATAGTTCGTAATCTGTTTCTCTGTTTTTGTTGAACGCGAGACCCACCATATGTTCCAAATGCCGTTGCGTTGTCCCGCGAAAACGATCTTGTCGTCATCAGGCGACCAAGTGAATGGCCAACTCTGGCCTTTTTCAGAGGTTAAGAATGTAATTTGACCGTTGCTGCTACCATCAGCCTGAATGATACCAAGCTGGGTGCTCTCGCCCTGCCTCATTTCAACGGCCAGGAATTTCGAATCGTGTGACCAGCACGGAAATCCAGTGAGTCCTTCACCAAAGGTAAGCTGTCTTGCCTGACCATTGATTGGCAATATCCATGTGTTTACCGCAGTATTTACCGCGCCGCCTTTGTCTGAGTGATACGCAAGATAATTTCCGTCAGGCGACAATTTAGGCCAGTCCACATCATCAGCAACTTGCGTTACGGTCTGGTCCCGTCCACTATCGGTCGAAATAGCGCGAAGTGCCGCCGTTCCCTTGTTCCAGGTAACCATGGCTATCCGACCGTCGGGAAACCAACCTGCCAAGGGTCCGAGCCTTGTTTGGGTTAGCAAGTCTCTTTGATTCTCTCCATTGCTGTCTGCTATGCGAACAAAAGTATCGTCGCCCGTCCGGTTGACTATGTAGCAGAGTTTGGTTGCATCGTTTGAAAATACCGGCATGGTTTTCCGGTAACTTGTGTCTTTGGTCATGGGAACTGGCGCGCCTGCTGGTTCACTGGAACTCGCAGAGACCGGGATCGACCAAAGATTGTTCTCCATCCAGGACATTGCGTAAACCAGGTTCTTTCCATCTGCCGAGATTCTGAGATGTTTGGGCACCATCGCTCCAGTGCTTTTTATTTCGACTGGCTTGCCGATCGGGTCACCGCTGGCAGAATCAATTTGAAGTTTCAGTAGCGAAAATCCGGCGTTGCTTGTTTCGCCGCCGAAATAGATGCTCTGGCCATCGGGTGAATAAATAGGATCGAACACTTGTCCCTGAGCCAGCTTCTTTAACCCGCCGCCATCAAGAGATATGGAATAAACGCCAATTCCCGCGATCCCGTACGAAGCGAACAGCATTCGCTTTCCGTCCGGAGACCAGCAAGGCGAGCTGTGACCGCCCGGGGGATTTGCCGGCTGAGTCAATTGCCTGGGTTGTCCGCCATCCGACGAAACAATCCAAAGCGTCGACGGTGACATTGCTCCAAACGCGACGGCACCGACGTCGTTGAGCCCGTCCGATTGGAACGCTATCTGCGCTCCGTCCGGTGACCACGATGGTCGCGAGCCGAAATCGGTTAACTGCTTTGGCACGCCTCCTAATGCGGGGATTATCCAAATGCCTTCTCGACTTTTGTTGTAATAGGCAATAAATCTGCCGTCCGGTGACCAGGCAGGTTCGTAATTCTGTCCGCCATCAGAGGTGAGCTTGATCTCCGTTCCACCTCTGGCAATCTGCCTGACGTAGATCTCGAATCCTCCGTCGTGGTCAGACGTGTAGGCAATCGAGTTTCCATCGGGTGAAAATGCGGGATAGATATCAAGACCAGTCCACGTGGTTATCTGGGTTGTCCTCTTTATAACAGGCGCGCCCGAACCAGCGGTTGTGATAAACGACCGTCCGACTAACACAGTAATAACCAATAGGACTACCGCAGCGATCACAAAAGATAACCTTGTGAGGGATCGGTTTGTGAGCAATCGGTTTCGTGTAACGTTCTCATTATTTTGATTCGGCGGTTCGCCTGTATTTCGCAAGGACTGAACGGGCATTGGTTTGATGGGAGGTGGAGACGTGGCAAGCTCCACTTCAGCGATAAACCTGTATCCCCTGGTCGGGACTGTTTCGATGTACCGAGCTTCTTTGGGATCGTCGCCTAAACCTTTTCGCAGTTGCGCAATAACTCGGGTCAAAGCATTCTGGGTTACAAAAGCCTCTTTCCAGACAGCATTCAGTAGCTCTTCTTTTTCGATCAACCGCCCAGGGTTTTCTATGAAGAAAAGAAGCACTTCGAAGGCTTTTGGCTCCAACGAAACCGCTTCACCCGATTTTGTCACGCGAAATTCGTCCAGGTCGACCTGAACGCTATCAAACTGATAAATAAGACCTTTACTGACCATCATAAAATCATCACAACCCTAATCATCAAAACGCGCCGTAAGATCAGACTCTCGTCAATACTTCTGGACCCGCTCAGTCCTAGAGTGCCACTCAGTTTTTGGCTGAGAGGTCTCTATGAAGTTAAGTGTGATTCGGCTATCTGTTGTTTCTGTAATTCTTTTCTCGTCCATTTTATTTCTGAATGTAGCGTCTGCGTCGGCAGCTACGACGATTCGTTTCAAAATTTTACAAGATTCATTGGTTGTCATACCTGTTTACGTCAATGGTGCTGGACCGTTCGATTTTTTATTGGACACCGGAACGACCACATCGATGGTCGATACCGAATTGGCGCACGTTCTTTTATTAACGCCGAAAGATCGTGTAATGCTGACAACGGTCAACGGTACCGCTGCGCTGTCGCGAGCATGGCTGGACCGGGTTGCAATCGGCGACACAAACACTGACAAACTTGAAGTTGTGATCTCTGAGCTGAAAGAGATTCACAGAATAGCGCCAAAGATCAGAGGCGTGATCGGTCAGAATTTTCTGAAAGAGCAGAATTTCCTGCTCGACTATCAACATCAGCGGATCGATTTTGAAGCCGCCGGCGAAATCGAACAGCAGCTGAAAGGCACAAAGATCCCGATTCAGAATGAAGCAGGAAAGTCGCTGATTAGTGCACGTCAGGGAATCAGAAAAGGCTCGCGAAGCGATGATTCTTTGCGGCTGGTCTTAGATTCAGGGGCGTCAAACCTGACTATATTCAACATTGATCGTAGCAACCTGAATCTCGATTTCAGATCATTCGGGGCAGAGTCTTTATCGTCGAGCGCCACCGCGCGATCCGTCGACACTGCGGTTCTCAGGTGGCTGGAAGTCGGCGATCAGAACCTTACCAGGCTGCCGATTGTTCTGACCGGCGTTGGCGAAGGATACAACAACCAGATGGAAAACGGTCTGATGCCTACCCATCTATTCCGTTCGATCTACTTCAACAACGAAAAGAAATATGTGATTTTCAATCCAACTCAAGGGAAATAAGGAGGTCCTGTTGGTTTGAGGAGGGCGATTCAAAATGAATCGCCCATTTTTTTTCGATCGGAGATTATTTCTTCGATTTCTCTGACGGAGCAGCCGGTTCCGGTGGCTCAAGAGTGCAGATCGCGTTGTGACGTTTGATCCGGAGGTAAACCGACTCGAACACGCGGAACGGATGGTTCATATTTTCCGCGCCAAGATACGCAACACTCAGATCCTGTCCGACCGCAAGGTCGAAATTCGCCGCGCTTGTCGAAAGCACTACGCCGTACCCTTCGCGAATCAGCGGCGACTGGTAAACACCATCCGTCATCAACTCACGAATCTGAGTGATCTCCAGCACGTTGGTATCGACGTTTACTCTGTACAGCTGCGAGAACAGCAGCGGACTCGTAACCAGCGCGAACGGACCATAGTGTCCCGAATTGATCAGCGTCTCCATAGCCAAAACAATGTCGGCGAAGGCATTGCCCGAATCTTTCCAGTCACGGCGCTTTAAAATGTGACGCCCGTCGACCGTCATTAATCCTTCGTAACCCATTTCAGGAACGCCATTAAAGATAAGATCATCTTCGCGGTCGCAGCAGAACGCGGCGGCGGCGGAGGCAATCGCCGGATCCAGCGGCAATTTGTTGTAACGACTGGCTTCGATGTCTCGCCAATGGATGATGAAATCTTTGTAGATCAAGGGGATGATGCCGCTTTCCCGGCGGACGGAACGGACCGGATCAGAATCCTGCTCACCCAGCAAACCTACTCGACCAATCGTCGTTCCGGTGAAATGATCGTGTACGATGGTTTGAACGCCTGGACCGAGCGGCCCGAAAACTTCAACAACTCTGCGTCCGACCAGTTTTCGCCGCGCAACGTTGACGACAGTATTTTTTATCTGTTCCCACTGGAAATCATCAAGAGGGTTTTCTTCGTGTGCAAATTGAGCCATGCGTTATCCTCCCCTTTTGGGCCCAGTCTTTGGCCGCTTAAACTTACTTGAAAGAAGTCGGTGAAGTCAATTCGCAAATTAAATGCTCAAGTTGCAGGGCGGGCGTTCCCTGGGATGTTTTTATTGCCAGATCGACCTGGGCTAAACGTTTTACCGCAAAGAGAATCTTTTCGATCGTGAGACGGTTTACGCTTTCGAAGAAATGTTTTTTGTAAGGCGCGACTCTTGCCTCACGCGCGACTTCTGACATTGGCGCGTCGCGCTGGATCAATTCTTTAGCGACCAGCGCAGTGCGATAGGACCATGCCAGCAAACCGACTATCGCGACTGGCTCGCCGCCATCATCGATCATTCGATGTAAGAGACGGATGGCCTTCTTGCGGTCGTTCGCCAGCATTGCATCGCCAAGATCGAAGCTGTTTGTTTCTCGAGTGCGCGGCACCAGCGCTTTTACATCTTCAGGAGTTATCCGCTTTGCCTTGCCAACGTAGGTAATCAGTTTTTCTAACGCGTTCTTTAAATGCGCCAGATTGCCGCCCGTTAATCCGATCAGGATTCCACACGCTTGTGGATCTATTGTCACCCCCTGGGATTTCAAATACCTATTAGCCCACGCCTCCGCTCCCTTATCATCCAGATGATCAAATGAGATGACAGTCGCCGTCTTTTGCAGGGTCGAAGCATACCGCCGCCGTCCATCCAGCGTATTCGTAACGAAAACCATGCAGGTCGTGTCAACCGGATGACGCAGGTATTCAATCAACGCATCAGTCCCTGTTTCATCTTTCAGCTTGTCCACATCGCTTATTATCAGCAACCGATGTCGCGCCAGCATCGGTAGTTGTCGGGCCGCGTCAAGAATCTTTGCGACAGGAGTTTCCTGCAACGAAAACTCCTCGACATTGAAATCCCTGAAGCCTTCGTCTACCGTGTTTACCAGTTTTTTCAGGGCGCCGTCTTTTAGAAAAGAGTCTTCGCCGATGAAGAGATAGAGAGGCTC
The DNA here is from genome assembly GCA_035652355.1 of Blastocatellia bacterium. Classification (GTDB taxonomy): domain Bacteria; phylum Acidobacteriota; class Blastocatellia; order DASRDY01; family DASRDY01; genus DASRDY01. The sequence goes on from DASRDY010000151.1 coordinate 43,038, forward strand.
TACTTTGCCGCTTTGAATCTGTTTTTCGAGCTCTGCCGGACTGAGATCCGAAGCCGATTTCTTGCGACTCATAACCTGGGAGCGCACGCGTCTCGCGTGCCTTCGTGCAATAAATTTACGCGATGAAAAAGAATTACACCACCTGAGGTTCGGCACGCGCGCGCGCTCTCCCGCGCTACCCCAAACCTAAAAGCAATGTCGAAACCAGACTCTGAGCAAATTCTCGCGCGATTCGATCTACCGCAGGATTGTCTTCGTTAAAGAAAGACGTTGGATCATCAGAGAGCGCGTATTCACCATGAAACTCGATTTTTTGATTATCGTAGATGACCTTGTTTGTTTTCAAATCGCGCAGAGTAACACCTGTGATTATACGGATTTCAAAAACGCGATTTCTTCCCGTCTGATCCAGCACTGCATTTCTGAGTTGAAAGCTCTTGATAGTTCCCGTCAGGACTGCATCTGCATCCTTCGGTTCAGGTACGATCGTGATTGACTTTCCGCGCCGGAGAAATTCATCGACTACTGCATGTGTAAATCGCTGTTCCACTTTGTAATGGAGCGAAGGATTCTGAAAAGTCGGTATTGCGATAACGCGTATATGCTGCGGCAAGCTTTGGTTAGTCGTGATCTGATGATATCCGCAAGCCGACATCACGAACATCAAAGAAACAATGATGAATAAGAACAATTTTTTCATAATCTGTCGTGGCGCATTCGTCCCGATTGCGCCGGCCGGTTTCCCGAATATTCGTTTGAAAAGAAGGGCTCAATACACAGCAGGCGCAATCGGGACGAATGCGCCACAACATCAACCCTTAACAACAATATTTATCAGCTTCTTCGGCACGACTATGATTTTGACGACTTCCTTGCCGGCAGTCGCGGCTTTTACTTTTTCGTCGGCAAATGCGGCCTGCTTCAAAGATTCTTCGTCAACATCGGCGCTGACGCGGACCCGTGAACGCAGCTTGCCGTTTACTTGAACGGGTATCTCCAATTCATCATCACGAGCCAGATCCGCATCGAACGTCGGCCACAATGCTCCAGACAATATCCCGCCTTGATGACCCAGGCCTTCCCACATCTCTTCAGCCGCGTGCGGAGCAAATGGCGCCAGCATTAATGCCAGACTTTCCAGCGCTTCTCGCATTATTGCGACAGTCGTTCCGCAGGGAGCTTTGTCACCCAGTTGCGTGTCAAAGTCGTAAGCTTCGTTTACCAGCTCCATCAAAGCCGAGATCATGGTATTGAAATGCATCCTATCTTCAAAATTCTCGGTTATGCGTTTGATAGTCTGATGCGTCTTACGCTGCAACTTTCGCTGAGCCGGCGTCAGTTCTGACGACTGAGCCGCAGTTTGCTTTGCCTGAGGCATTTGCGCGTGCCATTTCCAGACCAGCCTGTAGGCTCTGGCCAGAAAACGGAAACCGCCTTCAACTCCTTTTTCGTTCCAATCCAGATCCTTCTCAGGCGGAGCAGCGAACAATGCAAACAGTCGAGTCGTGTCTGCGCCGAACGCCGAAATCATGTCGTCGGGATCGATAACATTGCCCAGCGATTTCGACATCTTCACCACGCGGCCAACTTTGTCGGCGTACATGCAAACCATACCCTGCGTCAACAGACGATGGATTGGTTCGTTGAAATCGCACAAGCCCAAATCGCGCATCATCTTTGACCAGAAACGCGTGTAGATCAGGTGCAACACGGCGTGTTCGATTCCGCCGATGTATTGGTCGACCGGCAGCCAGTAATCGGTCTTACTCTTGTCAAAAGGCGCTTTGTCATTTTTCGGATCGCAGTAACGGAAGTAATACCACGACGAATCCACGAACGTATCCATCGTATCCGTTTCGCGCCGAGCGGGTCGGTTGCACTTCAAACAAGTAGTGTTTACGAACTCCGGCACTTGCGCCAAAGGTGAGCCACCCTTGCCCGTGATGACGACATTCTTTGGCAATTCGACCGGCAGTTGATCCTCGGGAACGGTCATGATTCCGCAGTGATCGCAATAAACGATCGGTATCGGCGTTCCCCAATACCTTTGACGCGAAATTCCCCAGTCGCGAATTCGATAATGAACTGTGCCTTCGCCGAACTTCTGCGACAGAGCGAATGCCGTCATTTTTTCATTCGCAATCGGCCAGGGCAGACCATCCCACTCAGCCGAATTGACCAGCACGCCCGAACCGGTGAACGCTTCTTTCATTTCACCGAATACCGCTGGTTCGCCGTTTTCATCCAGCGGAGCAATGACCTGCTGAATCGGCAATCCATATTCTGTAGAAAAATCAAAGTCGCGCTGATCGTGACCAGGCACCGACATGATCGCGCCAGTGCCGTATTCCATCAGGATGAAATTAGCGATCCAGATGGGCAGCTTCGCGCCGTTGAAAGGATTAATGGCGACACGTCCGGTGTAGATTCCTTCCTTTTTAGCGTCAGCCGAAGTGCGTTCAATCTTATCTTCGTTCTTCAGTCTGGTTGCGAACTCGATTACCTTGTCGTGCAAGGGGGAGTCTTCCATCAGAGTCTCGATCAATATATGTTCTGGGGCCAGAACGATCGCGTTTGCACCGTAGATGGTATCGATGCGAGTTGTGAAAATCGTGATGACCGCGTCCGAATCTTTTACTTTGAAATTGACACGAGCCCCCTCACTCCGACCGATCCAGTCGCGCTGCATCGTCAGTACTCGTTCCGGCCAGCCGCCTTCCAACTCGTACGTGCCATCCAGTAACTCCTGCGCATAGTTGGTCAACCGGATGAACCACTGATCCAGCTCTTTCTGGATCACCGCCGTCGATGTGTGTCGCCAGCAGACTCCACCCTCGGCCTGTTCGTTTGCCAGCACGGTGTTACATTCGGGACACCAGTTCACCAGCGAGCGCTTCTTGTACAACAAACCGCGCTCGAACATCTTGATGAAGAACCACTGGTTCCATTTGTAGTAATCAGGCAGACACGACGCTATTTCACGAGTCCAGTCATAACCGATGCCCATCTTTTTTAACTGGGCTCGCATATGGTCGATGTTGTTCAGCGTCCAGGTTTCCGGCTGGGCGTTGTTATCGATTGCTGCGTTTTCCGCGGGCAATCCGAATGCATCCCAGCCCATGGGGTGCAGGACGTTAAATCCGCGCATCCTCTTGTACCAGGCCAGCGCGTCGCCGATTGAATAGTTGCGAACGTGACCCATGTGGATCCGACCCGATGGATAAGGCAGCATCTCCAGGCAATAAAATTTCTGTCGCGAATCGTCGGGCTTGACCTCAAAAGTATGGTTATCCGCCCAGTGCTGCTGCCACTTAGCTTCAATTTCTTTTGGAAAATATTTCTCTCGCATTGTTACCTGTCCCTGGTTGCGTAGTTGATACACTACGCATCAATCCCTCACTCTTTTCCCATTGCGAATGATGAAGTTGTAACCCTTCGGGTGAACCAGCGGCACAGTAAAAAACTATGCACGTGATTCATATATCATCATTCACTGTCTATTTAAATGTCGATTGGAAGTAAACGCTTATATTTTCGCCCGTCTGGGCGAGTAGCGTCGAATTGGCCAGGAATAACCGCTTGAATTCAGACAATTCCTGGCAGACTTTGGATGGCATTTCGCGACCAGAGCACGAAGGGCAGACGAAGGCCGGAATGCCGTGGATGATTATCTTCGATTCCGCGTTGGGGATCTGTATCTCTTCATCCACCAGCACTCGCTGCATCGTCTGACATTCTCCTATGCAATTCTCAGTCATATCGTGTTATACGCAAAAAACGATCCAAACAGCGAAGCTATTTTTCTTACCGAGAGAAATTCTACAATATCCGAGTCTTATATAAAAGGCGACGGAATTTAACGTTCTTTGGTAACTGACCCGTCTTGCGAACATTCTACACTCTCATAACGTAATCGAATTAGCACACCTATACAATCGAACTCGAGATCTAATTTGCGATCCTGAGATAAAGCAGGAGGATTGCCTTGCAAGCTACTGGATCAAACGCGCGCCGCGTCCAAATTCTGATTGGCTTGATGCTGTCGCTTGGTGGCGCAAACCTCCCAATCGGCACGTGGGGCGAGAAACTGGGAATTTTCGGACGACTGCTGAGTCACGAGGTGCTGTGGTGGGTTCTGGTTGTCATCTTGCTTATCTATGTCTTAATTGTCGAGCGGCAACCGCTGTCTTCGATAGGTTTTCGGCGATTCCGCATCTGGGAAATTGCAATCGCAATTGTCGCCGGGATCGTGATGGTTATCGGGATCGTCGTGATCTATGGAGTGGTTTTTCCGAAACTGCATTTGCAAATGAACACCGGCGTGATGAACACTCTGCTGGCGACTCCGTTCTGGTACAGGTTCATGCTGGTAACACGTGCGGCAGTGGCAGAGGAAACTCTCTTTCGAGGTTACGCAATAGAACGGATAGAGGAATTGACCTCCAGCCGCGCCCTGGCCGCTCTCGTTTCCTGGGCGTTATTCACGATTGCGCATTTAAGCTCGTGGGGATTTGCGCAGCTTATCGTTGCGGGTTTCGGTGGCGTCGTGCTGACAATTCTCTATCTATGGCGGCGCAATCTGTGGATCAACATGATCGCGCATTGGATTGCCGATGCCGCAGGATTTTTGCTCCCTCATTAACAAACGAATAACAATTTCTCTCTGACAAACTGCTGGGCGGAACCTACAATATAAGCAGAAAGGGGGCATTGGGTTTATATGAGCGCCAATCAGAATGCCACCGGAACAATGAAAGCGTGTGTCCTGACTAAACCTGCGCCGGTAGGTGATAACCCGCTAAAACTTGAAGACGTGCCTATTCCGATTCCAGCCGATGATGAGATTCTTGTTCGCGTCCGTGCCTGCGGAATATGCCGCACCGATTTGCACGTTGTCGAAGGCGAGCTTCCAGTAAAACTATCTCCCGTCATTCCCGGTCACCAGATCGTCGGTGAAGTTGCTGCGACCGGCAGCAATGTCAGAGACGTCATCGCCGGCCACCGCGTCGGAATAGCGTGGCTCCATCATACTGATGGAACCTGCAGATTCTGTCGCTCGGGCAGAGAAAACCTCTGCGAGCACGCCGAGTTTACCGGATGGACTGTAAACGGGGGCTACGCCGAGTACGCTACCGTTCCTGCCTCGTTTGCGTATCGCCTTCCTGACAATTTTGATGATCTGCAAGCGGCGCCGCTTTTGTGCGCCGGAATTATTGGTTATCGATCTTTGGGACTGACGGGCATCGGAACTGGTCCGGTGAACTGGGCTGGAGCGCGGCTTGGAATTTACGGCTTTGGCGCGGCCGGCCACATTGTGATTCAGCTTGCGCGAGCTCGTGGGGCGGAAGTTTATGTCTGCACCCGCGATCGCGAAAAACATCAAAGCCTGGCAGCTGAACTGGGAGCAACGTGGGTCGGCGGCACGGTCGACGAGCCACCAGTTAAACTGGACGCCGCGATAATTTTTGCTCCGGCGGGTGAGATCGTTCCGGCATCGTTAAAGGCACTGGACAAAAGCGGCGTTCTGGTTTTGGGCGGAATTCACATGAGTCCAATACCGGAAATGGATTATTCGTTAATTTATGGCGAGCGCGTAATCCGCAGTGTCGCGAACAACGTCAGAGCGGACGGTCGCGAGTTTTTGGAAGAAGCCGCGCAGATTCCGATCAGAACTCATGTGCAGACTTTCAGTCTTGAGCAGGCAAACGAGGCCTTAATCGCGTTGAAAAACGACGCTATTCGCGGGGCTGCGGTGTTGACGGTTGACAGACAAACATGAAGCGTTGAACCCGGGACGCGGAGATTCTCCGTTTCCCGGCTCTCCGCTTCTCCGATTTCGTTCCCTCTGTATGCTACTTCTTCAGCCAGGCCTCGCGCACCTTCAATTGATCCGGAGTTGGACTCGGTAATTCAGTTATCTGGTAATTGACCTGGTCACGCGAGCCAATTTTCAGGTCCAGGGTCTTCTCAATTGCGCCACGCCTGATTGACGCTTTGACGGTCTGGCCTATTTTTTCGCTCAGGTCACTGCGCCACCACTGCGGATTTCCATCCACTGACGCAATAATATCGCCGACCTCAATCCCGGACTGGGCGGCGGGAGAATCGTCTACGATCCCGGTTACTTTTAGCCCTCCATCGCCATTGGCAAAGCTTAAGCCAAGCCACGGTGTCTTTCGCAAATTCTTATTGACGTTGTATCCAGCGAAACCAAGGATAGCTTCGTAATCAGGAATCTCCACTCCCCAGACATAGCGATTATAGAAGTCGTGGTAATCCTTCTTTGTAAGGCGATTTACGATTGCGATCATGTCTTCGGTCGTGAAGCCTTTGCCCTTCTGGTAGAAATCCCGATAAAGGGACCGCATCACATCGTCAAGACCGTTTGCACCCGCGGTATCGTGACGTATTGAAAGGTCGAGAAGAGCTCCGAGATTTTGCCCCTGTGTGTAGTACGAAATTCCAAATGCAACCGGAGTATCGTAACCTACCCAGGTCGATTCGGACGCTTCAGCGGGCGAAATATAGTTTCTGGCGTCATTGGATTCAACTCCGGTGATAGCGCCTGATACTGCCTGAATAAACCGATCGCGGTTGATCAATCCTGCCCGATATTGAGCAACCATCTCGTAGTAATTCGTGAACCCTTCGGATACCCACAACAACGGCGTCTCGTTTTCCCGCGAATAATCGTACGGCCACATCTCTGTCGGTCGTATTCGCTTCACATTCCAAAGGTGAAAGTATTCATGCGCGGCAGTATCAGCCAAATCTTCAGGGGTTGCGGTTAATCCGTTTCCGCCAAAAGCAACGTGCGAGTTTAGATGCTCTAAAGCTCCGCTGGCATTCGATTCCGGCCGCGCGAAAAAGTAAAAGTAGACGTATTTCTCGTATGGCAGTCCGCCAAATATCGCGCTGTCGGCAGTCGCAATCTTGGCCAGCTTTTTCGTGAGGTCGGTGGCTTTGTCTCTTGAAAATGACCCCGCTGGTGTTGATACAAAATAGTGAGGCTTTCCTTCGACCTCGAATTTCGTTACATCAAAATTTCCCATCTCGGTTGGCGCATCAACCAGAGTATCGTAGTCCGACGCGGTAAAAGTCATCGGATCGGACGTTTCCTTTAATGCAGAGATAATCCTCCATCCAGCAGGAAGATCGAAATGTACGGTGCTTTGATTCCTGCGATGGCCGTCTGCCATTACGAACAGTTCCGTGCCCGTGAAAAACGCATAATCCTTAGTGATCTTTGCCTGGTTCAGCGCCAGAACATTCGCCCGGTAATCGAAATCGACGTAGATCTGACTGATCCCTTTCGTTTCGACACGCCAGGTCTGGCTTTTGGTCATTATGTGAGGCAATCTCACCCCTTTTGAATCGGTAATTTCAAAGCGGAGAACATTCTTTGCGTAATTCTCGATGGTGTACCACCCCGGCGACCATGTCGGCAGCGAAATATCCAGGCGAGGCTCGCTGATGTTCTTTATCTCCGCTCTGACGTGAAAAAGCTGACCATTTACGCTTTTTACTTTAACGACATAATCAACAGTTAGCCGGTCGGCTTGTGCAAAAGCGGAAGAAGCGTTCAGCAATAAAAAGATCGCCGAAAATGCAACCACCGAGAATTTCTGCCTGAATCGATCAGATGGCTTCATAAATTGTTTATCCTTTTTCCTGTTGGTAGTTCCGGCTTTAGCCGGTTCTTCCGAACAGCCGCCTGGATGCGGAACTACGAACGTTGGCAAAATGCTAGAAAAAACTATATTTACGGCGAAGTCAAGGCTTAAGCCGGCCGCCATTGCAAGGCGGATTTTGGCTGATTTATTGATTGCTTATTGGCGCAACTGCATTAAAATGAGGAACGCGCCGCGCCCAGTTGTCGTATTCAATACCAGGGATTAAGCTTAATATCTCAGTATCGCTAAAGCCCTTCGGGCTCGTGGGAGAACTATATGCCAGACAAATGTCCTAATTGCGGGATCGATCTTCAGTCAAACGCGCAGTTTTGTCGACGGTGCGGGTTCAAAGTCAGCGCTCCTTTAGTTAGCCCGAGTGCCGCGGAGGCGACGACACGCAATCTTCCTAATATTCCGATGACGGACCCGCGACAGACGGGTGGGTTCGGAACGTCACAGCTTCCGATGGGACAAGCGCCAGCCGCATATCCGCCTCCGCCGATGCCGCAGCAAATGTCCTATATGCCGCCGATGCCTCGTCGTACGGGCGGTGGAAAAGCCGTTATCTTCTTTTTTGTCATCTTTGCAGTAATTACGCTTTGTTTGGTGGGTGTTGCTTCAAAAGCTCTTCATAATTTGGGCCATAAAGGTTCCCGCAATATCGCCGGCTCACCGGTGACGAGCGGTAGTGCAACTCTTCAAAAGACATTTAAACTGGCGCCCGACGCGCAAATCTCATTATCAAACATCAGCGGCAAGATCGACATTAAATCCACCGACGGCGATTCGGTCGAATTCCGCGCAATCAGACAGGATGGCTCGGGACCTGCACTTGAGGATGTTTTGAACATATCTTCATCGGATAAGTCATTCAGCGTAAATCTGCGCGGCAATAATCTGCGCGGATCAATAGATTACGAAGTACTGATTCCAAAAAAGATGGGTGAGCTTCGACTGAACAGCGTCAGCGGCGAAATAAACGTAAAAGGCATTGAGAGCAAGATTCACGCCAATTCGACCAGTGGTGATATGGATTTCTCAGATATCAGCGGAAGCCTTGAGACAAATTCCACCAGCGGCGACGTAACCGCGGAATTCAAAACACCACCAACCGGCGACTTGGCGTTTCACTCTGTTAGCGGAGATTTTGATATTAAATTCGCAGCCGCGCCGGACCTGCATTTAACTTTCGGCAGCGTTAGTGGAGATATCGAATCGAATTTCAATCTTAATAAGAGTTCGCGTCCAGGTTCTTCATCAGCGGACGGCATCATCGGCACGGGCCTGTACAAGATGGCGATTCGCACTGTAAGCGGCGACGCCAAAGTCACTCACAAAAACTAGTGTCAGCTCAGAGTACCGGCTTTAGCTTGGCAGTTTCCAAAAGCGGCGACAGAAGTCTGGACACTGAACTGACTATTCGGCGGCTGCCGCATCAAGTTTTTGAGAGAAATCGATGCTGAATTCACTCTCGTTGGTTGGTCTCCTCCTGATGATTGCGGCTCTTGCAGGTCTGTGGTTTGTCGGGACCTTGTTCACTTACGCGCCGCTCGTGATAGTAATACAAGCCCTCGCAGTGCTCTTGATGGTTTGGGCACGATTCACCTTCGGACACCGGAGTTTTCATGCAACGGCGAATCCGACGGCAGGTGGGATCGTGACGTCTGGCCCGTACCGATATATTCGGCATCCTATATATACAGCGGGATGCTTGATCGGGTGGGTTGGTATACTGGCGCATCCATCCTTCGCGAGCGCAGGACTGGGATTGGTGTTGTTTGGCGGCGCACTGATGCGAATGCTCAGCGAGGAGCAACTCGTAAGTAAGCAATACCCGGAATACACGGAATACATGGCGCGAACCAAAAGGATGATTCCTTTCGTATTTTGATAACGGTTCGCGAGGCTTAGCCAGGCGGTAAACGCGCTAGGCTGTCTTGCCAACTCTTGATGTCAAAGAGGTTCTCAATCCCAGATAACTTCTGACCGCTCCATACGCAGCCACGCACAGAAAAACCGGAACTAACGGCAGGAAATACCTCACCTGCGAGACTATCATCGCATGTATCGGGATGATATAGATAAACAGCATCCATAGAGGCATGAACTGCCTGACCCAGGGTCCCCTGAATCTCCACAGAGCAACTGCCGTCATCGCCAGCAGTGCAAACGTAAAAGCGAAATAGACCAGCGGCAACACCGGCGAGAACTCTCTGCCAGCATCAGCATCATAGAACAGCCAGAGCGCCCGGTGTGCGCAAAGATTTATATAGCGACCGGGACGCGCCAGTATGACTTTTATGGCTTCGGTCCTCAGCAGCTTATCCAGGTCGGGCTCGCTTATCGTTTCTGGTGAGAGACCTTTCGACTGCAGCATCTTCAGGATCTTCGGATTGCCCTCTTCACCCGAAACAAAGCGGATGTAATTGTCCTGCTCGATTTGCGTGCTGTTCCGGTACAGGTTGTAACCGGCTAGCGTTTCAGTGAAAATGGCGTGATGAAAGACTACGTAGTTGCGAACGCCCCAGGGGATCAATACCAGTACCATCATAGCGGGCAGCAGGATCGCCTGCTTCCAAGAAATATGTCGACCCCAAATCAGCCACGGCACAAGCAGAGCGGGGAACACCAGTATTGATGGTCTGGCAAGTGCTGCCAGTCCGAACAGAATCCCCGAAAAAATAAGACTGCGGCGCGAATCGCTAAGAAGAACAAATGCCATTGCCGACGTGAGCAGAAACGTATATACCGGCTCGCTTTGAAAACCTATTGCATAAGGCCATTCCGGGGCAAAGAACGCAAACCCTGCGGCAGCAACGAATGCCGTACCCTGCGCCAGCGAATTGTTTACAAATCCGTTGACGAACGTGCCTCGCTCAAACATCTTTTTGACGATTATGTAGATCAGCGCCGCCGTTCCGGCTTCAAGCAGCGCCTGAGTAACAATGATCGGCAGCAACTGTTCGCCGAACAATTTCAATACTGCCGCAAATAGAAGGACAGGGACCGGTGGTCGCGAAGCAGTCGGAGCTGGCGCGCTCAGCGGAAAATAGGTCATCAGGTGGTCGTCCGCCAAGCCGTATCCTTTTGACATCAATAGCGCGATCCGTCCCCAGCCATCCCACGGCAGCAATTGTTCGAATTTCCAGTGACTGGATATAGCCAGATAAATTCCGACTCTGGTGGCAAACGTCAAACCGGCGACGGCCACGATGTGCGATATTCTCGCAATTGGTTTAAGAGCAACTGCGGCAGTCAATTCAGTGTGCTCGCGAACCAGGACGCGCGAACTGGCCATATTTATCGATACCTTTCAGTCTAAAAACAGTCGACACACATACAGTACGTGATCTGGTAGTACATATGAACACATCGGCCGTCGCGTCAGCATCCTTTAACTGTAATTCATTGCAGAAGTTAAGCTTCACATTAACGGCAGATTACAGGAATGACACGGCAGCGTCTTGTACGCCATAATGCCTAAGGCTGGGTTTGTGACGAGCAACATCCCAAACAACAAGACAATTCGCCTGTACTGAACTATCTCCCAGGCCTGCATGCCGTAGCACAAAAGGTTCACTTTGTGCTACAACTCGACGAATTCGGCCAACTGATGTCACACCGTCACACGTTCACCTAAGTTATCTGTTTTCTATCAGTAAACCCTGTGACACTTGGCGTGACACAAAGGTCAAGAGTCCGGATTTGGCCATTTGACGTCACAGTTTCACTTTCGAATTCGCCTTCTGAATTAATAATGTTGCCAGTAACTCCTGCATTCCTCGAAACGTTACATATTCACACATTTACGTCGCGGCAATCATCATATTTTCGGTACTGCCAATCGAAAAACTGAGTAAACAGGTGGATTAAGGCCACGGAGCCCATCTTGCGTATACCTGTAATTGCTATAAGGTACAGCTTGCGAATGGTGATCTCACGCGAGAGGCGCCAGAAAACCCTTGTGGAGCGAGAATCTCCGTTAAAAGTTTTTCCGTGAGGGAGTAAAGAACCCAGTGAAAAAAAAGTCACAAATGGAAAAGAGCAGATTTCCCTGGATCCTGTTTCTGCTGATCATCACGTTCTTTATTCTTGCGGCCCTTGAACGAACAGTTGCGCGGGGCTTTGTCAGCCATGAAACAACAGTTCAGAAAAGTGATCCCGCCAATCCCATCAAGTAACGAACCTGCCAGGTAAATCAAAGTTCAGGCTTTCGCTGAACCTCAAAAAGTAATCATTGTGGAATTTCACGCAAACTGTTGTATTGCTGCGAAATATCCCACAGTTTCCTGATCAAAATAAAGGATTTACACCGGGCACGGTTATTGCCCAGCAGACGCGATTGGACCGTTCTGAAAGCTATGGCTGCGGAAATTTATGATTGCGTTTAATAAAATACTTTGCCCCACCGATTTGACTCCGGCATCCGATGAAGTTCTTCGATACGCAACCGCGCTGGCAAACACCTACAACGCAACGCTGTTGATCGCGCATTGCAACCCGAACCTGAGCCCCGATCAAAAGTCCATACAGCAGACGATGGATTCTGTCCGCCGCGCGATTGAGAAAAGAATTCAGAATGGTCTGCTTATTAACGGTTATTGGCAGCCAATCGTCCTTTTTGGCGATCCGCTCGAGAAAATCAATAGAGCAGCCTTTGAACACGAAGCGAATCTTGTGGTAGTTGGATCGAACCACGGACCTGTGCCTGCCAGAGTCCTGGGCTCGACGGCGGAATCGATTTGTCACACGTCACCGTGCTCGGTGCTGGTAATGCACCCTGGCGAGTACGAAGCTAAACCAAATAAACAGGGCGAGCTGAAACGGATATTGGTGGCGCACGATTTCTCCGCGGACGCTCAGTTGGCGCTGCAACATGCTATTTCGCTATCGCGTGTTTATGAGTCAGAACTGCATCTGATTCACGTCGTCAGTCCACACGCTAAATATGAGAGCGCGTTCGCGCCGGCCACCGTGGCTGACTTTGGTCAATTGTTTGAAGCCGAACAGCGGTTGAATCGGGTTTTAGTTACCGAAACGACTAAATGGAACGAAGCTAAATCAAGCGTCTCAAAAGGCAACCCTTATAATGAAATACTGGAATATGCCAGGAAGCAGGAAATTGATTTAATATGTATAGGCATTAAGCGATCCCCTTTGCCCTTGCCGCGGCCATTCGGTACGACAGTTGATCGAGTCCTGCATCAGACCAGATGCCCGGTGTTGGTGGCTCGACCGTCCAGAGGTTTCTCATTTGATCCAAAACGAAGGTGGAATGCGATATGAACTCAACGATGACAACAGAAGGATCAAATATTTCAGTAAACGCCGATAGGGGCAATCTGGACTGCTTCTTTACGCCGAAAACAGTGGCAGTAATCGGAGCATCCGAGACGCCAGGCAGCGTAGGACGCACTATTTTGTCCAATCTGGTAGCCAATCAGTTCGGGGGAGTTGTTTTTCCAGTTAATCCAAAGCGATCTAGTGTGCTGGGCGTCAAAGCATATAAGAGCCTGGATGTTTTGCCGGATAAGGTTGATCTCGCAGTTGTCGCTACGCCCGCTGTCACAGTGCCAACGGTTATTCGCGAATGTGTGGACCACGGGATAAAAGGCGCGGTGATAATCTCGGCCGGATTTAAAGAGATCGGTCCCGAGGGAGTTAACCTTGAGAAATCAGTTCTCGCCGAAGCTCGCCGCGGCAAACTTCGAATTGTGGGACCTAACTGCCTTGGAATAATGAGTCCAATCAGCGGCCTTAACGCGACCTTTGCCCGCGGAATGGCGCGGCCGGGCAGCGTGGGATTCATCAGCCAAAGCGGCGCTCTTTGTACTGCTATTCTCGATTGGAGCTTTCAGGAAGCCGTCGGGTTCAGCGCATTTGTTTCAGTTGGTTCTATGCTGGACGTCGGTTACGGGGACCTTATTGATTACCTCGGCGATGATCCGCGCACAAAGAGCATCGTCATCTACATGGAATCGATTGGCGATCCGAAAGCGTTTATCTCGGCGGCGCGCGAGGTGGCTCTGACAAAGCCGATCATAATAATCAAAGCCGGCCGGACCGAAGCGGCATCAAAAGCTGCCGCTTCGCATACCGGAGCGATGACTGGCAGTGACGACGTTCTTGATGCTGCTTTTCGTCGATGCGGAGTATTGAGAGTCGCTTCAATTGCGGACCTGTTTTATATGGCGGAGGTTCTGGCAAAACAACCGCGGCCGCTCGGACCACGACTGGCTATTTTGACGAATGCCGGCGGGCCGGGTGTTCTGGCTACTGATGCACTAATTGCCGAAGGCGGCGAACTGGCTGAGTTATCAAATGAAACAATAGGCGAGCTCAACAAAATTCTTCCCCCGCATTGGAGCAAGCATAATCCAATCGACATAATCGGCGACGCCGATGCTGCAAGATACGCAAAGGCTGTCGACATTGTGACAAAGGACAAGAACAGCGATGGGCTCCTGGTCGTACTGGCTCCGCAAGCGATTGCTGATCCGACGCAGACGGCGGACAAACTGAAGCCACACGCGCACGTCGCTAATAAACCGATTCTGGCAAGCTGGATGGGCGGCGCCGATGTCAAGGCAGGCGAGGAGATTCTCAATCGTTCAGGCATACCGACGTTCTCGTATCCTGACACTGCCGCCCGAATGTTCCAGTATATGTGGCGCTACAGTTACAACCTGCGCGGCCTGTACGAAACTCCGATTCCGCCTCCAAAAGGCAGTGACGAGAATCCTGACAGAGATAAAGTCAGCCGGATACTCAGCGAAGTTCGCCACTCAGGCCGCACGATATTAACGGAAATAGAATCGAAGCAGGTGTTGTCAGCTTACGGAATTCCGGTCGTCGACACACGTCTCGCGAAGGATGAAGATAGTGCTGTTAAGGCCTCGAATGAGATTGGCTATCCGGTAGTTTTGAAGATCTTTTCAAAAACTGTAACTCACAAAACCGATGTCGGCGGGGTTCAATTGAACCTTAACGGTGAGGACAGCGTCCGCAAGGCATTTCAGACAATCAAAACTGCCGTCAGCGAAAAAATTGGGCTTGAGCATTTCCAGGGCGTTACAGTCCAATCAATGATCAAAGAAGAGGGCTACGAATTGATCATTGGCAGTAGTCCGGATCCGCAATTTGGACCTGTATTGTTGTTCGGATCGGGCGGTCAACTAGTCGAGATTTACAAGGACAAAGCACTGTCCTTGCCTCCGCTGAACACCACACTTGCGCGGCGAATGATGGAGCAGACAAAGATCTTCAGGGCATTGAAAGGTACGCGCGGCCGCAAGCCGGTCGATATAACTTTGCTCGAACAGTTGATGGTCGGGTTCAGCAACCTTGTGGTTGAGCATCCTGAAATCAAAGAGATCGATATTAATCCTCTGCTGGCGTCTGCGGATCGTTTGATTGCCCTTGATGCGCGAGTTATTGTCTACGGAAACGACATAGCTGATAGCGACTTGCCACGCGCAGTGATTCGTCCATATCCGGTTCAATACGTCTCGTCGCAGGAAATAAAGAACGGCGAAGAAGTAGTGATCCGCCCGATTCGCGCCGAAGACGAGCCTCTGATGGTCACTTTCCACAAGACGCTTTCCGAAGAGAGCGTCTATTTCCGGTACTTCAATCCGCTGAAACTGAATCAGCGAATAGATCATGATCGCCTGGCGCGAATCTGTTTTATCGATTACGACAGGCAAATAGCCCTGGTCATCGAGCGACACGACGCGGCTGGCAACAAAGAGATCATCGCTGTCGGCAGGTTGATCAAAGCGCTGGACCGACGGGAAGCCGAGTTCGCGATTCTGGTCTCTGATCGGTATCAGAAGCTCGGTCTGGGTACGATCCTGTTGTCACGTCTGGTTCAGATTGGTCGCGACGAAAAGCTATCCCGAATCGTGGGCGACATTATGCAGGACAATGTAGGAATGCAAAAGATCTGTCAAAACCTGGGGTTTACTCTTCATTATTCCATCAGGGAAAGAACTGTAAAAGCAGTCATCGATCTTTGAGACTTGTGTAGGAACCGCTTCAAAATAATAACTCGACGCGCTCGATAATTTAATTGCGTCCTCCTCCAGCCTGAACCGTCCGGAAGTGGTTGCCAAAGTTGAGATTCAACGAGGTGCGATCATGGGCGAACATGTAATAAGTCAGGAACAAGACAATGAAGACGTAAGATTGTTTACGAAATCGCTTTTGGCCGATATCTATGCTCTCGAGCAAATGCTGGAAACGGGCCGCATCGAATCCGGAGTTCGACGGATTGGTGCAGAGCAGGAACTGTTTCTAATCGACCATCGAATGCGACCGGCGCCTATTTCGCTGGCGGTGCTGCGGCAACTGAACGATCCCAGATTCACTACAGAGATCGCTCAGTTCAATCTGGAAGCCAATCTTTCTCCGCAACTATTCGAAGGCGGTTGCTTCAGTGCGCTCGAACAGGAACTACGGCAACTGATTTCAGCTGTCAGAAGAACGGCCAGGAACCTGAATGCCGACGTACTGCTTTCGGGTATTCTGCCCACGCTGCGGCTTTCGGATCTGGAGCTCAGCAATCTAACGCCCTGCCCGCGCTATTTCGAGCTGAATCGGGTTGTGACCCAGCTACGCGGCGACGCGTTTAACTTCTATATCAAAGGTCTGGACGAGCTGCAGATTACTCACAAAAATGTGATGCTTGAATCCTGCAACACCAGCTTTCAGGTTCACCTGCAGGTCGGTCCTGAAGAGTTCGCGCGCTTTTACAACATTGTTCAGGCGGCGACTGCGCCCGTGCTCGCCGCGGCTGTCAATTCGCCGCTGCTGTTAGGCAACCGATTGTGGCACGAAACTCGTCTGGCGCTGTTCCAGCAGTCGGTTGATGAACGCTCTGCCGCGCGCCAGGTTCGCGGAACTCCCACGCGAGTCAGCTTCGGCGATAAATGGATCGATGAATCGGTTCTTGAAATCTTTCGCGACGAGATCGCCCGCTTTCGCATAATAATGACGACAAAGATCGACGAAGATCCTTTCGCTGTTCTGGCGCAGGGCGGCGCACCCGATCTTTCAGCGCTTCGTCTACACAACAGCACCGTCTGGCGCTGGAATCGACCCTGTTACGGAGTGACCAATGGTCGCGCTCATCTCCGCATCGAAAATCGCGTACTGCCATCGGGTCCTACAATTCAGGACGAGATTGCCAATGCTGCCTTCCTGCTGGGTCTCACTGTCGGGATGGAACAATCCTACGGAGACATAACAAAGAAGCTTGAATTCGATGACGCCAAATCGAATCTCTTTGCTGCGGCCAGATATGGTCTAAAGGCGCAACTGGCGTGGTTCGACGGCAAATGTTATAGCGCATCTTCTCTGATAAAGGATGAACTGTTACCAATTGCGCGGGTCGGACTCGAACATGCAAACGTCGACGTCCACGACATCGATCGTTATCTTGGCATAATCGAGAATCGCGTCAGCAGCGGCCAGACGGGTGCCCAATGGGTCCTGCAATCTCGCTCGGCACTGGGAGACGAGTATTCGACTGAAGTCAAAGACCGCGAGATAGTCGCGGCAATGCTCGATCATCAATTGAAAGGTGAGCCGGTTCACCAATGGCCGGTGCTTTCAGACGCGCAGGCAATCCGCTGGTCAGAGAGTTACGAAAAAGTCGGACAGTTTATGAAGACTGACTTGTTTACAGTTCGACCTGACGATCTTGTGAATCTGGCGGCGAGCGTAATGAACTGGCGGCACATCAGACATATACCTGTTGAAGACGACGAAGGTAATCTAGTTGGGTTGGTTACCCATCGCGATCTGATGCGCCTGCTGGAGCGATCATTGAATTCGGGTGACAATCAGCCTATTCCGGTCCGAGCTATCATGAAGTTGAATCCCGAAACTGCCACTCCCGAAATGCCAGCTCTGGAGGCTATTCAGCTTATGCGGCGCAACAAAATCGGCTGTCTTCCGGTAGTGTCTGACGGACGACTGGTGGGTATAGTAACCTCGTACGATTTTCTTGATGCGTCAGCCAAACTATTCGAAGACCAACTGAGTCGCAAAGCTGCAAAGAAGAGCGCTTCATAGCAGATATTATTCTTCAATTTAGTGACATCCGTCACATAGCAGAGTGGCTCAAGTCATATCACCTCTTCGCCACAAGGCAGATACTGTCATTGTAATGAATCGCCGACTTTGCGGACCTTTTCCGAGACGAGGTTAAAGCTTATGAAAAGGAACATCGAAGAAATCCTGACAACCTTGAAATTTGAATTGGAATTTATAAAGGCAAATGGGTATGGAATGTCCATGAGATCCCCCTGGCGCGAGCCATCGCTGTTTCTGGATTCACCCACCTGCCTGAACTTCAGCGCTTCTGGAATAAGACCCTGCAACGAATGCGAGCTGCACGATTTCGTTCCTAAAGAGCACTGCACCAAAACCGTTCCTTGCCATCACATTCCGCTCAATGAAGCCGGAGATACCGTTGACAAATTGGAGTGGGAGGCGGATGAACGTGGCATCGAACGAGCGGTTGAAAACTGGCTCATCGACACGATCAGGAAACTGGAAGAGCGGCAGAACAGCCAAAGCGGCAACATCTTCCCCCCGGTAACAAAGGCGGCCCTATAAGTACCGTTGAATTAATAGAGTAATTTTCATAAGGGAAAATCAATGCGCGATAAGAATTTTGCGACCTTAGATGGTAATGAAGCAGTAGCCTATGTCGCTTACCGACTCAATGAAGTTATAGCGATCTACCCGATCACACCGTCGTCCGCAATGGGTGAATGGTGCGATGCGTGGGCCGCAGCCGGGAAACGGAATTTATGGGACACCGTTCCTTCCGTAATCGAGATGCAAAGCGAAGGTGGCGCGGCAGGCACTGTTCACGGCGCTTTGCAAACGGGATCGTTGACAACCACCTTTACATCATCACAGGGACTGTTGTTGATGATTCCGAACATGTACAAGATTGCCGGAGAGCTGACGCCTACTGTATTTCACGTCGCCGCGCGATCTTTGGCTGCACAGGGACTATCGATATTTGGCGATCACAGCGATGTGATGTCGACTCGCGCAACAGGTTTTGCACTGCTCTCGTCGGCGTCTGTACAGGAAGCGTTGGATTTCGCGCTGATAGCCCAGGCTGCAACTCTCGAGGCCCGCATACCGTTCCTTCATTTCTTTGATGGCTTCCGCACCTCGCACGAAGTCTCAAAGATCGAAATGCTGTCCGAAGACCAGATGCGCGCCGTCATCGATAGTAATCAAATCATCGAGCATCGCGCTCGCGCGTTATCGCCCGATCATCCTGTCCTCCGTGGAACGGCCCAGAACCCGGATGTCTATTTCCAGTCGAGAGAGACGGTCAATCCGTTCTACGATGCTTGCTACGAGATCACACAAAATGTAATGGACAGATTTGCTGAGAAAGCAGGTCGTCAATATCATCTGTTCGAATATCACGGAGCGCCGGACGCGGAAAAAGTGATCGTGTTAATGGGCTCTGGCGCGGAGGCGGTGCACGAAACGGTCGATTACCTGACGGAGCGCGGCGAGAAGGTCGGCGTGATCAAAGTTCGCCTCTATCGACCGTTTGATATGAAGCGCTTTGTTGAAGCAATTCCCCCCACCACAAAATCAATCGCGGTGCTCGACCGAACAAAAGAACCCGGCAGCGCAGGCGAGCCACTCTATATTGATTGCGTTACCGCCCTTCATGAAGGTCTGGACAATGGCTGGGGCATGATCAAGTCCTGCCCGAAAATCATCGGTGGCAGGTATGGACTTTCTTCGAAAGAGTTCACCCCCGCAATGGTCAAGGGCGTATTTGATAACCTGGATGAAGCACAGCCGAAGAATCACTTCACCGTCGGAATCCATGATGACGTAACTAATACCAGTATTCCTTTTGATCCGAGTTTCTCGATTGAATCGGACGAGGTAATTCGCGGTTTGTTCTATGGTCTTGGCGCGGATGGCACCGTCGGCGCGAATAAGAATTCAATCAAGATCATAGGTGAAAACACGGCGAATTACGCGCAAGGTTATTTTGTTTACGACTCAAAGAAGTCAGGAGCGATTACAGTTTCGCACCTGCGTTTCGGTCCGCAGCCGATACGCTCGACATATTTGGTTACAGAAGCCAATTTCATAGCCTGTCACCAGCCGGTCTTCCTGGGTAGGTACGATATGCTGAAGACAGCCGTGCCCGGTGGAACATTTCTTCTGAACACACCTTACGGTCCCGACAAGATCTTTGATCGATTGCCCGGATCGGTTCAGGAGCAGATCATCGACAAGAAGCTGAAGTTTTATGTCATCGACGCGACAAAGGTCGCGGCCGACAGCGGTCTAAAAGGCCGAATCAATACGATAATGCAAGTCTGTTTCTTCGCTTTGTCAGGCGTTCTGCCGCGCGAGAAGGCGATTGAGGCTATCAAACAGTCGATCCGTAAGACCTATGCGAACAAGGGCGAGCGTATAGTTCAGATGAACCTGGACGCCGTCGATAACACAATAGCTCACTTGTATGAAGTCACAATTCCTGAACTCGTGCATGCAGGCATCGAAACGATTCCACACGCGATCGACAGCGCTCCGGCGTTCGTTCACGATGTCCTTGGAAAAATGATCTGCGGTCTTGGCGACGACCTGCCGGTCAGTTCCCTGCCCTGCGACGGAACTTATCCGACAGGAACCGCGAAATACGAGAAGCGAAACCTCGCGCTCGATATTCCTGTTTGGGAACCCGACTTGTGCATCCAATGCGGCAAATGCACGATGGTCTGCCCGCACAGCACAATTCGGATCAAAGTCTATGAGCCCGATCTTGTCGCCAATAAACCAGCGACTTTTAAAGTCTCTGACAGCAATGATTGGAAAGGACAAAAATACACGATACAGGTTGCCCCCGAAGACTGTACTGGCTGCGGCATTTGCGTTGACGTTTGCCCCGCGAAGAGCAAGACGGACGCAAATGTCAAAGCGATCACAATGCAGGCCCAGCCCCCATTGCTCGATGCCGAGCGCGAGAACTGGGATTTCTTCCTTGGACTGCCCGAATTCGATCGACGAAAACTGAAGATCAACAGCATCAGACAACAACAGGTGCAGGAGCCGTTGTTTGAGTTTTCAGGCGCCTGCTCAGGTTGCGGAGAGACTCCTTATCTGAAACTGATCACCCAGTTGTTCGGCGACCGGATGGTTGTGGCGAATGCCACGGGCTGTTCATCGATCTTCGGTGGCAATCTGCCCACCACTCCCTGGTCAAAGAATCAGGATAATCGTGGTCCGGCATGGGCTAACTCCTTGTTCGAAGACAACGCCGAATTCGGTCTCGGCTTCAGGTTATCCATTGATAAGCAGAAACAGTTCGCGTCAGAGCTGCTCAAGAAACAAGCGAGCCTCGTCGGCGAAGATCTGGTAAATGCGATCCTGACAGCAGATCAAAAAGACGAAGCAGACATTTACGACCAGCGCGAGCGCGTTGCAATTTTGAAAGAGAAGCTTCAGTCGATCAACTCGGAGGACGCAAAACAATTGCTGAGCGTTGCCGATCTGCTGGTCAAAAAGAGTGTCTGGATTGTCGGCGGTGACGGCTGGGCCTACGACATTGATTTTGGCGGTCTGGACCACGTTCTGGCCAGCGGCCGTAATGTCAACGTATTGGTGCTGGACACAGAGGTCTACTCGAACACCGGCGGTCAAATGTCAAAAGCTACGCCGCTGGGCGCGGTAGCAAAATTCGCGGCCGGTGGCAAACCTGTTGCCAAGAAAGACCTCGGTCTGATCGCCATGTCCTACGGCAACATCTATGTCGCAAGCGTTGCAATGGGTGCGCGCGACGAACAGACCCTGAAGGCCATTATCGAAGCAGAAGCTTATGACGGACCATCATTGATCATCGCTTACAGCCACTGCATCGCGCACGGCATCAGCAATATGGCAACGGCAATGCACGATCAGAAAGCTGCGGTCGAATCCGGACAATGGCTGATGTATCGATACCATCCGGACCGAATCAAGCAGGGTTTGAATCCACTACAGCTGGATTCAAGGTCGCCCAAGTTGCCGATTGAACAATACCTCTCGCTTGAGAACAGATTTAATCTAATCAAGACGATGAAGCCTGAGGACGCAAAACATTTGCTGGAGCACGCCCAGCACGATGTCGATGCCCGATGGCAGGTGTTCCATTACCTGGCGACCAGGGAACCGGCGCAAGTTTAGTTTCTCTCTCCCGCCAAAAACGAAGGGCAACTCCTGCTCAGGGAGGCTGCTCTTCGTGTTTATTGATCGTCAAAAACCAGCAAACGCCGTTCGTTTCTACTCCCACTCGATTGTTGATGGTGGTTTTGAGCTGACGTCGTAGACCACGCGATTGATGCCGCGCACTTCGGAAACTATTCGGCTGGATATTCTTTCTAAAACTTCGTATGGCAATCTGGCCCAGTCCGCGGTCATTCCGTCCTGGCTTTGAACGGCTCGAATCGCCGCCACATTTTCATATGTTCGCTGATCGCCCATCACCCCTACGGAATTGATTGGAAGCAGGACGGCGAATGATTGCCAAAGAGTATCGTAAAGGTCGGCGCGGCGAATCTCTTCATCCACTATCTTGTCCGCGTCTTGCAGAAGAGCAACTCGATCCGCGGTGATTTCTCCCAGTATTCGCACAGCTAATCCAGGGCCCGGAAACGGTTGACGTTTGACAAGCTCTGGCGGAAGACCAAGTTCAACTCCGACACGTCTGACTTCGTCTTTGAAGAGCTCTCGCAAAGGCTCAATTAGTTTCAGGTGCATCTTTTCAGGTAAGCCGCCGACGTTGTGATGGCTCTTGATCACCTGCGATGGTCCTTTGACAGAAACCGATTCAATAACGTCTGGATAAAGAGTTCCCTGAACCAGGAATTCTACTGATCCCAGCTTATTGGCCTCGTCTTGGAAAACTTCGATAAATTCGTTGCCGATAATCTTTCGTTTTCGTTCAGGATCGCTGACTCCGGCCAATTTGCTCAGGAAACGTTCGCCGGCGGCAACGCCAATAACATTTAAATGCAACTCTTCGCGGAACCGAGTCAGCACTTCGTCAAACTCATTCTTCCTCAAAAGTCCATTGTCGACAAATATACAGGTTAGGCGGTCGCCAATTGCTTTATCGACCAGCACCGCGGCGACCGTCGAGTCGACTCCTCCTGAAAGCCCACAGACTACCTTCGCGTCGCCAGCCTGCTTTCGAATCTGCTCGACTGTCGTTTCGATGAACGAGGCCATTGTCCAGTCGCAGCGGCATCCGCAAATCTTCGTCAGGAAGTTACGGTAGACTTCCATCCCCTGGGGCGTATGCGCGACTTCTGCGTGGAACTGTACTGCGTAAAATCGGCGTTTCGTATCCTGTGCGGCAGCCAGAGCATTTTCAGTTTTCGCCAGAACGTCGAATCCAGGTAAAGCCGTAACCTTATCACCATGACTCATCCAAACGGTTGCATCGATAGGAACATTGGATAAGAGATCGCCTTTGTTGATCTGGTGCATCATGACGCGCCCGAATTCGCGTTGATCGGACGACACGACTTCTCCGCCCAGGAAATACGCCAGCAACTGCATCCCATAGCAGATGCCCAGAACAGGCACGCCCATCTCCAGGACGGCTCGGTCGCAGTGAGGAGCGCCCGTTTCGTACACCGAACTGGGCCCACCGGACAGAATGATTCCTTTCGGCTTCCGCTCGGCGAGTTTCGAGACAGGCGTATTGAAAGGCACAATCTCGCAATAGACGCCGAGCTCTCTCACCCGTCTTGCTATCAGTTGCGTGTACTGCCCACCGAAATCAAGGACAAAAACAATCTCGTTGTCGTTATTTAGACCAAAAGTCAAATGGAGTAATCCACCTTTTGTTTAAAAAATCGGTTGCCAGTGTGTGCGAACCTTGCTTTAATCGACCTTGCAATATAGCGAATTTCGCTTGCTTGACAAAAGGAAAATTTGGTGCGAAATTTGTTTGCCTTATCTCCTACCGCGATAGCCATGCAGCCTGAATACAGTTTTGGTCGTAGCGTATTTCAGCTGCGGCGATTTCGCAGTAGGCAGTGCAGTTTGAAGAGCATCGAAGCTATAAATTGGGCGACCCGGCGTTTACCGGAAATTGCTGAAAATTCGGCAAACCGCTGTTGTCAAAGTCGCATCACAATTTATATCAGGCAAATGCACTTTTAGATAAATCAAAGAGCAGAGTTGCGGAGATAGATCCCAGGAGGAATTTGATCTAATGAAGAAGTACGCCACAATCATTTTTGCCGTCTTGCTGCTTATAGCCTTACCGGTGATT
>DASRDY010000152.1:0-9603 GCA_035652355.1 Blastocatellia bacterium
TCTTTGACGTGGTGGCAGAGTTCGCGGCCGGCCGATTGGCGGCCGAGCATTGGGTAAGCGTGATCGAATCGGTCTCGCTGTGATCATTGACGGAGCCGAATGCTCGTCGGGACTACATCTTGATAAAATGTCCCGTCTCGGCAACACCTTGTCGGCTCCGTCTCATGTAGCGCAGGCATCTTGCCTGCGTACGTAACGAAATTGGGCGGTTGTTGGTATTAGGTCCGAAGGGGTAACGAACACAGACAAGATGTCTGTGCTACATGGGATGGCGAATGCTGGATGGGAGTACATTGTTAATTAGGCTCGTAACCTAAACTCGGGAAACCGGGTGTCTCTCGCCGATTTTGTCGCCATTACGTAGCGTAAGCTGCCAGCTTGCGCATCTATAGGAAATTCGGGTTGCATTGCAACTCGCGGGTAACCGACCAGCGCAAGCTGGCAGCTTACGCTACTTTGCCCTGAAAGAGCACAGGACCGTTTGCCTGACCGTAAGTCTGTCCAGGCAGTAAGCGGCAGTCCGATGGCTCTTTTGGGGTTCGGATTATGCAACTAAGGGAGGAAACCGTGAAGCAAAGCGGGAGCGCGATTCAATAAACGCAATCTTAAGTCGCGAGAGGCGGAAGAATTAATACGATATCTCGAGCTCAACGAATTTGGGAAATGGTCGAGCAGCAACAAAGCATTAGCTTGGGACAGTTTGAAAACCGCAAAACTAACACAAGCTCAGCGATACCGGTTGAGAAGGGTTGCTATTCAAAACCTCTATTTTCCCGTTAGCAGCGAGTTCTCACATATGGGCAAATTCATCCGAACGATCTCTGATGATTCCTTTCGATTGCAGGTGAGACATCTGAGTAATGCAAAGAGCTTCGAATTGCGGCAGCGAGCCCTGGTCTTGTTGACCCATATAGAGGATCCAAAACGGGCGTCAGAAGCACGACGTAAGTTGTGGGAATACGATAACTGTACGAAACCACGAAGGTCGTAATGTAATTTGCGACGAATGCCTGAGGAACTACATAGGTTACCCGAAGGTCTCCGGGTGCGAATCCCGGATTGCGCGCGAGCGCAGTAGCTCAGTAGTAGAGCATCGGGAAGTTGTTTCTCAAACACCTTGTCGTCGCTGAATAATATGCATTCCAAAGAGAATGACTATGAAGGAATACACCAAAATACAGACGATCTTTAAAAGAGATGAAAAGAATCGAATCGTCGAAGGATGCTACACACTTCCTGAATTTGAATACCTGAAAGACAACGTATGGGTATTCACGGAAAAAGTTGACGGCACTAACACTCGAGTAATGTGGCAATCTGCGGATCGTTCGCTCAAGTTCGGAGGAAAGACCGATCAGGCGTCGATTCCTGTGTCGTTGCTTTACAGATTACAGGAACTTTTCACGGAGTCGCGACTTGTCGAGGTCTTCCCTGAAACAGATGGTTGCCTTTACGGAGAAGGTTACGGAAAGAAGATTCAAAGCGCCGGAGTCAATTACATTCCTGACGGAGTCGATTTCGTTTTGTTCGACGTCAAGATCGGAGAATGGTGGTTGCAGCGCGAGGATATTGTTGATGTCGCGAACAAGCTCGGAATCAGAGTTGTTCCCATCGTTGGTGAAGGTACGCTGAGCGATGCGGTTAAGATGGTTAAGCAGGGATTCAATTCTGTTTGGGGAAACTTCATAGCGGAAGGAATTGTTGCTCGGCCAAAAGTCGAATTAAAGACCAGGAAAAGTGAAAGGATTATCACGAAAATTAAATATCGAGACTTTCACTGATTGATGTTTGAAATAATAGCGACGAATGTCTGAGGAACTACAGTAGAGCGTCGGGGACATAGGTGACCCGAAGGTCTTCGGGTGCAAATCCCGGATTGCGTGCGAGCGCAGTAGCTCAGTCAAACCGTTTCTCAAATTCTGGTCGTCGCCGTTTGATATAGTTTCTCAATAAAGATGTTGTCGGTTTTAACGGACTGCGTCGTCGCGATTGTAGGGGCAGGGCTCGTCCCTGCCCGGATCGTGCGAAGCACGATGAAGTGTCTGGTCAATGAGCGTTTAATTGCCTTTCGGCAATCCGGGCAGGGACGAGCCCTGCCCCTACAGGGGTTTTAGAGATTTAACATGACTGAACGAACTTACAATGTAATCGAGCCAGAAAAGGGCGTACCAATCAAGGCCTGGACTCAAGGGGTTGCGCTTGAAAAAGAAGCCGAAAAGCAGCTTCGCAATGCCGCAAGTCTGCCATTCATCTTCAAATGGATCGCGGTGATGCCAGACGTTCACATGGGAATCGGCGCAACTATTGGAAGCGTCATCCCAACAAAGCAGGCAATCATCCCTGCTGCTGTCGGAGTCGATATCGGTTGCGGAATGATGGCCGTTAAGACCACTTTGAAGGCCGATCACCTCCCTGACAATTTGAAGAACGTCCGCACCGCTATCGAAAAGGCAGTTCCCCACGGACGCACCGATAACGGTGGACGCAATGACCGCGGCGCCTGGCATAAGATTCCTGGCCGAGTCGAAAACACCTGGGAAGATCTCAAGGAAACCTTTGATGCAATTCTTGAGAAGCATCCTCGTCTTCGACGCGGTAACGATATCAATCATCTGGGAACGCTTGGAACCGGAAATCATTTCATCGAGGTTTGTCTGGATGAGAAAAACAATGTCTGGTTCATGCTTCACAGCGGTTCACGCGGAGTAGGTAACCGAATCGGTTCTTACTTCATCGAGCTCGCTCGGAAGGATATGCGCAAGTGGATGATCAATCTGCCTGACGAAAATCTGGCTTACTTGCCAGAAGGAACGGATCATTTCAAGGATTACGTCGAGGCGGTAGAGTGGGCGCAGAATTACGCAATGCTAAACCGACAATTGATGATGCGCAATGTGATCGAGGCCGTTGAATCCGTACCAGGAATTCGACCATTCGAAGCAGATCTGGAAGTCGTCAACTGTCATCACAATTACGTGGCGCGCGAAAACCATTACGGTGAAAACGTCTTTGTAACGCGCAAAGGCGCAGTGCGAGCACGCGCGGGTGATATGGGGATCATTCCGGGCAGCATGGGAGCTCGGTCGTTCATCGTGCGGGGATTAGGTAATCCTGAAAGCTTTACCAGTTGCAGCCACGGTGCAGGTCGAGCGATGTCGCGAGGCGAAGCAAAGCGACGCTTCTCTGTTGCCGACCATGTGAAGGCCACGGAAGGAATCGAATGCCGAAAGGACTCGGATGTAATTGACGAGACACCTGCGGCATACAAGCCAATTGATGATGTGATGAACGCTCAGCGAGATTTGGTTGAGGTAGTGCATACACTGCATCAAGTGGTTGTAGTGAAGGGATAATTTGGAGTGCGGTAACTTGTTACCGCTTTGGTATGCGGCGACTTGTCGCCGCTGATTATTGCGGCTTTGCCGCTTTGATGTGCCGAAAGGCTCTGCCTTTCGGGAGTCGTGTCTCCATTTTATGGCGGCTGTGCCGCCAATCAGCGGCGCAGCCGCAAGGATATTAAAAATCGCTAAGAGTGAGCCACAGGCTCACTCCACATCAGAGCGGCAGAGCCGCCCGAAATTAAGGGAGTTGCGTTATGCGATCTGATATGTCAAAAGTGATTACCGAGCGGCCGCGCTGGGGTCATTGGATGACCAGCCGCAAGGCCGGAGGCCGGATCGCTCTTCGTGATGCGGATAACGAATACGAAGATCAGCCAAAGCGCTTGCCAATCTCCTGGGGCAGTCAGAGCAAAACCGGTGGAAAAGACTTTTCTGATTTGCTTGGACCATTGCGCCGTTATCTTAGACGCAATGTCGGCCGGCCTTGGGATAAAATTTTTAGCGAATTGAAGATGCACCTCGATGATCGATCAGTTACAGGCAGACATGTTTTTCAACATATAAAACACGAGGTGAGACAAGATTGTTTCATAGGTAAGGATGGCAAAGTATATAACCACTCCCGCAGATTTCGAGAACCGGCACTTGTTTACGGGTTTTACGTTCATCCGCGAACGGGCCTGCTGCGATGGAAAGAAGGCAATTATTGGAAAGAACTGCGAAAGAAACAGCGAGAGGAAAGCAGAGATACAGCCAGCATCCGAATTGATGAAACCCGTTGGTACAAGAAAGAAAATGGCATCTGGTACATAGCCGAATATGCCGAATGCGAAAGCAGAACGGGTGACGGTAAACCCATAATACCGTCCGGCGGCGCGTATGAAGAACGTGGGCGTTGGATGGGACTTGTTCGGAAAAAGCAATGCAGCAAGGCGGAATTGAAAGCAGCCGGATTGATCAACCAGATGCAGTAGCGCCGGCTGGTCGACCTGAGCAAACTTAAAAGTATGTGTGAAAAATTACGCCCCGTGATAATTTATGAGTTTGAGCCTGAAGAAATCTAAACGTCTGTCACAAATTCTCCCAAGACTTGAAAGGGAAATCGTAAAATTGCGAAATACAGTCAGAACTACTAGCGAAAGGCCGCGTTCTAGCAAAAAGCGCTTTTACAGATTGTTGATAATAGATAATTACACTGATGTGGTTTTAATCCTAAGACGAATACTGAAAGCCCTGACAGTTTCAGCAGCTATGCAAAAAGAGGCGTTCGCTGAGGTTCCTCAAGAAGTATGGCCAAGCGCGAAGCAACAAGAACTCCTTGCACAGATCACGGAAGCTCAAAAACATTTGTCGTTAGACGTCAAGAGCCTTTATGTGTGGACCGCCTTGATTAGAGACATTTTCAGAAACTCCGATGCAAAGATTGATCTGAGAGAGTTGGAGCGAATTTCGCTCGCACGCCATAAGTTTATCATTCACGTTCATAGCGGAAACCGAGAATTCTTGAGAACATCGCTTGATCCGCGAGGAGGTATTAGACTCAGCGCGGCTCATGAAGAGGTTGAAATTCTTTTCAATGTCCGATTCTCGAGGGCGAAGTGGATAGGATTTAAATCAGTTATTAGACAAGCGACACCATTTATTCCAGAGTTAGCTAAAGAAAAAAATCAAACAGAACAACTCAACATATTGTACCGTCAGGTCAACGACATTACAGACCAAACTGTTCGGCGTCTAGCATTCGATAAAATATTTCGTATTGGCATGGCTACAGATCAGCCCGGAGTGATTGCAATGGCGTTGCTTGATGCTCTCGTTGAGTACAGGAGGTCGTAGGTACTATCGCCTTTCAATGAAATAGGCGACAATAAATATGGACGACTGCATATTCTGCAAAATTCTCTTAGGTACCTTGCCATCGAGCACCGTTTATCGCGATAATTTGTGCTCTGTTTTTTTGGACATTCAGCCGGTCAATCCCGGGCACGTTCTGGTGATTCCGAACAAGCATTCGGAAAATCTGGCTGGTCTCGACGAAGAAACAGGCGCTCATCTCTTTAGAATCGGACAACGCATCGCAAAGGCTCTGCGGCAAAGCGGTATCAAGTGCGAAGGAATCAATTTTTTCCTCGCTGATGGTGAAGCAGCCGGACAAGAAGTTTTTCACATTCATTTACATGTTTTTCCCAGATTCAAAGGTGATGGGTTTGGCCTTAAATTCAGTCCCGGATATTTTACAAAACATGAAAAATCAGAACTGGATTCAATAGCCGAACAAATAAAGTTGGTTCTTTAACGAGATGCGCAATCGGGACGAATGCGCTACAAAAAATCATGATTACAATCGACGGTTCATACGGAGAAGGCGGCGGACAGATACTTCGCACTTCCCTTGCCCTCTCTCTTGTGACCGGCAAGCCATTCCGTATAGAAAAAATCCGCGCCGGACGCAAGAACCCCGGTCTCCTGCGTCAACATCTTACATGTGTTCAAGCAGCAAAGGAGATAGGTCAGGCTGACACGAGCGGTGATGCCCTCGGATCAACGCACCTTACGTTTGTTCCGGCTGCCATCAAACCTGGCGATTATGCCTTTGCTATTGGCACGGCCGGCAGCACTACTCTTGTCCTACAAACGGTGCTGCCGGCGCTAATGATCGCTGACGGCAACAGCTCGCTGATCCTGGAAGGCGGCACACACAACCCGTTCTCTCCTCCATTCGATTTTTTGAGGAGCGCTTTTCTGCCAATCCTGAAACGAATGGGCGCCAGCGTCGAATCGATGCTTGTTCGACCGGGCTTTTATCCGGCGGGCGGCGGCGAGATTCATTTCAAGATCGCTCCGGCGACGAAACTCGAGCCAATTGATCTTACTCAAAGAGGCGAAATTGTGGCTCGATATGGTCGAGCAATCGTCGCTAGTCTGCCGAAAAAAATCGGCGAGCGTGAGATTGCCGTTCTCGGACGTAAACTATCATGGAATAAGGAATGGCTGAGCGTGGAAACGCTCGACAATTCGCGCGGACCCGGAAACATCGTGCTGGCAGAAATCCTTTCTGAAAACGTGACTGACGTCTTTACCGGATTTGGCGAACGCGGGGTTCCCGCCGAAGCTGTGGCCGAAAAAGCCGTTCAGTCCGCGCGACGCTACTTGGCCGCCGAAGTCGCCGTGGGTGAATATCTGGCGGACCAGCTGTTATTGCCGATGGCCCTGGCTGGCGCTGGCGCGTTTACTACTCTGCCTTTATCGCGCCACTCCATGACCAACATCGATATCATCAAACATTTTCTCGATGTCGATATTGCGGTCTCCTCAATCAATAACCGCTCCTGCACGGTGGTAGTTAAACACCGTTGATAGAACACTATCCTTATTAGATGCAGGAGCTTGCCGATCTCGAAATGTAACAATTGTACTAAATCTTCTTAAACTCAAAATCTGCTTTGACTTTGAATAAATAGTCTGTTAGAAGCATACCGGTATCTCAATAGAAATCGGGAACGGTTCTAAGAGAATCTCGGTAAAATCTTTCAAAGCCCGATCATGGCTTTTATGCGTAACGGCCCACCGTTTAAGCCTTGTATCGTGTTGCCTGCGGGGTCTCGACTCGGAACATTCGTCGGAATCCCGTACTTAGGTGTCTTATATAAAGAAGCAGGTTCGAAATTGTATTCGTCGTCTTAGCTCTCTTTGGACATTAGGTTTGGTGAACAGCAAGACAGCGTGAGGGAATCCCAACCGCAATCCTGGGGTTTTACAGCAGAGGAATGTGGAAAGAGGATGTTTGCGCTATCTCTCCTGGAGGAAAGTTTATGAACATGAAGAAATCAGTTAACCGATCCAGGCTCGGACGGTTCGTATTGTTGGCGTTGTTTATCGCAGCGGTGTTCGCTGTGGTAAAACGCGAGTTTCCCGTTATGGCGACCAACGCATCTGATTCGGCGCCCGCGGCGGCCGAACGCGCTAATCCGGTCAGTTCCATCAAAGTTTTGCATGGCTCCAGAGACAACCGTTTGCTGAAGCTTCAGGACGGTCGCGAAGTGAATTCGACGTATGTCGACGGTTCCGGAAAGAGTCAGGCTGATTATCTTCAGTTCGCAAATAATCGTTCGCAACTCGCGGGCAACGGCCAATCTGCCGGGGCCAGACCTCTGTCTCTCGGCTCAGCAGATTTCAACCGCGATGGATTCCCCGATCTGGTCAGCGGCTACGCAACTTCGGGCGGTGGCATATTGACGCTTCATCAGGGCAACCCTGAAGCTTTTGCGCCACAAGACCCCACAATTCTTGCCGGTATCAGAGAAAGACGTTATCCCGACCCGTTCTTCCAGCAGTCGACGGTGATCGATTTGCCGGAAGCTCCGGATTTCATTTTGACCGGTGATTTCAACCACGATGGACTGGTCGATATTGTGGTTGCTGCTCGCGGCAGCAATGCGATCTACCTGCTTTCCGGAGATGGACACGGCGGCTTTTCAGCGCCGACGCGCAAGGATCTTCCAGGTTCGATAACGGCAGCCATTGCCGGTGAATTCGGACCACGCGACGGCTCGATGGATTTGATTCTCGGCGTTAAAACTGACAATGGCCCGGCGGTACTTTCTTTCGATAAACACGAGAACATTCTTGATTCCGCACCCGGCTTCCGCTCAGTTTCAGGCGAAGTTCAATCACTGGCTTTAGGACAACTGGACGACGATCAGTATGACGATCTGGCCGTTCTGGCAGGCGGCAATGTGACAATCCTGCACGGACAACAGCTTCGGTCGGGCATCGATAACATCGGAACCGCCAAAGCCGAAAAGCTTCCGCTGTCGTTTTCGGCAAAAGCGATATCCCTTGGCAATTTCGTCTGGAATCGCGATGGAAAAACAGAAATCGCGGCAATGTCGCCGGACAACCAGGTTCATATCCTGGCGCGCGGCAGCCTGGATACGCGACCGTTCACCGCGTACGAGATTCAGACGAAACGGCTACAGAAACAAGCCGATTCGATGGCGATGGCGAACAAAACCTACTCGGGAAATCGTGTTACCAGCTCTACCTTAAAAGCAAGCGCTACGCAGAGGTGGGCAGTGGTTGAAGACATTCCGGTGGATTCGGCAGGTGGCAGCGATTCAGCGCCGATAATGCTCAGCACGCGAATGTCATCTCTTCCCTCCGATGATCTGTTGGTCAAGGCTCCAGGGGGAAGTCAGATTCAGGTAATGGTCAAAGATACGTCCAGGGCCGTTACCAATCGCGCAGTCGGTCGCGCAACAGCGGCCGGTCGAAACACGGTAACTCTGGATTCGTCCAGCGAACCAGTCGCGGCGCTGCCAATGCGCGTCAGCGTCGATGGACGGCCCGGGTTAGTCGTCCTGAACCAGGGAAGCTTTGCTCCGTCGGTTATTTTCCCGGACGCCGGAGTTACGTATCACGTCACCGGTGTGAATCCCGACTCCACCAGTTCCTGTACCGTGCCTTCAGGCGGAGTCTCTAATTGCACGACATTGCGAGCCGCGGTAATCGCCTCCAATGCGAATCCGGGTGCCGACACGATCGTGTTCGATGTAAACGGCACTTTTACCCTGTCAATAACCGGCAGCGACAATGACTCTAATGTGGGCGATCTTGATATCAATGACAGCCTGACGATCGTTGGTAACGGATCGGCCAACACGATCATCAGCACGAACTACACCACCGGATGCGGCGACTGTAAGGTATTCGGTATTGATCAGGACGGCATTTATAACGGTCTTACGGTAAGTTTCAGCGGCGTCACAGTCCAAAACGGCTTTAACGATTATCACGATACGTGCGCAGTAACATTCCAGGAAACCGGCGGTGGAATCGATTTCTTCCTGGTCGGTTCGGGAAATGACATTTCGATAACCAACTCGATTATTACCAATAATAAAACCACTGGCTGTTCCGGTCCTGGCTCGACCAGTCACGGCGGCGGTATAAACGTTGACAGCTTCAATACGGGCAGTCCCGGCGGCCCAAGCGGGGGCACGGTAACATTCACTAACGTGACGGTCACCAATAACACCGCCGTCCAGGAAGGCGGAGGAATTTCACTGTTCGGCGACAACCACGATGTGAATTTGTCTAACGTAACCGTGACCGGCAATCAAAGTACATCCGAATCCGGCGGCGGAATTTTCACCGAGCATTTGTTCGGCGGCACTTTGACGTTTACGAACGGCTCGATCTCAAGCAATACCTCTCACACTTCCGGCGGCGGAATTGAGATCGATGGCAACCAGGTCACCAA
>DASRDY010000153.1:0-11988 GCA_035652355.1 Blastocatellia bacterium
TGCGCCCGACTGGCAGGATGTCAGCAACATGGATCCAAACGGACAACGCCGACTGGTCATCGTTTTTCAGGGACACAGTGATCAAGGCGAATTGAAAGTTCGCAAGGCTGCGCTTGGTAACAGCTCGTTTGATGATTTCATCAAAAGCGACGAGGCTGCCTCGCTACGCTACCAGCCCGGGTTCGTAAAAGTGAAACGCGAAGAAGCGTTTGGCGGCGGACCTTTAACTGGCAAGCTGATCGAGTTTGATTTCAAGCGCTACAATAATCCGCGAGAAGGTCGTTATTACTACCTTGACGACAAAAAGGGCAATGTGTGGATATTGATGTTCAGTGGCGTTCCCACCGTCATGAGAAATGTTCGACCTGACACCGATAAAATGGCCAGGTCATTCAAACCGCTGGGGTAATAGTGGCCCAATCAATCGCAGCAACAATTCCCGGATTCCAACTATCACGATCTCGCCGCAATGCCGTAACGGCAGGGCTGATGACGGCATCGATGCTGGCGGCGCTCGAAACGACGGTTGTAACGACTGCGATGCCGACTGTCATCTCTCATCTTGGTGGGTTGCAGATTTACAGCTGGGTGTTTTCCGCATACTTGTTGACATCGACGGTAACCGTCCCGATCTGGGGAAAGCTGTCTGACATTTACGGACGACGTCGGTTTTATTTAGCGGGCATTGTTGTATTCCTGATTGGATCGGTGCTATCTGGCGTGGCCCATTCGATGACCGCGCTGATCATTTACCGAGCTATTCAAGGGCTTGGAGCAGGCGCGGTTGTTCCAATAGGGCTCACGATCATCGGCGATATCTTCACGCTGGAAGAGCGTGCAAAAATGCAGGGCTTTTTCAGCGGGGTCTGGGGGTTGGCAAGCATTCTTGGGCCGGTCACAGGCGGATTTATCACCGATCATCTTTCATGGCGATGGGTCTTTTTTATCAACCTGCCGATTGGAATCGTCGCTCTGGCGATTATCGGTTCAGCATTGATTGAACCTCCGCATCACGGTAAACGCGCACCAATCGATTACGCAGGCGCCATCACGCTGACAGGCTGTGTGACTCTCTTGCTATTCCTGCTGCTGGAAGGCGGCAAGAGCACGGGATGGATTTCAGCGCCTGTTGCCACTATGACGATCCTTTGCATCGCGCTGTTCGCAATTTTTATTTACATACAAACAAAGGCGTCAGAGCCACTGTTGCCGCTATCGCTTTTTCAGAATCGCATATTCAGCTCGGCTTCGGTCATGAATGTGATGGCAGGTGTCGTGTTCTATGGAGCGATCACCTACACGCCGCTGTTCATGCAGGGGGTGATTGGAACGACGGCGACGCAAGCCGGCAGCGTGTTGACGCCATTACTTTTGAGTTGGGTGACTTGCTCGATAATCACCAGCCGCCTGAGCCTGAAAGTCGGCTATCGCCCGATGGTTATTGCGGGTGGTCTGATGCTGTCGATCGGGTCCCTATTGATGTTGAAGGTCGGGGTAGAGACTCACCAGGGGTTCGTACTATTCAACACCGGTTTGATTGGAGCTGGTTTGGGACTTTGTCTGACTACAATGCTTCTGGCGGTTCAGAATTCTGTTCCACGAAATCAATTGGGGATTGCGACGTCTTCCACGATGTTCTTCCGAACGATTGCCGGCGCTCTTGGTGTCGCAATTATGGGCGCTATTCTGAATATGAAGATGGCCGAAGATCTGGCCTGGATGGCGCAGGCGAAAGGAAACGGATCATCGAAACTGCTGGCTCTTTCTCAGGATATAAACTCAGTTGTCGATCCGATCGCACGATCTTCTATCGCCGCTGACCTGCTGGAACAAATTCGCGGCGCACTCAGTCACTCATTAAATGGAGTATTTCTCATCGGTCTGATGGTTTCTGTGCTGGCATTCATTACGGGAATGCTGGTTCCCTCGGGTAAACCGCACGAGCATGTGCACGAACCGGTTGAGTTCTAGTCTCTAATTCTTAATACCCAATTTTTCCTTCAGAATGCGAACACGATCGCGGGCGACAACAAGGTCCGTTCTTTTCTTGTCTTTCATGCGCACCAGCATGCGACCGCCGAACCAGGCGTGGAGCTCGTCCACCAGCGCCAGATTCACAATCGTCGACCTGTGAATACGGATGAATTGTTTCGACTCCAGCTTTTGTTCGAGTTCCGAAATGGTGTGGTCTACTGCGTGATTCTTTGATTCTGTCGAGGCATAAGTCAATTTGTTCTCGGCAAAGAAATGAGTGATTCTGGATAACTCGATGAACAGAATCTTGTCTCCGACGCGAGAGGAGATGCGATCTAACGATTCTTTTGCGGGCGTGATGGTTTCTGCCAGTTTTTTCAGCACAGACTGAATCTGCTTGTTGGCTTCGAGTTTTGCTCCGCTTGCTCGTAGCGTCTCGAGCTTCTTCAGGGACCGTTTCAGTTGTTCAGGTTCGATGGGCTTTAAAAGATAATCGATGGAATTAACTTCAAACGCTCGCAGAGCGTAATTGTCATACGCGGTTGTAAAGATCACCATGGGTTGTTCGGAAAGCTTCTCCAACAGCTGGAAACCGTTCAACCCAGGCATCTGAATATCAAGAAATAGAACGTCGATCTGCTCTGAAGTCAGGAAATCTATAGCTTCGGCAGGATTGGTGGTACTTCCGACGATTTCGACCCCTTCAAGGTTTGTCAAAAGCCGCGACAAGCGCTTCACGGCAAGCAACTCGTCATCGACAAGATAAACACGCAAATTAGGGGTCATTGAAACCATCCCGATCAAGCGATTTTGCATGAAGTTACTGGTAAAGAAACTCTGACGGTCTTTCCAATACCGGGAGTTTGCACATCCATGCTGGCATCTTCGCCTGCAATAGCCGACAACCGCGCCTGCAGGCTGTACAAACCGTGTCCAACAGGCGCGGATTCTTTAGCGAACTCCGGACCATCGTCCCATACAGACAGGATAAGTCGATCATTATTCAGAGTAGCTGAAATCCTGATCTCGCCTCCGTTTGGCCGGATTGAGATCGAATGCTTGATGCAATTTTCGACAAGCGGTTGCAAAGTCAGTGGTGGCAGCTCGAAAGAATCAAGCCCCGGCGGAATTTCGATTGAGTAAGATAATCGCTCGCGGAACCGGACCTTCTCTATTTCAAGGTAATCGGTCACGAGCTTGATCTCTTCGCTAAGCGGCACTCGGCTCTGCGAGAAAGCATCCAATGATTTCCTCAACAGCGAAGACAGGCGCTGGACCATCTGTTCGGCCTGCGCGGGATCTTCTGAAATCAACGCCAAAATCGAATTCAAAGTATTAAACAGGAAATGGGGATGAAGCCTAGATTCCAGCGATGCCAGTCTGGCCTCAGTTGCCAGTTTCAGAGCTCGCTCTGTTTCCAGTTCCTGCGTACGCAATTGCAGGTTCGTTAGCTGCACTTGCTCTCTGTACTTTTCGTAAATTCCGATGATTGCCGCGATAATTGAGGCAATCGCCACCACTGTAATTGATTTAAATATGAACTCAATCCAAAACTTGTCTGGCGAAAGCAGACCAGAAATAAACAGAACACCTTGTATAAAGAAAGTACTGGCGAAGGCAATTCCAACAATGCAAGTTATTATCGATGCCCATTTCCACGGTGACCGAACAATGGAAAACCGCTCGGCCGCGTAAGGCATAATCAGTCCGAACGTCAGTCCATATATATTCGAATGAATGAAAGATGTGACCAGATGGTGAACAATCATCGCCTGGTCACCGGGATTTTCAAGCCACCATAAAAGGAGGGCAACCGGAATGGCCAGAAAGAAATTCAACGCCAGCAGTCTGACTAAGCGCACCCTGAAGGTCTTTCTGTTTTTGAAATCACTCATATCAATGATCTCACCGCCTATGGCGATTTTGCGACGTGACAAGCGACACAGTTATGGTCGAACGTGGATTGTTGATTTTCTGACAGCAAAGACTTCGCTTCTTTTTCGTAGTCGGAATCCCTGCACTTCTCAATTACCAGGTTCAGGTAAAAGCGCGCTTTTTGTTGGTTGCCCAGGATCGACCATCCACTTGCCAGTCCAAACAGCAACTCGCCGCGGCTGTGAAGATCCAGTTTATCGAACATCGGTTTCTGCCATTCGTATACTTTTTCATAGTCGGTAACGGCGCTTTGCAGCAATTCGCGAGCTTGTTTATCCGTCGGATCCCAACCGGACTGAGAGATACCAATAATTGTAGCCGCTCGGCCGATTTTAACGCCCATATTCTCCGGCTCGTATTCGCGGGCCTTATTCATTTCGTCGAAACCCTGCTGCCAGAGCTTATCTCCAAGAGCAGTGTCGCCGGCTTTGTAAGCCATGGATGCACGGGTCAAAAGCCCGCCGCCGTGCCATACCAATGCCTCAGCGTGTTTCGGATTTTTTGCCAGCATATCCTCACAGTATTTCATTCCGCGGTTCAGTCTCGCTTTGTCTCCCCACATTCCCGCAAAGAAATCTTCGCGAACCAGCAGGTCAAATCTTTCCGTGGGTTGTTGTTTGTTGCTGGATTTGTTGTCCTGTCTTCCTACTACGACAGTAACGATGCAAAGAGTTCCAAGAACCAATAAGAAAAGACACTTAATATAGCGCATTCGTTTGTATGACTTGTTCATAATGTGCCTCCTTGAACAGGGCTATTTGCTTTTGTTGATCTGATCCTGAACGTATTTGGCAAAGCCACGCTCTGGGTTTAATCGAAGGGCTTCTTTGATCTCTCGCGTGGCATCGTCCTTTCTTCCCGACTCGAGATACGCCTGCGCCAGCCAAATGTGAGGAGTGTCTGACGTCGGATCGGCATCGACAGCCTTTTTCAGGGTTTCAAATGCCTTGTCTTTACTGCCGCCAAACAAAGAGGGCGTAAACAAGTAGCTGATGGCTTTAGTTACGTAGGCGTCAGAGTTTTTTGGATCTAGTTTGATTGCCTCGTCAATCTCGCTGCTTGACCGCGCTCCGTATCGCATTCCACCGCCGAATACGTACGGGATCAATTCTCCCAGCATGCTGCCCAGTAATTGATGCGCTTCCGATGATTTAGGATTCAGCTTGATCGCTTTTTCGGCTATAGGGATGCCAGCCTGCGCAGTCATTTTGATCAGCTTGTCATCTTGTTTCGCTTGCAGAGCTTCTATCAAATACTCGTGAAGTAATGCTAGCCTCAGATACGCATCAAAGTTCTTGGCTTGATCAGCTTCTTTTTGTGCCTTTGCAATTGCCATCCGCAGAGCGTCGGCATCCCCGTGATCTCTTGCCTTTCGTGCCGCGACAACATCGGCTGAATCGTCACGGGCAACCGCGACAACCTGCCAGAGTGCGAGCAATAACAGGGAGAGAGCTATGTATCGTTTCATCAATTCGATTCCTTTCGTTCAATAAATCTTTTGACACTGGCAGGCTAAATCAATTTTCGGAGGGTAGCTTCGGTTAATGGATGAAAGGCAGGAATACCTGATAAACCGTGTATAGCAAGCGACGAGAGTACAACAGGCTGGCAGCCTGTTGTACCATCCGTTGCTGAGTATGGAATTTTTCGCCTGCAAGTGATAATCTCTTTTGTCAGATTTGCAACTCTCTCGTCACAAGCATTCAGTAGATTTAAACCCAAATCATTTGCTCGACGACGACGTTTAGGAAAGGGATAGATCGTGCGATTACTACGTCATCTGATAGTTCTTTTGCTGACTTTCGCTATCGCATTGCCGATAGCGGCTTTCAGCCGAGTCATCAATCAAGGTCAGGATCAGCCTCCCGCCGGAAGGCGAGGTCAACGAGGCGGTCAGGGCACTCAAACTGATCAGCAGAATCAGCCTGCACAGCAACAGCAGGGTCAGTCCGGACAACAAGGTCAGCAACCTCCGGGACAAGGCGGCGGTCAGCAAGGTCCGGGCGGCGAAGGTCGCAGACAGCAGGATCCAATGGCTGCCATGTTCGCGGGGCTGCGACTTCGCAACATTGGACCAGCTATGACATCGGGAAGAGTTGTCGATCTGGCTGTCGATCCTACCGACCACAACAAGTACTTCGTCGGAGTCGCGTCCGGCGGTGTTTGGAAGACTGTTAACAACGGAACGACCTTTACGCCGGTTTTTGACAACTACGGATCGTATTCGATTGGCGTCGTTGTAGTCGATCCCAAGAATCCGTCAACGGTTTGGGTGGGAACAGGCGAGAATAATTCACAGCGCAGCGTCTCTTACGGCGATGGCGTTTACAAATCGGAAGACGGCGGCAGAACCTGGCGCAACGTCGGTCTCAAAGACTCCCAGCACATTGGCAAAATCGTTATCGATCCGCGCAACACCGATACGGTTTATGTCGCGGCACAAGGTCCGCTTTGGAATTCGGGCGGAGATCGTGGTCTTTATAAAACGACAGATGGCGGAAAGACCTGGAACAAGATTCTGAATATCAGCGAAAACACCGGTGTTAACGACATCATCATGGATCCGACCAATCCGGATTTTCTGATCTGCTCTTCATATCAGCGTCAACGTCACGTTTATGGGTTTGTCAACGGCGGGCCGGAGAGCGCTCTTTACCGATCGACTGATGCTGGAGCCAATTGGACGAAGATCAGATCGGGCCTGCCCAATGAAGATATGGGTCGTATCGGTCTGGCGATGGCGCCATCGGATTCGAATATCATCTATGCCGAAATCGAGGCGGCGAATCAGCGCGGCGGGTTGTACCGATCAACCGACCACGGCACCACCTGGGAGCGGATGAACAACGTTGACGCAGGTAATATGTATTATGCTCACGTGTTCGTTGATCCGAAAGACGCAGATCGCATCTTCATAATGAACGTCAACATCTCGGTTTCGGACGATGGCGGCCGAACGTTGCGCCCGTTGCCGAGCAGACAAAAGCACGTTGACAACCACGTGATATGGATTGATCCGAACAACACCAACTACTACATGGTTGGTTGCGACGGCGGTTTGTATGACAGTTACGACAGAGGCGAGAACTGGAACTTCAAAGGCAACTTGCCAGTCGCCCAGTTTTACGATGTCGCGGTTGACAACAACTATCCCTATTATTTCGTATATGGCGGCACACAGGACAACAACTCTGTGGGCGGTCCGGCGCGAACTCGCTCAGGCGGCATTCAGAATTCCGATTGGTTTGCTACCGCAGGCGGCGACGGGTTCACGTCCCAGGTAGATCAGGAAGACCCGGACACGATCTACGCTGAATCACAGTTTGGCGGTCTCGTTCGCTACAACAAAAAGACCGGCGAGCGCATCAGCATTCAACCGCAAACGGAAAAAGGCGAAGACCCGCTCCGCTGGAATTGGGATTCTCCGTTAATCATCAGCCCACACTCACACACGCGACTTTACTTCGCGTCGAACAGGCTATACCGAAGCGATGACCGCGGCGATTCGTGGAAACCAGTCAGCAGCGATCTGTCACGAGGTCTGGATCGAAACACGATGCCGATTATGGGCAAAATTTGGGGACCGGATGCGGTTGCCAAGAACCAGTCGACGACTCTTTTTGGAGATGCCATTTCTATTTCGGAATCCCCGAAAAAGGAAGGATTGATCTACGTCGGCACCGACGATGGCCTGATTCAGGTTACCGAAAATGGCGGTGCAAAGTGGACGAAGCTTGACAAGTTCCCTGATGTGCCCGATATGACGCACGTCAGCCGTGTACTGGCATCGCAGCACGATCCCAACACAGTCTACGCCGGATTTAACAACCATAAGAACGGCGATTTCGCTCCTTACCTGCTCAAGAGCACAGATCGGGGCAAGACCTGGACTTCGATCAAAGGCAATTTGCCTGCGAACGGCTCGGTTTGGGCTATAGCGGAAGATACGGTGAACCCGAATCTTCTGTTTGTCGGGACAGAGTACGGACTGTTTGTATCGCTTGATGGGGGTCAGAAGTGGACGCAGTTGAGAGGCGGAATGCCGACGATTGCCGTGCATGATATCAAGATCCAGAAACAGGCTAACGACCTGGTTGTTGCTACATTCGGCCGTGGCGTGTTCATCCTTGACGATTACACACCGCTACGCAACTTCAGACCGGAGATGATGAACAAAGAAGCGACCATCTTCCCGGTGCGCGATGCTCTGATGTTGCCGCAAGCGGCAGGTGGTGGCGGATCGTTTGGCGCTTCGCATTATGTTGCGCCGAATCCTCCGAGCGGAGCGACGATCAGTTATCTGCTCAGAAACGTTCCCAGAACAAAGCGCCAGCAGCGCCTGGAAAACGAGCGCCGCAATGGCGTCACCAAATATCCGAGCGCCGAAGAGCTTCGCGCCGAGGCCGAAGAAGAAGCGCCGGAAATGCTGATGACGATTTCCGATTCCACCGGTAAAGCAATCAGAACCGTTCAAGTGCCAATGGCGCAGGGAATCAACCGATTCACCTGGGATATGCGATATCCCGCTCCAGTTGAAGCAGGTGGTGGTCCCGGCGGCGGAGGCGGCGGTGGACGAGGTGGTGGTGGCGGCCGCGGTGGTGGCGGTGGCGCAGGTGGAGGCGGCGAGGAAGAAGTTCCCGCTTTCTTCCAGGGCCCTGCCGGTCCGCTGGTTATGCCGGGTACATACACCGCAACGCTCTCAAAGAGAGTCGACGGCGTCTACACCAAACTGGATGGCCCGGTCTCGTTCAATATCACGACTCTGGAAGAGACCCAGATGAGCCCTGCCGACCGCGCAGAACTTCTCGACTTCCAACAGAAAGTCGGCAAGTTGCAGCAGGCTCTTGCTGCCGCAAACGATGCTGTAACCGAGTTGAGAAACAGGGTCTCCGTTGCCAAGCGAGCTATCCAGGATACGCCTACTGCTGGCAAGGACCTGCGCGATCAGGCTGTCTCAATCGAGAAGCGCACCGACGATATCATCCTCGCCTTGCGTGGTGATAACGTAATGCGGGCCTACAACGAAAACGTGCCGACTTCGATCAGCGAGCGTGTTCAGGTAGCCGCCTCGCAGGCAAGATCATCCAGCGCTAAGCCG
The DNA here is from genome assembly GCA_035652355.1 of Blastocatellia bacterium. GTDB lineage: Bacteria > Acidobacteriota > Blastocatellia > DASRDY01 > DASRDY01 > DASRDY01. The sequence goes on from DASRDY010000153.1 coordinate 9,008, forward strand.
ACACAGACCAACCGCGATCAGTACCAGATCGCTTCGCAGGAATTGAGCGAGATAATTCCGAAACTGCGACAAATGGTTGAGAATGATTTGCCGAAGCTTGAAAAAGCTATGGATGCGGCGGGTGTGCCGTGGACACCTGGTAGACTTCCCGACTGGAAGGACAAATAGCAAAGATCACTCGGGGCAGGCAACGACCTGCCCCTTATTAATTCCCGGCAACTATTACAGATGTTGCTTGGCCTGTTGACCCGTGCAATACTTCCACCTATTCAATGACAACTCTCGTTTCAGCTAAGTGAAAAATCTGGAGGAAACCTATGTATCTACGGCGCCTATCGGCGACGCTTGCGCTATTTCTAACAATCAGCATGGCATTAGCCACTGTTCCGGCGCAAACCAGCAAAGCAACCAACAAAGGCGGTATCGCCTCAATCCAGGCAGAGGATATGCAACAATGGCTGACATATCTTTCCTCTGATGAATTGGAAGGCAGAAATACTTTCTCTGAAGGGCTCGGACTCGCTGCTGCCTATATCGCAGAGCATCTTCGCGATTGGGGTGTGAAACCTGGCGGAGACAACGGATCGTATTTCCAGCGAGTGAAAGTTCTCGGCGTGAAGAGCACCAATCGCTCGTCAGTTACAGTTGAAGTAAATGGTCAATCAAAGACTTTCAAGAATGGTGAAGGCATCACCTGGCCGACAAATGTAGGCGGCAAGCGCACATTCAGTGTAGATCAAGTCGAATTCTTGGGATATGGTCTGAACATTCCGCAAGCCAATATTAATGACTACGAAGGTAAAGACGTAAAAGGCAAGGCCGTCGTTTACCTGGGACAGGGTCCAAAAGGATTAGACCCGCAATCCACACGACGTGCGATTGGCGGTCGCGCTCGTTTCGCCACAGATCAGATGGGAGCACTCGCCAGCATTGGTCAAACGCTGGCAAGACGGGGTGGTCCTGGTGGGGGTGGCGGTCAAGGTCAGGGTGGACAAGGCGGCGGACAAGGCGCCAACGGTGGTGGACAAGGGGGCGGTCGAAATCAACTACCGCAACCGGATTTTACAACGGTGCAACGACTGGACAGCCCGACACCTCCTGCGGTGAACGGTCAGGATGAATTTTTTGATTTTCTGTTCAGTGGTGCCGACACCAAATACGCCGATCTGAAAGCTAAAGCCGAAGCACAGGAACCGCTGCCGCGGTTCGCGCTCAAAGGCGTAAAACTTACATTCAATGTTGATGCAGATTATGAAGTCGTCCAGACCCAATACACCCGCAACGTTATCGGCATCGTTGAAGGCAGCGATGCAAAACTGAAGGACACGTACGTCGCTTTTGGCGCTCACTACGATCACGTAGGTTACGCACAGGGCGAAGTCGTTCAGGGTCCGAACGGACCGCGACTTATGGGAGCGCCGGGAGCAGTAACCGCTGGCGCAGAGCAGGATCGCATCTGGAACGGCGCGGACGATGACGGTTCCGGAACAACCACTCTGCTTGCGGTTTGCAGGGCATTCGCGTTAGGTCAACGACCGAAGCGCTCTCTGCTCTTTGTCTGGCATGCTGGTGAAGAGCGTGGTCTGTGGGGCTCGCGTTATTACGCCGATTATCCGACGATTCCGATCGACAAGATCTCTGCGCAGATCAATATGGATATGGTCGGCCGCAATCGCGACAACAAACCCGAAGAAGCGAACACGGTCTACATTGTAGGCTCTGACCGTATCAGCACCGAGCTTCACAACATCAATGTCGATGCGAATGCGAGTTTGACCAAACCGCTCAAGCTTGACTACGAAATGAACGATCCTACTGATCCTGAGCAGGTCTATTATCGCAGTGACCATTACAGCTACGCCGCCAAAGGCATCCCGATTGTTTACCTGACAACGGGACTGCATCAGGACTATCACCACAACACCGACAGCGTCGAAAAGATTCAGTTCGATAAAATGGCGCGCATCGGTCAACTGGTTTATGCAACCGGCTGGCGAGTAGCCCAGCTCGACCATTATCCTGCCCGCGACAACAAAGGCCCGCGTTTCGGCAAGGGCAGCAGCGGTAAGATAACTGGCTAAACCGATCTACATTAATATAATCACTGGGATGAGATTGGTCTGATGAAGTCACTGACCATCTCATCCCTTTATTATTTGTTTTATTAAAAAAGGAGGACCAATGAGCAATACTTCGCGAGTTAAGGATATTTTAAGATTGAGCAAGTCGCCTATCGCCATCGGCTTTTTTGACGTAGCGCCGAACAATCTGAAGCAATGGTCGGCCGGCCAGGTGCCGGCGGGTTGCACCTTCTGGCAGAAAGCGATGGACGGCGAATCGTTCTATACGGTTCCGTCCGATCATTACAATTGCGCCGTCGGCAGCTATACGCATAAGATCGACTTGCCGCCGGACCGTGGCAATCAGTTAGAGCAGACGGTCGGATTTATGGTCGAGAGCGGTTACCTGTCGATGTCCGAAGTTCCTGGCATCCCCACGCTGAACAAGACTCCGAATTTCATCGCGTACGCGCCTGCGGACAAAGCAGAGTTCAAGCCCGACGTTGTAATCGTTGCGGCAAATCCGGCTCAGGCTATGTTGCTTTACGAAGCCGCGCTGAAAGCTGGCGCGGGTAATGCTTTGACAAATGTGCTTGGCCGGCCAGGTTGTGCGGTTCTGCCGTTGACAATGAGCACGGGAAGAGCATCGCTCTCGTTTGGTTGTAAAGGGAATCGCACGTTTACCGGCCTTCCTGATGAAGAGATGTACGTCTGTGTAACAGGAGACAAATGGCCTGCCGTTGCCGACAAAATCATTGAAGCCTATGAAGCGAACGCCAAAATGGAAAAACACTATCTTGAGCATAAGGCGCAGTTCGCACAGGTATAGTTTCCTACGTAAATGTTTGTCAGAAAAACCAATAGAACCAGCAAAATCGTTTAGCGGACCAGATGACTGCCTGAAAGGCAGAAAGTTAATAG
>DASRDY010000154.1:0-1087 GCA_035652355.1 Blastocatellia bacterium
TAAGTCAGAATCAGATTGAATCTGGCCTCGGGAAATTCGGGCTGTAGTTTCACAGCCAGATTGAATTCGCGAATGGCGTTAAACCAGTTCAACAAATCTGAAGAGGCAAGGCCCATGTACAGAACACCAAGATCATTGTGGATACCTGCATCAGTGGGCATCTCTTCCGACAACGCCGAAAGCAGGCTGCGCGCATGGACCAGATCACCGTCAACAACGTAAACGAGAGCCAGAACGCGGCGCTGCACCAATGACATTGCTGTCGAATCAGACAGGACCGTCTTCAGCAAAGCGGGTGGCCGCCGATTTCGCGGTTGTTTACCGGGATACGGCATCGATGTGAGCCGACCGCCCGCCAGAAAATGACCGTCCGAGATTTCCTTCAGGAGCAAATCCGTCTGGACGCGGGAAACATCCCCGGCATCATTCCGGATCAGCACGAGGGGAAGGACAATCAATAAAAGAGTCCCCGTACTCCGGAAAGCACTTCTCAGGCGGGCAATCAGCATACACACATCGTTCTTAATCCAAACTCACAGGACCACAGAGCACAAACGTATCGACCCAGAACGAGCGGCCGAATCGGGGGGTGGCGTTCGCTGCAGCCGCAGTCAGTCTTCTCGGTTCGACCTCGAAGTTCTGGCCTGCCGGACGATCAATATAGTGCATGAAATGATGGAAATGCTGTTGGAAAACATCCCCGGAAGCCCGGTCACTCGCTTTCGGAACCTGTTCCACCCAGATCTCCTTCACTTTATTCATATCAATATCCGACTTCAGCGGTTTGAAATCCAGCTGCCCTAATGGACTGAGCTCGATTCGAATTGTTTCAGCAATATTTCTCGGACGGAATGTCTCTATTTCGTCTCCGCTGTCTTTTCGAATGAAAGTGTATCGATACGGCGTAACTTCCTCCGTCGTCACACTGCGAATGCTCGACCACGATATCGATACTTTATTCGGTGCGCGTTCCACATGAGCGGTTACACCATTGCCGAACAATTCTTTCAAGCGAATCAACTCCGGGACTTTCACAACTGCCGGAGAACTCCCGGGTTCACTTGTACGGATCGAACTGTGGCCTTTG
>DASRDY010000155.1:0-1125 GCA_035652355.1 Blastocatellia bacterium
AACTGCCGCACTGTTCAACCCCTTGACGTGGAACAACCTCGCTCCTCCCGGGGCGGATGAAAGTGCCATTGAACATAGACTACGCCAGTCGTTCAACTGGTACGGCAAGCCAGTCCGCGGCTTCTTTGCGATCCCAGAAAACAGGGGCTTTGATCGCGAACCTTGAGTTAATAATGCGTGTACCTTGCCGTAATGAACAAGAGTAGGATCGGTAGCAAGGATCGCTGATTTTATCGGCAGGCGATTGCCGTAGACGAGACGCCGACACAGGAAACGCGAATGATAGTTCGAAGTTGAGGTCAACAGCGTCCGCTTGCACCGTATCAGCGAAGCGACCAAACGGCTGCTTCAATCTGGTCTCCGGTTCTCCGAGGATAGTTATGATTTTGCTAACACCCGTCTTGTTTACACAACCGCACGGTCTCCAGACAAGCAGCCGACGGTCTTCGTGAAATTCGATGTCAGGTGGTAGCTGAATCTTGTCCATCGAGTGTCTTTCCCGGCGCGAGCAATCCAATTGATACACCGAGCCATTGCGCCGCATCTTCGCAGTCTGCGAATACCCGGACTTTGATCGAAGAACCCTCAGTCAAGAGGACAAGCAACCGGGCATAATGAACGATCGCAACATCGGTCGCCAGAATTGCTGACTTCACCGGCACACGACCTGTGTGGGCAAGGCGGCGATGAAGAGAAATCTGGATAACATATCTGAAGTTGAGCTCGACTTCATGAGCACCCGATGCATCCGTGAATCGATCGAAAGGCTCCTGCGTTGCAGCTTCGATTTCTTCTATAACAGCGATAATCTTGTTAACCGCTGTTTCATCGATCACCCCGCGTGGCCGATAGATCAGCAGACGGATGTCTTGGTGGAATTCGATACCGGGAGGCAACTTGAGGTTGATCACTTTATGACCTCCACTTATGCGATTGCGTTTCATTTCGTTTGCTTTCGCCATTGAGTTCTTTTACCAGAGACTTCTTCCACTGATTGCAATTCGACTGGGGCCGTTTTATAGCCGGGCCTTTACCTCGAACAATTTTCGTGTGCCAGCCAACTTATTAGTTTTGCTTTCATAGGTTTGTTTTGTCCCTTGTTATTTGCTGTTAGGCCTAAGAAAT
>DASRDY010000156.1:0-11895 GCA_035652355.1 Blastocatellia bacterium
AGAAATTGACGGTGCAACGGAGCCTTTCATCTTCGGCGGCATGCCTTCAAGCGGCGAACAACCCGTGCCAATCGAAGAACGATGCATACGATTAGCCCGTCGCTTGAAGCGTTGGGTGCGACTAAGAAACGCTCCAAAGAGCGAGATCAAATTGGCATTGACGCTCTTCTGTTTTCCTCCTAACAAGGGAAACGTCGGAACTGCCGCTGAGCTGGATGTATTTCCAAGCGTCTGGCACGTTCTCAATCGGCTGAAAAATGATGGCTACTCTGTCGGTCTGCCTTCTAATGTTGAAGAATTGCAGAAGGCAATATTAGACGGCAACTCGGCTGATTCCGGCACGGCGGCGAACATCGCTTATCGAATGCCGGTCGACGAATACATTCGCCTCTGTCCATTCGTAGAAGAGATCGAACAGGAATGGGGACGCGCTCCAGGACAAATCAATTCCAATGGGCGAGAGATATTGATTCAAGGCGCGCAATTCAGAAATGTCTTTGTTGGAATTCAGCCTACATTCGGCTATGAAGGCGACCCGATGAAGATGTTGATGGCGCATGGCGGAACGCCGCATCACGGCTTTATGGGTTTCTATAAATACATAGAAAAAGTCTTTTGCGCGGACGCTGTGGTTCACGTCGGAACGCACGGAGCTTTGGAATTTATGCCCGGCAAACAAGTCGGTCTTTCAGGCCAGTGTTGGCCGGACCGACTGATTGGAGAGTTGCCCAACATCTATATCTACAGCGTTAACAATCCATCCGAAGGCACAATCGCCAGGCGAAGATCGTATGCGGAACTGATCTCTTACCTTACTCCACCCATCGAAAACGCGGGATTGTACAAAGACCTCGCTTCACTTAAAGAGTTGCTAAACTCATATCGACAATCCAATGACGAGCAGCAACGCGAGAATCTGTTTACCTCGATAGAAGAGGTTGCCCAATCTCTCAATATATAATTAGATATCCCCTCTGTCTATCCTCAACAACGGAGAATCGAATGTCGGTACTAATCAGAACAGTTGTATTGTTGATCTGCTCGAACGTATTCATGACCTTTGCGTGGTATGCGCATTTAAAGAATCTCGAAGACAAAAAGTGGTATATCGCAGCAGTTGTAAGCTGGTCTATCGCGTTTTTCGAATATCTTCTTCAGGTGCCCGCGAATCGAATCGGGTATACGCAACTGTCTCTTCCGCAACTGAAGATTATCCAGGAAGTGATTACCCTGTCGGTGTTCGCTCCGTTTGCGATTTTTTACATGCATCAACGGTTGAAATGGGATTACCTGTGGGCGGGCTTTTGTTTGATGGGAGCGGTTTATTTTATATTCCGATCATAAGGATCAGCCCTGCTGGCTTTTCAGTTCGCGTGAACAAACGCGGCAATGCGTCCTTCTCTTCGCGTTCAGATTGTGGCACTTGGGACACCGGTTGTACATCGCCCTGGCGTACAGGGTCATCAAGTAATAGCTTCCGCCGAGGATTAATACCATCAGCCCGCCGTTCAGAACTGTTTCGCCCCATCCGCTCATTGACTCTTATCTCTATCTCATTATCATTCAAGCCGTCGATGACAACAAGATAGATGTGAGTTAAGAAGCGATGGAGACTTTTCCAGCACTGCAGGTTACCAGCCCGGATCTTGCTCTCCTGCGCGAAAATTGGTGCTGGCTCCTGAGCGATTGCCAGTCTTCGGATGAGAGTAAGCATGCGACTTATTTGATGCTGGCTAAACAGTATTCGAGCAAAAATCGTTTCTACCACAACCTGCATCACATCGCCGAAATGATTCGGTCAATAGATTCAGTTAGAGAAAGACTTCATAATCCGCAGAGCGTCTATCTTGCCGTTTGGTTTCACGATGCCGTCTACAATACCCGCAGCAGCGACAACGAAGAGAAAAGCGCTCGACTTGCAATGACCGAAATGGAAAAGCTGATGGTGCCATTGTCGAATCGGCAGATTGTAGAAAAGCTGATTCTGCACACAAAGACGCACGATCCTGAATCAGATGCAATCGATGCCGATATGGCTGTCTTTCTCGATGCTGATCTTTCGATACTTGGATCATCAACCGAGCTTTATTCGCAATACAGCAAAGCAATCAGGAAAGAATATTCGTGGGTACCGCGCATTCTTTATCGCACCGGAAGAAAAAAGATCCTTGAAAGTTTCCTCACAAAAAAACGAACATATATTACCGATCAGATGGCAGAACGGTTTGAAGAGCAGGCGAGAACAAACATTGCAGCAGAGATAGAATCTTTATGGTGACCGGTTATCGCCGATAAGTGACGGAGACATGAGTAAAATAAAAAAGTCCCTGTTGGTTGCTTCTATTGTAATAATCATCGGTGTTGTCATTACGAGCATTTATGCTTTTTTATCTTTTCGCCTAATTCGAGTTCCGACTGGAACGATGAGTAATACGATTCTTCCGGGAGATCGCCTGATTATTAAACGACATTCCGGACCTGTCGAGCGCGGAGACATCATTACTTTTTTATATCCCGGAGACCCTTCCGTTGAATATCTAAAACGTGTAGTAGGTTTGCCTGGAGAGAAAATCGAAATCCGTGGCTCGAATGTGCTGATTAACGATAAAATTCTGCCCGAGCAAAAGGTTTGGGTGCAACTACCAACTGACGAGAAGGAACCTTTGATTCCGGATTCCGATCGCGGCCCCACAATCCCATCGGAAGAGGACTATAAGAACTTCTATTCCGGTGTGCCTTATCGGAAATACAAAACTTATTATTTTTCCCAAGGATACGATCAAAATGGCCAAAAACCTGGCTCGCCTTCAACATCGGATGCACAGCCCCGTCCCTGCCCGTTCAAAAGGGAAGCCTTAGAGGCTAATCCTAATCTGATCTATCCGACATTCGGCGTTGAGGGACAGCCTTGTATTATTCAACCTGGACAGTACTTCACTCTTGGAGATAGTCGGGACGGCAGCCAGGACAGCCGGTTTTATGGGACCGTCCCGCAAGAAAATATTACGGGGAAACCAGTTTTAATATATTTATCAACTGCCAGAGATAAATCAGGGAACGAAGTTCCGCGACATGAAAGATCAATGACCAGAATTGATCAATGATCTCACTCTTTGATTTATTGTTGCTTCTTGACGAACGGTATTTTCTCCGTGCGCATTGCCGCCTGATATGCAAATGAAGCGAGAACGATTGCATTCTGCTTCAAATCCGCTTCGTTCACGCGTTCGAAAGTATCCACATTAGTATGATGCATTCGAACGTCGTAATTGGTGTAATCCTGAATCACGTTGAACGCCGGGATATCGATACCGGGTGCCAGAAAACTTAAATGGTCAGTATTTCCGATTCCCTGGATGATGTTTCTTCTCGCCTTAAGGTCTTTAAAAGGTTCAAGCCAAGCGTCGAAAATCGCTTTGGCCGCCTCGTTATTTTCCATATAGAAACCATAGATCGGTCCTGTTCCGGGATCGATGTTTAGATAGACAGACATCTTTTCACGAGCGGTTTTGTTGGCGTCTCCTTCCAGATGACTTTTCACGTAGGCCTTTGACCCATAGAGTCCTTCTTCCTCACCGCTCCAGATGCCAACCCGGATTGTGCGTTTCGGTCGCGCGCCGATGGCCATTAAGATTCGCATCGCTTCCATAACAGCCGCCGCGCCGTCGGCGTTATCGCTGGCGCCGGTTGCGGTATGCCACGAATCCAGATGTCCGCCGATCATAACCACTTCATCTTTTAACGCCGGGTCTGTTCCGGGAATTTCCGCAATAACGTTGTAGCTGTTTTTATCGTCTTCAAAAAACTTTGTTTGCAGATTGACTTTGAGTTTGACGGGGACTCCGAGTTCAAGCATCCGCGCAATCATGTTGTAATGTTCGCCGGCAAGAATAATGCTGGGTGTTGCATATTGACCGGTGTTGCGACCGCCCTGAATAAACACCGTTCCGTGTTCGCCGATGCTTGTTTTCAAAATTACCGCAGGCTGACTTTCGGTTATTGTGCGATTGAGGGCTTGTGCATTCGCTCGCGCTGTGGCATCACCGCGATTTCCAGTCGGAGCGCCGATCGGCACCGGAGTATCGTATGCCGTCGGTTGTTTGCGGTCCTCGCGGATAAACGATGTCATCATCGGCTGGGTCATCACAATCGCGCCTTTGATTTTGTCTTTAACCTTGGCGACTTCCTCCGGCGATTTTCCGCCCAGGAAAAGCGGTGTGGCAACGATCTCATTCGGAGTTGAAGACGTCCAGGCCTCGGCGTAACCCAGCAATGGCATATAACGCGGCTCGACCATTTCTATTGTCAGTTTTTCCAGCTCCCAGCCTCTGCCAAATTCCCATGGTTCCAAATGGGCGTTTGTCATTCCCCATTCTTTCAGTTTGTCGCGTGCGTAATCGGCTGCTGCTTTATGCGCGGGAGAGCCGGTCAGCCGTGGACCAATCACTTCGGTAAAATGCGTGAACGTTTCATAAACGCGCGAATGATTTAAACCTTCGTCTCGGATCTTTGCGTTAATTTCACGGTCGACCGGTTCTTGACCGCTAACGATTGAAATAATAGCGAATAAAGCGATCCAAACGGCAAGCGCAACAGACAGATACTTGCGCATATCGGTTCCTCCCAGCCTGGCAATGTTACTGATTCGAAATCAAGCGGGCAATGTACCTATCCAATGCCCAGAGAGTTGAGATTTAAAAGTGTAAACAGACTTCCGAATTGTTACAAGAGTCAAAGCTAATGCCGCACCATATCCGCGACGACCTTACCCACGGCGGCTATCGTATCGTTGCGCTGATCACCATTCAGTTTGGATTGGGTGAGATACGCTGCAACAAGTATTGGTGATCGTTTAGGCGGCCAAATGATAGCAAGATCATTGCTGGTTCCCATCTCCCCGCTTCCTGTCTTGTCGCCCACCTTCCATCCGGCAGGCAGACCTGCCCGCAGCCTTTTGTCTCCGGTCTTATTATCAATTAACCACTGAGTGAGTTTCGCTCTGGAAGATTCCGACAGTACTTTCCCGAGCACCAGCTTTTGCAGGTCCGAAACCATCGATTCAGGGGAGCTCGTATCGCGCAGATCGCCAGGACGAGCTTCGTTCAATTCAATCTCCATTCGGTCCAGGCGACTGACATTGTCGCCCAGCTTACGAGCAAAGGCAGTAACCGCCGGTGGTCCGCCGATAGAGCCGAGTAGCAGATTGGCTGCCGTGTTGTCGCTGAGCGTGATGGCCGCAATGCAAAGCTCTTCGATCGAGATACCGACATCACCCACACGTTTTTCTGTAGCAGGAGAGTAAGGAACAAGGTCCTTTTGAGTGAAATGGACAATTCGATCCAGCTTTTCAGCGCGTTGATCGACTCGCTTAAGAACAGCTCCAACGAGCAGGATTTTAAAAGTGCTGCACATGGGAAATCGCTGGTTGAGATTGTATCCAACGATCTTTTCTGTTGAGGTATCCAGCAGCGCTACCCCCAGTCGACCACCGTTGCTAAATTCCTCAATTTGTCGAATTCGTTTTTGAAACGAAGGTACGTCAAATTGAGCGGCTAGCGCAAATCGACTGCTGGCCGCAAGTCCCGCGCAGGACGAGAGCGCTGCTAACAGCCAGGTTCTTCTTGTGGTCATGGGTTCAAGACTTGATCGAGAATCTGGATTGGAATTCATCTTGTCGTTGCACCCAGCCTAGAAAGGCTTGTAAATCGTTCCGCCTTTCATGACAAAGCGAACCTTGCGAATCACCGAAATATCCTGAGTCGGATCGCCTTCAACGGCAATAAGGTCGGCAAAGAGACCAGTCTTTACCTGACCAACCTGATTCTCCATATGCAGAACCTTGGCATCGACCGAGGTAGCCGCTTTTAAAGCATCAACAGGCGTCATGCCGTATTTCACCAAAGCTTCGACTTCGCGCGCATTGTCACCATGGGCAAAAACTCCAACATCGCTGCCGCTGGCAATGGTCACGCCTGCTTCCAGAGCCGCCTTGAAGCTATCGCGTTTACGCTGCGAATTCGCCGCCGACACTGAAAGAGTCGGGCAGAGCGCCACGTTATGTTCCTTCATAAGACGAAAAACTTCGGGCGTACCCTCATCGCCGTGTTCGATAGTTTCGACGCCTGCAAGAATCGCTCGACGCATACCTTCGGCTGTTGTCGAATGCGCGGCGACCGGACGGCCGCTGCTTCGGGCAGTGTCCACAATCGTCTTCAATTCTTCGAATGAAAAAGTTGGCGCCGCTTGTCCGTGATCGCCCCATCGATAATCGGCGTACACTTTGATCCAGTCTGCTCCGTGCCCGATCTGGTCGCGAACAACTCTGATTAGATCAGGTCCATCGGCTTCCTCACCGCCTTGCGGCACTCTCCATTCGGTTGAGTAGCCTTTCGGACCGTAACTTCCCGTAGCAACGATTGCTCGTGTGACGACGATCATTCGTGGTCCGGGAATAATACCTTGCAGAACCGCCTGCTTTAATCCGACATCGGAATAACCTGCGCCTTCCGTGCCCAGGTCACGAATCGTGGTGAATCCTGCCATTAATGTATTTCGCAGATGATTTGTGGCGCGTGCAACTCTCAATGCGGTTGACTCGTGCGCCACCTGGTCGTTCCAGGGCGTCTCGCTGTATGGGTGCAACAACACATGGGAATGAGCTTCGATCAGCCCTGGCATTAATGTTGTGCCGGGCATATCGATCACCTTTGCTTCAGTGGGAGCCTTTACTTCGCTTGACGGCCCCACTGCTTCGATCTTGTCCCCTCGCACAAGGACAACCCATCCGTCGTGCAACTGAGCAGATTCGCCATCCCAAACGTGAGCAGGTTTCAGCAAATATACAGTCATAGGTCTATCCTGAGCGGCCGGCCGATTCTGAGCCGCCAAATTCCCAAAGTTAAGAACAAGACAGCAGGCAAGCAAAAACAGAAGGTAGCGCATATTAAGTTCCTGTTTCCGGATGAAATATAGAAATGCCGCTCGGTTAGATTATCCGAGCGGCTATAAAATATCACTGAAGTGATAGATGCCCAAGGGCAGTTGTCGCTTGTCGTCTCCTGACCGCCTTATTTCCGTTTTATGAGTTCCAATATCGTTTCACCCAGATGAAAAATATCATCCGGTTTTATGAGATATGCATTGGCGCCAGATTGAAGGCCCTTTTCTTTGTCCGCGGGATAGGCAGCCGCTGTGCAAAAAACGATAGGAGTTATAGTGTCAAATTTTCGAATATTGGAACACAACTCAGTACCATCACCGTCTGGCAAACGATTATCGAGCAAAATCAGATCAAACTTCTTACGTCCCGCCAGTTCCAAGCCATCCTTAATGTTCCGAGCAACAACATACGTAGCATCTATTTGGTCAAGAATTAGGGAGATAAGAGCTACCGTATCCTCATTGTCTTCAACAAGGAGAATTCGCCACCCCATAAAACTCTACCTCTTTGACTTTTTATTTTTTCATCGTATCGAGTTACAGCATCTCTCGTGCCTCTGTAACTTATTGAGCTCATTATCTTTTGGCGAAAATCCGGCCGTACTGTTAAAATACAGTGTAGTATCAATGAGACATACATAGCGGAAAAAATGCACTAAGCCGGAACCTGCGGTCGGCCGGTTTCAATCATTTGTAACCTGAACGTCCACAGCCGCGTCTATAGAGAAAGCTCTGATTCGACGGGCAATACTGCCGTCTGGAAATTATGGAGTTGAGGGGGTCGTGTAGTGACCTACGATTCCGCGGGGATTACGGTAGCTGTTACGGAAGCAGACGACAACAACCCAGTTGATTTGACTCGGATAATGTTGCGCCTTTGGGACAGATTAAGGCAATTGGCGAGTCAGGATCAGCCAGCAGACGATGAAATTAATACCGCGATCGAAAATTTCTCGACCGCATGGCAAAGTGCTATCGCCAGCGAGACTGGTGATCCCAGTGCACGACCCAGGCCAAACGTCCTGCCCGAAACTTTTGCCAGGCTTCTTTATAAGAGGCTTCGGCTACAGTACCTGGAATATACCGCGAAACCGGATTATTAATCTGCGGTGCACACAACGGTTCTTGCCGGAAAAGGTCCTGCATTGATAGAGTGAACGTGACAAACCAGTGAGACGAATGGTGTTTTTCTTGAAGTCACGATCAGCTACAATCAAGACAGTTTTAATCCTTACATTAATTGCAGTCATTTTCGCTGTAACCGTATCCGGTTCTCGTTCTACGCCTAACGATGATCGAGCGTTCATCAATCCGAATCCCCAGTCGGTGGTCGTTCATATAAATCAGGGCCATGATACTTCCCGACCTTTTAGCTCGATGATCGAGTCAGTTTCATCTGGCGAGATTGAATTAGCGAGAGAACAGCAAAATCCTGCGGCTCCGATCGCAGCCCCTGTGATTTCGGTTCCAGCGGGAGCTGAAAAAATCGAACAAAAATCGCAGGGGACACGTCCTGGCGCACAGTTACTTGAAAGTTTTGATGGCCTCGGGTTCGGCTTTGAAGGGCCGCAAGGCAACGCCAATCTTCGCAATCCTTCTGATAATAGTCTGGCAGTCGGGCCAAATCATGTTTTCCAGATCGTTAATACTCGCATAGCGATCTTCACGAAGACGGGGAAGGTTCTGTATGGACCGGTTCCGACCAATACGCTGTTTAAAGGGTTCGGAGGACCGTGCGAGAACCTTAATAATGGGGACGCGGTTGTTCGCTACGACCAGCTTGCCGACCGATGGCTGATTGTAATGCCGATCTTTAGACGAAGCGTCGCTCGTCCGGATCAACCTGCTCCAGGCAAATCCGGAGACCCTGCGCAATCGAGCGTTCCCGGTCAGACTGGCCAGCCAGGCGCGGCGGCTAAGCTCTACGTACCTCCGCCTCCTGAACCTGGGCAGACGCCCCAAACCGGTCAGCGCGGACAACAGCCGCCTCAGAACACGGGACCGTATTCGATGTGTTATGCGGTCAGCACCAGTTCTGATCCGTTCGGTTCTTATTATCGTTATGAATTCGTGCGTCCGCTTTTTCCGGATTATCCCCGGCCGGCGATCTGGCCTGACGGATACTATATTCCGACAAGTACAGGCGATGACGTAATTCAGAAACAAGCCTGCGTCGCCGACCGAGCTAAAATGTTAAAGGGCGAGCCAGCTTCGGAACAATGCGTGATCATTGATGGTGTTAACTTTCTAAACAACGCTGACATAGACGGGAAAGATCTGCCGCCGCCTGGCGCCCCAAACATAATGATGGCCGCGGGCGGAGCTCAGCTTAAAAAGGTCTTTGAAGACAACGCAATCTTTGTCTGGAAGTTTCACGTCGACTGGAAGGACCCCGCGAAGACGAAAGTAGCGGGGCCCGAAAAGATCGCGGTCGCGCCTTACCACTACCTATGCGACGGACAATTGACGAACTGTGTGCCCCAGCCAGGAACAGACAGAAGACTGGACGCTCAAGGCGATAAAATTATGGCTCGACTGGTTTATCGCCGCATTGGCAATCGCGAATCGATTGTCGCCGTTCATTCTGTCAACACTTCTGTCGGTGGCGGTGGAGTTCGCTGGTACGAATTTCGCATTAACAAAGATCGAAGCATCAGCCTGGACCAGCAAGGTACCTATGCGCCAGATGGTTTGTACCGATGGATGGCAAGTCCGGCGATTGATAAGAAGGGAAATATCGGGATAGGTTATTCGTTCGGAGGAACGCCTAACTTTGCGGGTCAGCGTTTTGCAGGCAGATTAGCGTCGGATCCACCCGGTCAGCTAACCCTGGCTGAAACAATATTGGCGCAAGGCGAAGCTGCGCAGAATGCCATGCGTTGGGAAGACTATACACAAACGGCAATAGACCCGAGCGATGACTGCACAATCTGGTACGTTGGCGATTATCTAAAGAAAGGCGCCACCAACTATACTTCCAGAATCGGAGCGTTTCGGTTCCCTGGCTGCGCTAAATAACCATCGATTTACAGAGCGATCATTTCGGCTTTACTTCGTAGACCCTCCACCTGGTTTTAAACGGTTTGCCAGAATCCAGTATGTCGCGGCTGACAGGCGCTTCAAGGATCAAATTAAAGTTCAATTGTCTTCCATTTATCCTGGTTTGCACATTTTCCGCGCGAGTATCAATGAAATGAGTTGCGTGCCGGGCGATCAAAAGGTTCTCCAGACCGGCGACTCCGACTGGTGTTCCGCGTTCCTTAGCCCAGGAGAGCGTTTCACGGTCGGTCAACCCATCAAGATCGATGATGTAACGGTTCGAGTAAACGGCAAACGCTCCGACTTCAGTAAGGGCGATTCGCGCGTTCTGGTCCGTTTTCGCGGCGACAGCGTCAGCCACATTCTTAATGTCTTTATAATCCGCGGCTCGTGTAGCCGGAAACAGATAGACGAGGACTGCAATCGAAATCGCAATGTGTGCGACTAACAACCCTTTGACATAGAGCGACTGTTTTGCCGTCGCAGCCACGGTTTCAGCAACCACGATTACGGCCGCAAGTATTATGGGAGCGCAAATGTAAGATGCATACCGCGTTGATACCAGATGATTCCTGTAGCCAAGATATCCCACCGCGAACGCAAAACAGATAATCGTGGCCAGCCGCCAATACTTTGCCGCACTTGAAATCCCCTTCGTCACAACCAGGATGACGAAAGGGCAGATACAGCCGGTCAGGACGATTTTGCCGCATTGAAGCAGCGCGTCATAACGATGGTCATGTTGAAGAAAAACGGCCTTTGCCTGAGCGCTTTGAGGAATCAGCGCGCCAAAGCAGAACCACACAAGGCCTGTCATAAGAAGCGCTATCAAAAACTCAATAACCCAGAGCGTGATTGCAAAGCGAAGGTTTTTAATAACGAAAAACGCGAAAACAGAGATGGCGACAGAGATCGTGGCGAATTCTGGTCGAGCAAAAGGCAGCAGTCCGGAAACTACGGCCATCGCGATTATCCTGACTGTTGAGGGTTCCTCAGCGCAGAGCCAGAAAAGATAAGCTGTAACCGTCAATAGCAAAACCGCAAGGGAATTCTCCATTCCGGAGCTGCCCCAGCGAAGCGAGTGGGGCTCGGCAACGACAACTATTGTTAAAAGTAACGACCAGGCTGTTCCAATGCGGAATCTCGAAACGAATAAATAAAGAACGGATGCTCGCAATCCAAACAAGACCGAACTGCTGATTTTCCAGGTCCATACACTGTTTCCCGCGATTATTGCTATGGGCTTCATCACAAAGATCCACAGAGCGCTGGTGCAGCCATAACTGGGCTCGTCCGGATTAAACGTAAATCCGTGTCCTGAAAGCGCATTCTGTATGTAGCGCATGTAGATGAAAGTATCGTCGCCGGCCGAGGCTCCGCCGTAGAGCATTACAAATGCGGTTGCAAGAATCAGCACGGCTGTTGCAATCAGGACGTGCCGGGCTTCCGATTTTTCAGAGATTCTCATTCAGGTCAGTTATAATATTAAGTTCTTTTTTTAATGGGTTGCTATTTTGACGATCAAAAAGTCGGAACGCAAGCAAACGAAGTCCCGTAATTAGGTCAGATCATATCAATGAGCGAAGAAGAATACCAACAACTCGTTCAGCGGGTTCTGCAAAACGTGGCTAACCCTACAATCTCAACCGACACAGGGGTGGAGGCCGTACAACAAATCGCAGCTACTGCAAAAAATGAAAAGGTCGATTGGGCGATTGCGGGCGGCCTTGCAATGCACCTGTACGGCAGCCCACGTCTGACTAGAGATGTTGACATAATTGCTTCGCATAGCTTGTCTCTAACGGCAGAACACAGATTGGTCTTTGGTGGCGATTCTTATAAATTGCAGGTTGGCAAATACGAGGTTCAACTCGATTGGATTGTCCGAAGCGATGGCTATCGCAAGTATTATCAGGC
>DASRDY010000157.1:0-16957 GCA_035652355.1 Blastocatellia bacterium
AAATATTATTAATTGGAATTCAGCGGATGCGATTCAGGCCAACAATGAGTTCGTGCCGGGCAATGAATACAAAACCCTGACGACCGGATATTCCAGTATTTTTACGACGCTGTTTGCGGCGATTGTGCAACTGGCCAAAAAGAAGGGCGTCAATTTCAAATACTCGCCGAACACGCGATTGCACTCGATTCTGCAGATCGATGGTGTTATTCACTATTCGATTGCGACTCGAGAAAATCCGAATAAGAAATCCGGTTCGAGCACGACTGATGCCGCCTGGCTGGCGATGCCGCGTTACGCGATTGACCTGGTGGGGCAGGCTACGCGCTACGAAGACCACAAGGGTCTGGACGTGCTAAATCATCGAAAGGTGCAGTTGTATCTTGAATCGGCGATCATGCAGCCTTCGTACAAGGTCGGCATGTTTTTCTCTTCGCCGTGGTGGACGGATACCGTTAATACTCCATATCCCGCGCAGATCAGCGCCTGGGAAATAACGGACGATGTGCTGAAGCAATTGGCCGCACAGGGCTTCCCGAAGAAGTACCTCGAAGCCATCAGCAAATCGACTAATCCGCAAATCGTGGAAGCTCCCTTCACACCGGCCGCAACGTTCATCAGCACGATCGAAGAGTGCATTCAGGAACGATTGACGGTGAAACAGTCGGATCTGTTGTTGCAGCTCTCCGTTCGAAACACAATCGGACCCAGCGTCACCGACACTCCGATCCGGCAAGTTGTCTACTTTGGCAATAACGCGATGGATCAGAAACAGACGCCGGTTTACGGAATCCTGGCCAGTTACGATGACGAACAGTTCACCAGCTTCTGGCAGGAACTTGAATTAGAACCGAACACAGAGCGCCGCGTTCCGATCTCTGAAGACTACCAGCCACTGGAAGGCCCGCGCAAAGTGCCCGAGCGCATGATAAAGATGTTACGCAAACAACTTGCCGCCGTTCATTTTGGTCCGCAATCGGATTACAACGATGTGCCGCCACCGCTGGAGGCCAGGTATATGGATTGGTCGTTGCCGCCGTTTAATGCGGGTTATCACGCTTACGCGGCGCATTACAACATTTGCGACGTGCAGCAGAAGATCCGCAAGCCATCGCAATTGATCGACGGCGCCGACGCCAACATCTTTATCGTTGGCGAAACCTATTCTAATGATCAGGCCTGGGTCGAGGGCGCTTTCTGCACGGCGGAATCGGTATTGAACGATTTCTTCGGGATTGAACCTATCATTGATAACACTAATTATCCGTTTATCTGCGGCGATTGTTGAGATCGCGCGACCGGCGAGCGAGGGCCAGCGATAACTAAGACTGCAAGCGGCAAGAAGATCCTGATCGATGGCATGGGTGTTTTCAACTTTAACCAGGACGGCAAACTGGAGTCGGTCAGAGAGTTCTGGGATCTGCAGGCGTTCCTGGCGCAGTTGCAGAGCTAACACGGTAATATGCCGCGTGGCCGAGGGCGGTGAATGCAAAAGCAAAGGCGGCACAGTGTCACGTTCATCTGTGCCGCCTTTTCTGCATGAAAAATCTTCCTGGTAACGTTGCTCGACTGAACAGCGAAGGAGTGTTCGCCGTTCAGTCGCTGGATAGTACCATTAGCGGATTCCACATCCCCGCACGCCGCTCTTCAAACCCGACAGATAGGCGTCAACTCGCTGGGTACCGTTGCCGTGGGCGTTCGAATAGTACGGAGAAGTGCCGGTGGCATCGCGTCCCGAGAACAGCGTATAAGTAGCCTCGTCTATGTCGCCAGGATCAAGAACTCCGGCATCTCGCGCGGCCTTTGCAAAGGCGCCCGCGAAACAATCAGCTTGCAATTCCTGATCTATGTTGTTTGCGGCGTTTATGCCTAACTGACGCTGTATCGAATGTCCCCATTCGTGGGCCAGAATCGTGATGGGGGCAAAATCGCCGTCAGTTTTTGTCTGTCCTGCTGCCGCGCGCATCTGTTCGACGAAAAAGACCGGGTTGAAATGAATCGTATGCGTTGACGGTGTGTAATACGCAGATTCACCGTCTTCCATAATTCTCGGCGAGGAGTAGAACCAGCCATGGGCCGTAAAAGTTTGACGCCAGAATCTGTCCAGGAACTGGCTGGCAGAGCTTATCTTTGAATTCACAAACTGCAATTCCGCAATGGTAATTGTTGTTCCTACTCGCCTGGCAGGAATCTGCGGCTGAGAAAACAACTCCACTGATTGCTCGTTTCTTACTGCCGTTCCCCTGGCTGAGCCATCAGCAAAAGCCTGCAGCAATACTGCCAGCATCACGAATACGACGGCGACAACTCGAAGCGAACGGTGTGAATTGGTTTTGAATCCTGATCGAACGGACATGATGTATCTCCTTTGGTGGCTAACTTCTATTCAGCCTTTTCATTCACGAACGGCGCAAAGGAGAATCGGATATTACCCACAGCTGAAAAATTTTTTGTATCGGCGGGAAACTGGCAAAGCTGCGTTGATTGTTTTGATTAAAGGATACGAGACCGATAATTCGGCAACTCAAAAATACTTGCGAGAGCCCGTCCAAGTTCTTTATATTGGCGGTATCCTCGTGGATCCAATTAGCGCGGATCCGATTAGCACGGTTTTTTAGAACCTATTTTAGCCAATGGCTGAGCAGCGTTTACAAACAGAGTCACTACTTGAAGAAGCCAGGCCAGCCATTGAAGGCATTATTCGAAAACAACTGCGTGTAACCCTGAGTCCCGCCGATGGCAGTCACGACAATCAGAACGCGCTTCAACTTTTCGGCGACGTTCATATCTATCTGCTGGAACAGTTAGAGCGAGCGAGAAACGGCTCGGATCAGGATCAGATTAAGGACTTCCGCGGCTATGCGGCGGTCGTGACTTATCACGCATGCGCGGAATACAAGCGTCGGGAATATCCGGAATGGACGCGACTAAAGAACAAGCTTCGTTACTTCCTGCGGCACCAAAGTGATTACGCCTTGTGGGAGCGGGATGAGAAAGAATCTTTGTGCGGTTTCTCTACATGGAAACCCGGTCTCAGGCTGTCAACACCAAACGAGTTGCTCAGGGAATTGTGTGAAAACCCTCAAATCATAGCCACGGAAATAATGCCGATCAAAACCGTCGATCTAATGGAGATCGCGGACTGGAAAAGGCTTCTTAATGCCATCTTTGATCGAATCGGGTGTCCAATCGACCTGGATGATCTTGTTCAAATCGCCGCTGACCTTTTAGGTATTAAAGAAGATAAGAAAGAAACGGAAGCTAATTCAGACCGCGAAGATGAAGGCGAAAAGGAATTTGAACGGATTCCGTCGCCTGAAGCAGACGCGCTTTCGATCTCGTTGCTGAGAGAGTTTCTCCGACAACTCTGGCAGGAAATATGCCAGTTAGGACCGTCACACAGGATTGCCTACCTGCTGAATTTCAGAGACGCCGACGGCGACATTCAATTATTCACCTGGCACGGCATTGCGACGATCGAGGAGATAGGAAGGAGACTGGCCCTTTCGGATCAGCAGTTCGAACGTGCCTGGCAGGAACTTCCAATGGACGAAGAAATAAGACTGCAGGCAAGGCTTCTTGCTTCCAGCGCGCCAGAAGAGAGATTTGCGCTGCTGTGGCTTTATCTTCCCATCGAAGACATAGTCATAGCAAAGATGTTAGGAACTGAACGGCAAAAGGTTATAAATCTCCGGTTAAAGGCGCGCGAGCGACTGGCGCGCAGGCTAAAACATTTAAATAGTGGAGGTTACGCAAAGACGTAATTTTTTTGCTGTATATGGAAATATGGGGGATTTGTTTACGCCTTCAGTAAAGGGATAAGAGTAGCGCAAATGGCAGAGCATTTATCAATTCAGCAAATCGAAGCGTATTGCAACAAAGCGCTGCAGCCTGCTGACCTGATCAGTACGGATCGGCATCTGGCTTCCTGTACGCTTTGCCGTAGCCACCTTATCGATTACAAACAGTCATCAAGCGCAGTGATCGCATCGCTGCAAAAGAGTTTTAAGTCTTCACGTATAAAACCGCTGGAGCATATCTCTTATGGAATGCTCGAAGACTATGTAAATGGCAAATCAGATCGATTCGACCGCGAGATTGTAGAAGAACATATAAAAGTCTGCCGGCAGTGCGCCTGGGAGCTTGATGATCTCCAGTCGTTTGCCCGGAAACTTCAACAGAATTCAGAATCTCACAAAAGCAATGTCGGGCTGAATGATTTAGTAGCAAGTGAGTCAACGACGCATTCGCAAACCAGAAGTGCGCCTCAGGCGACGCTTGGAAACGTGGCTTATCGGCCGACAGAAGCACAGCCACCATGGTGGAGGCGAATTTCAAATTTTTTAGCCATTCCGGCGGCGTGGTCGGGGTTGCAGATTGCCAGCGCGGCGGCGCTTGCTGTCATTGTTGTTGCTGGAAGCTTTGTCGTAATCGCCGTCCGTCTCAATATGACCAGCAGCCCGCAGACGGGCGTCGCAAGAGGTATTCAACCGCAGGACAAGGTAACGCCATCGTCATCCGGGCCAAACGGCGATGATAACAAGCCTTCGAGTCCTCCGGAAATTCCTAAAGCGCCGGAGAACCCGACCACTCATAATACGATTGCTACCGTAGTGTTGCTGCCGAGTGTAGCTCGCGGAGGGCCGAGCGATAATAAGCTTGTCATCTCAAAGGAAACGACGGCCGTCCACTTACAGGTGAAGGTCGAATCCGGCGAATATCAAAAATATAAGGCCGTCTTGCGATCGGCGTCCGGCAACAGGAGCATAAATCTCGGACCGGCGCCGCTGGCAAAATCGGGACGAGTTCTTTTCACAGTACCCGCCAATCAGCTTGAGAATGGCGGGTATCTATTGATTCTCGCCGGTATCGATAACCACGGAAACGAAGAAAACGCGGGAAACTATCCGTTTGAAGTCATCAAAAAATAATCGCCAGCAATGCACGAATGGGTTTGAACTACGAGGCTGTAATGAACAGGTACCGCTTTGGCTTAAAAACAGCTCTGCTGATATGCGCATTACTTTGTTTGTTTGGATGGGAGGCGAATCTCGCGCGGGCGCAGAAAAGCTCAAGACCACCGGTCAAACGCCGTGAGGTAGTCAATAACCAGAATAATTCGGCTTTAAATCAGCCTCAGTTGGTTGTCCAACTGGGACACTCATCTCCGCCCAGATCAATCGCTTTTTCTTCGGATGGGCGTTTTGTTCTGTCTGCAAGTTTAGATGAAATCGTTTTATGGGAAGCAGCAACCGGCCGTGAGATACGCCGCTTTGGCAGTCCCAATTTATCCGCAACCGTGTCGGCAGTATTTTCGCCGGACGGCAGTTCCATTCTTGCCGGCGGCAATGGATTATCGCTTTTTGATGCTTCAACCGGAAAAGAGATCTGGCATCAGCCAGCCGGAGTGAACTCGGTTGCATTCTCTCCGAATGGTCAATTGGTGGTGACAGGCGGTAACGAAAATCCCGGAGCGCTCAGGGACTCTCGCACGGGTGAAGTTATAAGATCGTTTGAAGGAGACTTTCCGCCTTTCGGCGACGCTCTCTTTTCGCCTGATGGGCAGCGCGTGGTTACGTATTCCACGGCTGGAGCTTATGGTCAGGACGGCGGTCTGTGGGCGCGTGTCTGGGACGTGGCCACCGGGAAAGAATTACTCAGATTGCAGCATCCACGGGCCGTCGAGTCGGTCGCATTCTCTCCTGATGGCAGCTTCGCTCTGACAGGTTGCTGGGACGGTGTAGCTCGGTTATGGAATCTCTTTTCCGGAAAGGAAGTCCGGCGCTTTAACCAGGGTTCGCCAATCACTAAGGTAGATTTTTCTGTCCGTGATAATTACATCCTGACGACTTCGGCAGAAGACAGCCCAAAAGGCGTGATTAATTCAGTAATAATCTGGGATACGTTGACCGGCAGAAAGGTACGGACAATCGGAGGCTGGGAAACCCTTGGACTTCCAGTAGCTCGCTTCTCACCTGACGGGAGAACAATACTGACCGCGACCATGGGTATTGGGGCGTTGGATAGTGACGACAAGGTCGTTCGCCTGTGGGACGTGTTCTCTGGCGCGGAGATCAGAGAATTCAACGGTTATTCCGCGAAGATTCACGCGATGGCTGTATCACCCGACAGTCGCTACATCGTGACCGGCGGGGCCGATCAAAGCCTTCACCTTTGGGATGTTGATGCTGGCCGCGAGGTCCGTCGCTTTACCGGGCACACCGACTCGATCGTATCGGTTGCATTCTCACCAGACGGCAGTCAGATTGTTTCCGGCAGTTTCGATCACACGGCCAGAGTCTGGGATGTCGAGACCGGGCGCGAGCTTTTTCGCCTGGTCCATTCAAATACGGTCTCGGCAAACACAGTGTCGAGCGTGGCTTTTTCTCCGGATGGCCAATCTATTCTGACCGGGAGCTGGGACCGAACCGCGCGATTGTGGAGCACAAAGACCGGCAAGGAACTTCATCGCTTTGAGCATGCTGGAGCTGTCTATTCTGCAGCCTTCTCTCCTGACGGACATTATGTGATGACCGGCAGTGGATCGGATTCCCGCGTATACGGCAGCCCCGACAAAAATCCGGCCGTCTTATGGGACGCCGTAAGCGGCGGCAAGGTCAGAGAATTCGACAGCATCAACCCGGTCTATTCAATAGCTTTTGCGCCAAAGGACGATCTTGTTCTGCTGGGCGGTGATTCTGGCGCGACCTTATGGAATTACGTCAGCGGAAAAGAGGTTCACCTTTACGCGGAGTTCTCTGTCAACTCCGTGAAGTTTCTGCCTGACGGCCACCAGATAGAAATATATAGCCGAAGAGGATATACCGCTCTTTACGACACAGCTACAAACCGCGAAATCAGACCTGAAGAGAAATCGACCAGGAACTTTGTTTCTGCTTTCGCTCCTGACGACCGTTTCTGGATCAGCGGCGGTGAAAACGGCGTGATCCAAGTTTCTCGTCCCGATTATGGCCAGGAGATTTGTCGGCTTGTTTCCTTTCAGGATGGCTCGTGGGCCGTTGTTGACAAAGATGGCAGATTCGACGCGAACAATCTCGAATATATGCGCGGACTGCACTGGGTTCTTCCCGATGATCCGTTGCGGCCATTGCCGGTCGAGATTTTTATGAAGGACTATTACGAGCCCCAGCTTATGCCGCGACTTCTGGCTGGCGAAAAGATGCTGCCTGTCAAACCTCTGACCCAGACCAATCGCGTATTGCCCGGCGTACACATAAAGGAAATAAAAACGGAAGGCAGTCCGAATACGGTTTCTGTCACAGTTGAGGTCGAGCGCGGCGCAGGAGAATTTAAATTCGCCGGTAAACAAATTCAGGGATCGACCGGAGTCTATGACTTGAGGCTTTTTCGAGATGGACAGCTTGTGGCCTACGCGCCAAATTCAGAGACAGGAAATGGAGCGATCAAACTTGATCCTACGGGCAAGGCCACAATAACTTTTTCGCATTTGAAATTGCCTCGAATCCGGAATGAGAAAGAGTTCGAGTTCTCCGCCTATGCGTTCAATGTGGATCGAATAAAGAGCGAGACGGACAAACAAATATATACTCCAAAGGAGATCCTGCCTCCGGTACAAGGCCGGGTTTATCTGATTACAATCGGCGTAAATGCATACGAGAACCTGATCTGGGACCTGAAGTTTGCAGCCAATGACGCCAGGCTGACCAGTAACGTATTATCGCGACAGCTTGAAAAGACTGGCCAGTACGCCGAAGTCGTTCCAATCCAACTGATCTCAGATTATCGGCCGACAGACGGAACAGTGACGGAAAAAACTGCGACCAAGTCCAATTTCAAAGCCGTGCTGGATCTGTTGGCCGGCAAATCCGTGTCTTCTGAAGTAGTAAACAACATTCCAAATGCAAAGCTGATCAAGCCCGCCCAACCGGAGGATGTCATTGTTATTTCGGTTTCCAGTCATGGTTATGCCGATCACAAAGGCGACTTTTATTTCCTGATGTATGACATTGGTCAAAGCGGCGGTTTTGCTATCACAGAGGATTTGCTCCGGCGAAGCGTCTCCAACGAAGAGCTCTCGATTTGGTTGCGAGATGTCGATGCTGGAGAAATCATCCTGATCGCTGACGCGTGTCAGTCTGCCGCTGCTGTTGCCAGTAAGGATTTCAAACCTGGACCCATGGGCAGCCGCGGTCTTGGACAGCTTGCGTACGACAAAGGAATGCGAATACTGGCCGCGAGCCAGGCTGACGACGTTGCGTTAGAGAACAACAAATTAAGACAGGGATTGCTGACCTATGCGCTGGTGAAAGATGGGATTATGGGCCGCCAGGCCGATTACAAGCCAAAAGATGGCCGGATCGATTTAGTCGAATGGCTGGGCTATGGCGTTATGCGAGTTCCGACACTTGTCAATGAAATCAAAGAAGGTCGCGTTCAGCGGTTCACAACTGGTGAGCAATCCGGAGAGGAAGTAACTGTTTTCGGGAATCGAGGCTCTTTGTCCGGAAACAAGTTTCAGAAGCCCTCCCTTTTCGACTTCAGTCGCAGCAAGCGAAAAATCACGCTGGTGGATTACACCAGACCGTAAACATCAGTCTTTGGGTTGAGAGTCTTCTTCGCTTTCCAACAACTTCTTTGCTTCATCGAGCGTGAGCCGATTGCCGTCGTCGTCCTGCAGCCGGTAAAGATTTCCCGTCCTTCATACACATGAAGTATTCCTCGTTGTTATTTGACGAACGTCGTTTTAACGGGTAGCCGCAATAGATACACCAGGGATGCAATTCACCCTCTACTGTGTTCCATGTAACGCCAAATCGAGGTCTCATTTCTTGTACTCCAGCATCTCTACTCCGACACAGCCGAACGGCGTTTTCAGCGCTGCGCGGAATATCTTTTCGTTGCCGTAATGACGTGGCTCAGGGGTGACTGTCGTAAACAGTAAAACTGGTCTCCCCTATCTTCGTGCCGTTCCACCAGAACTCGATGCGGTACTTCCCTACGTTGAAAATTCCCGTTCTGTCGCTTCCCAAACCCCATGAGGTGTCAATGGCATCTGAAATTTTGAACTCTTTTTCATGGGTATAAGGGTTCAAATATGGTTCGAACAATGGATCGGGGCTTGTTCCTACCCTTCTGACAGTTCCGTCGGGATTGATGAACTTAACTCCCAGCGTTCCGACGGAGTCCTTAAAATCTACGCAATTGTTCTGGAGGGTTATGTGATAAGTTATGTACCTTATTGAATCTTTGGAAAACCGATCAGTATAGTCGCTCAGAGCGTTATCTTTGAGGTCTTCATTGCGAACTTTTACGTCAACCAGTGAAACCTCCATTCCCTTAGACAAGTTCGAGCGCAGGGTTCTCTCTTTGTCTAATTGCTTGAACTCATCAGCTTTCACGGTGTTTGCTTTACTGAGAAGGTCGTTGGTTTGCCTTTCACGGTCTACCGAATTTGACCATCCGACGCTTGTTATCAGCAATAGAATGCTGGCAACAACGGCCCATATTCCGATTGCTCTCCTTCCTATTCCTACCTCAGGATCTGTCGATCCGAGCTTTGGGAATCCCGGTTCGGCTACATGATCGTCCAGGTTCGAGGACAACGGTTTGCCGCAATGAACACACGTAGCTTCGGCAAGCATCTCAAATTTCTCAATTTTGTTTTGATGACCGCAAGCTGCGCAACTAATGTAATTTGATTGTTCCTGAGTAGCCTGTGACAGCGCACGGGCGAATTCGCCGCAGCCGCTGAAGCGATCGGACGGATCTTTAGCCAGCGCCCGCATGACTATTTGTTCGATAGCTTCGGGAACCGCCTCATTGAACTGGCGCAAACGTGGTGGCGCGACTGTCAGGTGACATTCCTTGATATAAAAATCGATATCCCCCATTTCAGGGTTTCCGACAAACGGTGGACGCCCGGTCAGCATTTGATAAAGGACGCAACCGAAGCTGTAAACGTCGGTCCGATGGTCGAGCTCCTTTGGCCGTTTGATCTGCTCAGGGCTCATGTAATCGGCGCTGCCGATAACCGCGCCGGTCTGTGTTCGCCTTGGCTGTCCAATTAAAATTGCTATGCTGAAATCGGCCAAATATACATGCCCTGTACGATCCATCAGAATGTTTGACGGTTTGACGTCACGGTGAATCACGCCCTGCTGGTGCGCGTAATCCAGCGCCCCCAAAATATGCTGTGAATAGCGCAGCGCTTCTTCCAGCGGCAAAGCGCCTCCCATTCTCAACCGTTTGTCCAGCGACCCGCCATCAACGAACGGCATTACCAGATAGTCCCGGTCTTGCTCGGTGAAGAAGTCATTGACTGAGATAATATTGGGATGTTGAAGTTTTGCCTGTGCGCGAGCTTCGTGAATGAACCTGGCCCTGAAGCCGGGATCATCCAGCAAATGTTCAGCCATCATCTTGATGGCAACCCGACGTTCAAGCACTACATGGCGAGCCCGCCAGACGCTGCCGAAACCGCCTTCTCCCAGCTTTTCTTCAATAATCCATTGAGCAACCTGCACGTTCTTTAATCCTCCGGCTATTCCCATCGCTAGCCCTCCTTTCCGGCAGCGGCGTCAGGTTCAATAGCAATGAATCTCCACAGAGTTTGCCCCGTTTTGATTTGACTATAATTTGGAAGTGATTGTCCTGTCAGCGCCACGGGGCGGTCATTTACATAGGTGCCCTTTAGGCTCTTTTCGTCAGAAATTTCGAAATTCGCGCCGCGACAAAATATAGCCGCATGAGTACCCGACAGTGTTGAATCCGTTTGCAGGCAAACTTCACAATCCACGTCGACGCCGATGTAGTTGCGACCTTCATATATGGGAAAAACCTGGCCCTCCGGACGCCATGAATAAGTGATCAGCAACGCAACGATCCTTCGTCCGGACCGATATTCACGGTTCTTTTCTTCGGCAGATTCTGGTTGAGCGGGATCAAAGACTGTCTTGCGTTTTCGATCGGCGGTATGAGTATTTTGATCTTCGGCATCATCGTGTTCCTCGGCAGGCTTATGGTCGGGATCTTCAACAATGGTCTTCTTCTTTTTACCGTTGATAATAACCTCAACTTTCTGTTTTTCCGGGTTCGGCGACGGTGCTGGTGGCGCATCGCCCTGCATGGCTTTGCAGTATGGGCAGCTCGTCCAGTCGGGATCCATGGGGTGTTTCCCCGCAGGGCAAAGGCGCGCCTGTAGCTGCGGGTTGCTGAACTTATACTGGCAGCTATAGCAGAAGTTGGCATCTTCCCTGTTTTTGGTATTGCATTTTGGACAAACTCTCATCGTTCCCTCCCGACGTTTTAAACCGTGCCGTTTACCGTTTCTGCTCTTTTTCGCGGCCTTCAGCAGAGCGTGGTAGCTCTTGATTTGGCTCTTCCTTTTTCTGTTCGGTTTCGTTTTGCAACGGATTCTTTGACGGTTCAGGTTGCGTTGTCGTCGGCGCAGCCTGGGTTTGATTTGACCGCCACGCGCGAATCCAGCCTGGCACGTATCCCGCAACCAGCCCCAGCAAAAAAGCCAGAACGACAAGCAAAATCGTCAGCAAAGGCAACCGCCGCCGATTTAACTGATCTGATTTATCCTGACTCTTGTTAGGTGATAACAACGACGGATCTTCCTGATTAGAAGCTGCGCCGAACTGAAGCAGCTGCACCGTGACGTTGTCTTCGCCGCCAGCTTTCAGCGCCAGTTCGATCAACTCATCCGTGGCTTTTTGCGCCTCTGTTTGCGACGAGATAACGCCTTCGATTGCGGCATCGCTCACGTATCCGCACAAGCCATCGGTGCACAACAGCACACGATCGCCGCGTCGAAGTTGAAGCGGCAAGGAGATCTCCAACTCGATTTCGGGTTTCTGCCCGAAAGCCCGATTGATGATGTTTGAATCGGGATGTTCGCGCGCTTCATCATCAGTCAGCAATCCGTGATCGATCATTTGTTGCACTGCGGAATGATCGCGGGTGAGTCGCTGCAGACAACCATCGCTATACAAGTAAGCCCTACTATCGCCCGCGTGTCCGATGACGAGCTGCCTTCCTGAAAGTAAAGCAATCACCACCGTCGATCCCATTTTGGCAAGAGCCGGATCGCCATTTGTCGCAAGTCGGTAGATCTCGGCGTTGGTTTGCCGCGCGGCCTGCAATAACGCGACCCTCGGAGAGTCAGTCGCCTTTGCGGAACGCAGATGTTGCTCGAAGCCCTCAATTGTCTTTGCTGCCGCGGTCGCCCCTCCGCGATGGCCGCCCATGCCATCTGCTACGATAAAAACTTCCCCGAACGTAGTCGTGAACCGGCTCATCCGATCCTGGTTTTCATCGCGTACTTTGCCAGGATGCGATTTCGCACCCACCCGCAAAGGAATTTTCACCTCTTCGGCAGTCATTCTTTTTCCTTACCGTCGGTAGACATCCCGACGTTTAAGTACCAGCATCGTCGCCGTCGTTAAAATGATAAACATCCCGGCCAGGATCGCCGCGCACGCAACGACGCCGGCGCGATCACTGCGAGGGAAAAAAGCCTCCGCCATATCCGGCGAAACCACAGACGACGATCCGATGCGTTGCGGAGCAGGCGCATGAGAATGTTCTTCGGCCTCTTGAACCAGCAATGCCTCATAAGCCCATCGTGACGGCATCAAGTCCGCCAGGGCCGGCACAGGCATTTTGTGTTTTGGAAAGAGCGCCCCGCTGAGGATTACCATCGGAAGCAGAATCAAAGGCACAAGCGCGATCGCGACTTCAGAAGTCCGCGCAACCGCCGAGACCAGCAGTCCCAGCGCCACGCCAATAAAGGCAGTCAGCAGCAGCACGACAAACATTATTGGTAACGGACCTTTTAAGCCGCATCCGACATAAACGATCCCCAGCAGGATAAAGCATTGAACAACGCACAGTCCGCCTAACGCCGCGATTTTCGAAGCAACGTAAGATGGGATTTTCAGGTTGACCATGCGCTCGCGTTGGTAGATCGCCCACTCGCCTACAATTTCTCTGGCTGAATTAGAGCACCCGAACCACAAAGCGGCGAGCACAAGCAGAAAGATAGTCGTACCAAGCGGTCCTGCTACATCAGCCCAATTCTGCGGGGTTTCCGATCCATTCAATTGTTTACCGAAGACCAGCACGACCAGCACAGCGATAACAGGCGCTTGCGCAAACAGAATGGAGGTATTCCAAAGATCATGTTTCCTGACCGCCAGGATACGCCTGGTCAATGTCAACCATTGCGAAAGATTAAAATCGCGGGCTATGTTGGGCGGCAGCACGTTCCCTGATCGCGACGAATGTTTATCGGCGCGATTGGCAACATACTCTCTGTAGTACCTGGAATCCAGATAGTGTTTTAGCCAATCCGCTGTGCTGCGAGCGGCGAGCCCATGCAACACGTCTTCGGGCATCGGTTGTCGCGCTTGTTGGTGACTCTGCTGGTCCGCAGGGTTAAAGAAATCAGCGGCGTCCGGATAAGCCGGTCCGTAATAAACCATCTTGCCCGGATCTTTCGACCCGGCATCTTTAGAGATGACTACCAGATTGTCCATCATCCGGTAAACGTCCAGGCTGGGTTGATGAATCGTGATCAGGATCGTTTTGCCCTTATCGGCCAGCGATCGCAGGACTTTCATCACGTTCAGTGCATCTTCCGAAGAAAGACCCGAAGTCGGCTCATCAAGAAACAGGATGGAGGGGTCAGATAGCAGTTCCATCGCCAGATTGACACGTTTGCGCTGACCGCCGCTGATACCTTTCTTTTCCGGCGAGCCGATCAACACATCTTCCGTGCCCTCCAGGTTCATCTGTGCGATGACTTCATCTATCCGTTTTTGAATGTCGGCGTCGCCATAGTCTGATGGCAGGCGCAGGCGTGCAGTGAAATAGAGCGCCTGTCTTACCGTCAGATCGCGATGCATGATGTCGTCCTGCGGCACGTAACCTATCTGTCCGGCAAACTGACTGTAGTTTTCGTAGAGACTTTGTCCATTCAAAAACACTTTGCCGTTTGCCGGAAAAGTATAGCCATTCAAGGCCATCATAAGTGTCGTCTTGCCCGCTCCCGCAGGCCCCATCAGACCCACAAGCTCTGACGAATAAATTGTCAGCGAAACTCCATCCAACAGCGTTCGACCAGGTACCGCGACCGAGAGGTTGTGTGCTTCGATGGTAAAATTACCGCGATAATCGCGCTGCTCGATGGTTCCCTCGGTGGTCAGCGTCAGCGTGTAGCTGCCGAGCCCTATTACATCCCCTGGTTTCACTGTGGCGATGGCAGAGATGCGCTGACCGTTGACGTACGTACCATTGGTCGAACCGAGATCTTCGACCGTGATTGTGTTACCGATTCGTGCGATACGAGCGTGACGCCACGAGATCATCGGGTAATCCAGTACCTGCTCGCATTGCGGATCACGTCCCAGGGTCATGCTCTCGCCTTTGAAGGCGAGCACTTCGCGCGATCTTCCAATGCGAGACTCTTTACCCGGCAACAGTTGAGTCGCGGGCATTCGGTAAGAGCCAAAGTAGACGATATCGGTTTTGGATATGATGCTGCGTTGAATTCTGTTTCCCGGACTGCCCAGTGACGTGCCATTGGTCGAACCCAGATCCTCAATCATCGCGGTACCGTTATCAAGTACAATGCGAGCGTGATGGGCAGAGACTATGGGTTCGTCCAGCACAACATCATTATCCGAATCTCGCCCGATTCTGATGATTCGCTCCGGCGAGTCATTATCGAGGTGCGGCCAGGGCATTGGTATTGTTTTGCCCAGGGTTATAGCGTCAGCGCGAGAAACTGACGTTGTCTGCGTGATTCGATTTCCATTCACCCAGGTACCGTTAGTTGAGCTCAGATCATCAAGCTGAAACCCGGTGGTAGTAAGAGTTAAACGACAATGTCTGCCAGAAACCGTGTCGCCCGTTACAACAACGTCGCAGTCAACATCGTTGCCGATAGTCCAGCTTTGTATTTTACTGGCAGCGGGAAGGTCTCGTTCAAACGCACCGCCGCAGCGGTCACAGAACTTCGCCTGATCAGGAACTGATCGCTGACAGACAGGACATATCATCACGGTCCTACATCCTCGAAGCAAAGTCAAAAGAGGTAATTACTAACCGAATCTTAGGGCAATGAACGCGATTTTGTAACCCCAAAATAATCCTCTTCTTTCACGAACGGCGTAAAAACCAGCACGACATTTCCATTGCCTTTGCAAAATCTTTTTTTCAGGGCGACGTAATATGCGCGGTCCCTTTTCGCCGTTCCCGAATAGATAACGCAGAAATGCGCGTCAGAATTTGAAAGGGGATTTAAAGTCATGTCACAGGTAATGGGTCAGAATACAATGCAGTCTTTATATAACGAAGCGGTCACGTCTCTGGCAAAGGGTATCAGCGCTCGCTCGATCATAGAGTCGCTTGTTCAACGAGGCATTCCCGCGGACGCAGCCAACGTTGTCGTCGCAGAGGCCAACAAGATCAAGAAAGCCGCGTTTCGTAAAGCAGGTCTCAAGCTTTTTCTGACCGGCATCTTCTACATTATCGCCGGAGCGGTAATTACCGGCATCCTTTATTCAATTGCAGAGCCAGGTGGCTTTTTCATTGTCACCACCGGACTGTTCATTGTTGGCGCGGCGAATATTTTCCGTGGCCTCTTTCGCATCATTGCGGGCTAATTAACCGGAATATGACAGGGCTAATCATGAGGAGAAATAAAATGAGATTAACGACATTCAGAAACTTTTTTACTAGTATTGCGATAACAGTATTGATGATGCTTTGTGTGGCGCCCTCGGGTTTATCGCGGCAAAGTGGCGCGACATCGACTAATCAGAATGACGGGATTCAATGGCGCACCAACCTTTTCGGTGCATTTACGGACGCAATGGCGCAGCACAAACCGATGTTGGTTTACTTTTATAACGAAGAGGGGCCGTGGTGTCGCAAACTTCAGAGCGAGGTGTTCACGAGCCCGGAGATAAGGACGCTGGCGGATAAGGCTGTATTCGTCAAAGTGCCTGACGGACTGGACGATCAGAGTGGCAATGCCAAGAAACTGAGGGATTCGCTGAATATAACTCAATACCCAACAGTGGCCGTGCTTGACCCGTCCCCTGAAAAGATCGTTGAGCGCGGTCGCGTAGTAGGTTTTTACGATAGTAAATCGTATTATTTCCAGGTAACCAAAATCCTGTTAATCCAGCCGAGCATTGGCGGCCAGGCGAAGCAATAAGAATCGCAGCGACAGCAGTCTGTCGTAGCAAATCGATAATTTCCCAGAAGCGCGGTGATCATCGCACGTTGCTGATTTGAGTATCTGAACCTCGGCATGGAAGGTGGAACGCAAAAACTGATGGTACATTTCGCTCCCCGGAAAAAAGGAAAAAACGATTTACAGTTTCGCAACGGACTGCCTCAACATCCATGATGATTATTAACACAAGCGATATGAGGCGTTCTATGGAGTGCGCCAGCTTGCTGGCGCTTTAGTCTGCGGCGACTTGTCGACGCTAAAGGAAGTCTATCCTACTTTTTGAGCCGACAAGTCGCCTCAGGCCAAAGCGGTAACAAGTTACCGCACTGAGGTTTGGACATTTCGGAGACAGTGTCTTATTGTTGCCGGGTCTAATTTACGGCCGCCCATTGCCCGAAGGGCAAGCAGTAAATAGCCGTGGGCAGAGCGAAGCGACGCCCACGGACCGATACACGATCACGACCGACCCTGAAGGGGTCGGAGAAAGAAGATCAGCGTATGGCGCAAACCTTAACCAGCCTCCTCGTTCACGTGATTTTTTCAACCAAAGATCGTGTCGACATGATTACGCCTGCTGTCGAACCGCGACTGCATGCTTATTTGGGTGGGATAGCACGGAAACAACAATCGCGCCTGCTTGACGCTGGTGGAACCGCCAATCATATTCATCTGTTGATTTCGCAATCGAAAAATATCTCTCTTTCTGATTTGATGGAGGCGTTCAAA
>DASRDY010000158.1:0-4243 GCA_035652355.1 Blastocatellia bacterium
CCGGACTGCCAGGTATTGGACAAATCCTTTAAACAGCGAATCGTCACCTAATCGTTTGAGGAAGCTATCCCGCATAATCTTCTTTATGCGCGAGTCCTCCATTGCAATAGCCCGGTCCAGTCGAGTGGGAAGACCCGACAAGCATAATTCTCCGAATATATCGCCGGTCGTATAGATCGCCAGCATGCATTCTTTTCCCTGAGGAGAAAGCATTAACAGTTTTATCTGACCGCTGTCGATAAAATAGACGGTATCATCAGTATCACCTATGTTGTAAACGCAGGTGTTTTTGCTCACCGTGATTGCGTGCGAGCTGCGCGTTTCTCGCAGGAGCGAATCGCGCAACTGTTGTTTAAAAAAAGATCAGCATCGGGAGTTTCCTGAATCATAGTTCAATTCTCTTTCGCCAATACATAAGGTCCCAATAACAAACCGAGTCAGATCGCCCGTCGTTTTTGTTGCATTACATAGTCTCTTATTTTCATCTCCAGGACTCTAACCTGGATACCATTTTCAAAAGCTAGTCCGACATCAAGCTGCGGAATTAATGGGCAATCCTGAGACTCGAAGCTCAGCAATACAGGTGCAGAGTGCGAATTGCCATGTTCCCGATCAACAGACGTAAGATCGACGCCGGTTCCTTCCAAAGCCCGTCCGACGATATCCCTGACCCTTCCTTCAAACGGATCTTCCTCGGCCAAGTTCAGTTCCACATCCGGAAAGTCAAAATAAGAGATATCATAGCCATTCTTTCGCAGGTAGTTTCTCATTCCCACCGGAAGTTTAAAGTCGATCTCAGGACGACTGATCAAAACCCTACACTGATCTTCTTTCATCGTTATGCGCTGGTCTCTTATAGCTTTGGCAAGAGGTTGATAACTGTCATGGGTCATGTTGAAATTTGAGAACTTTGTGCAGGTCATAAAACTCTCCTCGCAGGATAATCCTGGAAGTTTCTCTCCGGATCACACCTAATATTAGGATACATTATGTGCGATTTGGCGCGGTCCAGTATTGAACACCGGTTTCACGGGTACACTGGTTTTATCCAGTTTTGGCTAATTCCCGCTTTAGCGATCGGAACGAATTCACCATCGACAATTCCCTGACGACTAACGATCGGGCATCTTGCTGGTCAGCCAGTCTCGATGCGCAATCGCCTTGGTAAGCTCGTTCTGCTCGATCCTGGTTTCTGTTTCAGTGCCGGTACGCTTCAACTCAGTATGCCGACCTCTACTGTCTTCCACTCTTTGTTGCGCCTGGCCAATGAGCTCTTCTTCTATGATTCTTTTATTTAGAAGCCCGAGACGGGTAAGATCAAAGTGGGCATCAGT
The DNA here is from genome assembly GCA_035652355.1 of Blastocatellia bacterium. Lineage (GTDB taxonomy): Bacteria > Acidobacteriota > Blastocatellia > DASRDY01 > DASRDY01 > DASRDY01. The sequence continues at coordinate 1,335 of DASRDY010000158.1, forward strand.
CAAAGGACTGTCAGTGTCCAGCGACGCCTTGAGATAAGATCTCAGCACTCTGCGGCCGATTGTCGTTACTGATGAACTGTGACCGTGAAGACCGCTGAACATTATGCGTCGCGCAGACTGGCTAACCAGCGAACATAGCAGATACCGATTTACCGGTCCTCCAGTTGGTTTCTCCACCGGACGCACAGTTTCAATTCGTTTTTCCGGGAGGTCATCATTCTTCGACGTCTGTACGCCTATACCAGGACTTATTTTATTATCAACGTCATCGCGTTCAGCCGTAGTTGTTATCCGTGATCCGTCGCGACGTGTTGTCATACATGTCTCCTGTGGGACCGGCCTGTTGCAGGCTTGGCCGGACTCTCTTCGGTATTAATGCGGGGCTGCAAGATGCAATCAATCAACCCATATTCAAGCGCCTGAGTCGGATTGAGGATCAAATCGCGCTCTATATCCCGTTCAATGCGCTCCATTGTTTGCTCGGTATGTCTGGACAGAATTGCGCTGAGATGCGATCGGAGCCTGACGATCTCTTTTGCCTGAATGGCGACGTCCGTAGCCTGCCCGCCAACCTCTTCCAAAGAAGGTTGAGCTATGAGCAGGCGGGCATTCGGCAAGGCAAATCGCTTACCTTTGGTTCCGGCCGCTATTAATACTGCGCTGACGTTTCCCGCTTCACCAATACAGGTCGTGCTTACATCCGCATTCACAAACTGCATAGTGTCGTAAATAGCCAGGGCCGATGTAACGGATCCTCCGGGAGAGTTGATATAAAGGGAAATGTCCTTGTCCGGATCCTCTCCTTCCAGAAAAAGCAGCTGCGCACTTACGAGGTTAGCTGTCTCATCATCAATCACTCCGCTGATAAAGACAATATTTTGTGACAGCAGGCTGGAGAACAAATCCATCGAGCGATCACCTAGAGGCGTCCGCACTGTAACTATGGGTACCATCTTACAATTGCCTTATAATTCCCTTGGCTGAATCGGTGTCTCCGAGTTGATCGTCTCTCGCGCTAGCCGAAGCTAGATCAAGCTGGCTTTCATACCAATAAAATGATCGCCTACCCGGCACCTCAACTTCATAAAGCCACTCCGAGTATGTTCCTGCGTTAGGCATTACGGTCACCACCTTTCCGTTGATTTTCCGTGAACGTCGTTAGCCTTTGCGGCTACCAAATCACCTTGTCGAAAATGGCCATAACATCTTTTGCAAAATGCGATTGGGCGTAACGCAAGCGTTGTCTTGGGGGTCGATACACAATCAACATTGAATGCCTTTCAATCCGTCAATGTCATTAACGCCAGATATCCATTTAGAATGGTAAGATAAATTTATCGACGTGGCTGTGCACTATTGACCAGTATTGAGATCGACTTTAAGGAAATATTCCAACAAGTCCTAATCGATCTAATAACTGATTGTGCGAATCTATCACGGCACGATAGGCAGTTAACCTATAGGAGCATTCAGCTTGCGAACATCCGTTCTGGTTTAATAACAGGCTCTTGTGATGAGCGACAATTAAAACTCCCGGCCGACCGGAAAAAGTAATTGACGCCGAACACTCTTGTACGAAAGCAATAATCTGGCCCTATTCTTGTCTAATAATGAACGGCGTTAAAACAAAATCCATTATAGTCTGAAATCGCAAAGCCATTTCCGCTGCTAATAGCCAAAGGAACTCTATGAAATTATCACGATATACTTCACTCGCCTGTTTTTTATGTGCCATTCTTTCTTTGTCAGGATCGACAGTCGCCCAATCTTCAGACCGCGACAATCCCACCCGCCTTACGACAAACGAAATCACGGGTAATCTGGATGGAAGCGGCAACGAGTATTTTTATTCCTTTTTAGCCGGGCCGGGCGAGCTAACTATAACTGTCGATGTGAAGTCATCATCCGGACAGGCATTGCTCAATTTCGAACTTCTCGACAAAAACGCTGCTACATCCCTTATCTGTTGTGAATTTGCGCAAGCAGACGGCGATGGTCAGAGCGGCCGGGATGTAAAAAGCGTGAAGCTTGCCAAACAACAAAGGGTTGTTTTGCACACAACAATTGGAAAATCCGGCAATGGAACTTTTCGGATCAGATTCGCTGGCGCAATCGCTTACGAAAAGTAATCCGGTAAATGAATAGCAATATTCACTCGTCGCCGATGATATCCGACATAACTTCATTCGACACAGAGAAAGATGCAGGTTCAAGATCGCGGAGAGCATACCGACTGACACGCAGAGACAGACAGTTGTCTTGGGACGTCTTTAGTCTCTGAGCCCTAGGAGAGAGATCAGAGTCAACTCCCTTGCGAACAATTCCAAAGAACCAGAATAATCACGAAAATTGTCCACAGCATAATTCACCTACAGAGCGGGAACCCTGCCACATTAACCGCGTCGAGTACGTCAATTGTTTTTATTCAACATTTGGCTTTCGGTTTTCGATTCCATTGTATTCCTCCATAGAGTACGTCTCGGTTCATTCAAGGACGCATTTAATAGGTAGTGAGGATTGTGCCAAATCTCACTAAGAGGAAGATTGAATTTATCCTTAAACCACGCCATCAGACATTGCTCTTGCAGTTTCTGGGGACAGTAATATAGTTTCCATGTTCGCTTTGGACGAGTCGACAAGAGAGACCAGTAGATGATTCAGGAAACTCCGGAAGCTGACCTGTTCAAACAGCAATTGCGCGAATCCCTTTTGCGCGAAACACTCAACTCCCGCCCAATTAAGGTGAACGAGAACGGGATCGTTTACAACATAGGCCAAGCTGATAATACGATCTATTTTATCGATAGCGGTCAGATAAAGCTGCTGATGCTTTCGCCTCAGGGGAAAGAATGCATGCTGGCTATTTATACTCCCGGTGATATCTTTGGTGAATTATGTTTGTCAGGTCT
>DASRDY010000159.1:0-4770 GCA_035652355.1 Blastocatellia bacterium
CCGGACTGCCAGGTATTGGACAAATCCTTTAAACAGCGAATCGTCACCTAATCGTTTGAGGAAGCTATCCCGCATAATCTTCTTTATGCGCGAGTCCTCCATTGCAATAGCCCGGTCCAGTCGAGTGGGAAGACCCGACAAACATAATTCTCCGAATATATCGCCGGTCGTATAGATCGCCAGCATGCATTCTTTTCCCTGAGGAGAAAGCATTAACAGTTTTATCTGACCGCTGTCGATAAAATAGACGGTATCATCAGTGTCACCTATGTTGTAAACGCAGGTGTTTTTGCTCACCGTGATTGCGTGCGAGCTGCGCGTTTCTCGCAGGAGCGAATCGCGCAACTGTTGTTTAAAAAGATCAGCATCGGGAGTTTCCTGGATCATAGTTGGGCTCTCTTTCGCCAGTACATCAGCTCACACTGTACGCCAGTACAGTCGGGTCAACAGGCCTATCAGGGTTATACTCACAAGTCCTGTCCGATAAAGGCAAGTAACCGAGATAAGGATGAAGTGCAGGGTAAAACAGGGTAACTGTATTCCCTGCGCTGGAAATTGCAAGCGAAATGTCCGGCCAACGTACATAGCGACAAATCAAGTCAAATCTCCCGTCGTTTTTGTTGCATTACATAATCTCTTATTTTCATCTCCAGGACTCTAACCTGGGTACCATTTTCAAAAGCTAGTCCGACATCAAGCTGAGGAATCAATGGGCAATCATGAGACTCAAAGCTCAGCAATACAGGTGCAGCGTGCGAATTGCCATGTTCACGATCAATAGATGTAAGATCGACGCCTGTTCCTTCCAAAGCCCGTCCGACGATATCCCTGACCCTTCCTTCAAATGGATCTTCCTCGGTCAAGTTCAGCTCCACATCTGGAAAGTCAAAATAAGAAATATCATAGCCATTCTTTCGCAGGTAGTTTCTCATTCCCACCGGAAGTTTAAAGTCGATCGCAGGACGACTGATCAAGACCCTGCACTGATCTTCTTTCATCACTATGCGCTGGTCTCTTATGGCTTTGACAAGAGGTTGGTAACTGTCATGGGTCATGTTGAAATTTGAGAACTTTGTGCAGGTCATAAAACTCTCCTCGCGGGACAATCCCGGAAGCTTCTCCGATCACAACTGATATTAAGGATACATTATGTGCGATTTGGCGCGGTTCAGTATTGAACACCGGTTTAGTGGATTGTCACGGGCAGGGTTTCACAAAAGGCGAACCCTCGCTTTTTTCGGAAGTCTGTGAATTGAACACTTCATAGAGCACCGATGTGCTACTCTGTTTCTCTCTTGTGCGATTTGACGTCGAATAATAACAACCTGGCGAACAGGTATCAGAAACGAGCGTCGGATGTTCAAATGCCTCAAATGTCACAACGCGAGATTTGCGACCATAAATCACGTGGTCAGGGACGATGGAGATTGGGTGTTGGTCTGCTCTCGTTGTGAGGCGAAAAATATTTTGGCCCCGGTCCTTATCGGCAACATCTCATTTCCGGCGCCGGAACTGAAAGTCATCGGCTGGAGGGAGGCAGACAAAGATTCGAGTAACATCAGGCAGGAATGATGTGATTCGGAGAACGTAGTGAATATAAGGTATGAGTTTTATTGATTGTCTGATACACTCTCTTCGGTTTTGCTGCTGCCGAGCGCAGCGTCATACCGTTGAGTAAGTCCCGTCTGGCGTAAATTTAACAGCGCCCTTCGCCTCAAGCTTTTCGGCTCGATACACCGCTCTTAACGCTGCTCAATCAATTTTGAAATGATTAGGATAAGAAAGACAATATGACGAAGAAACTTTATGTTGGCAATTTATCGTTCCAAACTACAGAGCAGGATGTTTCTGACCTGTTTTCTCAGGCCGGAACGGTCGAATCAGTCGCTTTGATTATGGACCGGGAAACCGGCCGATCCAGGGGCTTTGCTTTTGTGGAAATGAACCGGAACGACGCCGCTGAAGCGATCAGCCGTTTCAACGGGCAGGATCTTGCGGGACGAAACTTGACTGTAAACGAAGCTCGCCCTCGAGAAGAGCGCGGCAGCCGAGGCGGCTATTCTCGATAATAGTTCGACCGCCGATTGAACCGAATCCCCACGGCGAGTTTCGAGCCGTGGGGTCAGTATTATTTGGAATAGACATGCCTTGATCAGCCAAATCTCAGCTTACCCAATCAAATACAAGGAAAGTCTAACCCTCCTGCTCTTAATCCCTTCCCATAATATTCGTTAACCGGTCACGATGTGCAATCGCGCGGCTAAGTCCCCCTTGCTCGACCTTGATTTTTGCCTCGTCGAGTGACTGCTTGGATTCGGTATGTCGGACCCTGCACTCATCAACTCTTTTTTGCGCCTGAGCCATAAGCTCGTCTTCCACAATCTTCTTGTTCAACAATCCCAGGCGGGTCAGGTCCAGCGTGGAGTCAGAAAGCGGGCATTCGGCGTCCATCGACACTTTTAGATAAGCTCTCAGTACTTTGCGGCCAATCATTGTTACCGACGAGCTTTGACTATGCAGGCTGGATGTTTTCAGGACCCGAGCAGATTGGCTAACCAGCGAACACAGCAGGAAACGGTTTACTCGACCTTCGCTGTGATTCTCTGGTTGACGTACTGCCTCAGGGCTCTTCTGTGGTTTCTGTTGACCCGTTTTTGCAGAATCAACTGAGAGCGGGCTTGTTGGCTGACTCAATATACCGTCTGCCAGCTTTCTGCTTATGTGTGAGTGTAATAGGTTATCGACCTGTTCGAGCTCAGACTCTGTCGCCATCCTCGAGTCGCTGTTGTTTATCGTCATCTATATCTCCTGAGTGACCGGACGACCGCGAGCCCTCCGGGTCGCACTCTGTTTGAATATTCGTTATTGATTATTGCTTGCCATTTTTTCTTCGTATGATTGGCAAGAGAAAACAGCCTGAAGCAAGTTCTCTTTCACGCGCGATTTCTAATGGTATTCCTCACTAGTAACAGCTAGATCAAGCTGGCTTTCATACCAATAAAATGATCGCCTCCCCGGCACCTCAACTTCATAAAGCCATTCTGAGTAGGTTCCTTCATTCGGAATTACCGTCACCACGCTCCCGGTTATTATTCCGTGAACGTCGTTAGCTTTTGCGGTTACCAAGTCACCGAGTTGAAAATGATTCATAATGTCCTTGCAAAAGTTCGACTGCATTGTCACAGAAGTGTGTTCTCGGAAGGTGAACGCGCAATCAACGATAAAAGCCTTTCAGTCCTTCAATTCTTTTAAAGCCAGGTATCCAGTTAAAATGATAGGGTAAATTTGTTGACGAGGCTGTGCACTATTAGACCAATCTTAAAGTCGCGCCTGAACACATTTCGAAGGGACTTCGCCAGCATCCGTCCGAGGCGTTAATTAGATCGAGTATCCCATTCCGTCTTTTCTTCATTTCCGGGTACTGCTCTTGCAGATTAAGCGACATCGTAGCCATTGTCTGATTCGTGGCTGAAAACGAATCAGTTGTTTTGAATACTGAGAAAACCAGCACGGAAACAAGACGTGTCGGAGCGCGAATGCTTAACGCGGGCGCCCAATGAGACAGTTGTTGGTTGTCCGAACAAAAAACTAAGGAGTAATCATGGCGATATTCAAAAAAGAGAAACCTGTGCCCACTGCCAACGGTGTTACATTAGAGCTGGCGCAGCAAATAATTACTGCGGCGGTACGCAAAGCGAAAGAAATCGGCGTGATGCAGAACATTGCGATTGTTGACGAAGGCAATAACCTGGTGGCTTTTGCCCGCATGGATGGCGCGTGGCAAGGCAGCATAGATATCGCAATAAACAAAGCTTATACGGCGCGCGCTTTTGACATGCCCAGCGCTGACTTAGGAAAAATAGCACAACCGGGCGAGATGTGTTTTGGCATTCATGTGAGCAACAACTCGCGCGTGATCATATTCGGCGGAGGCATCCCTATCCAGCGTGGCGGAAAAATTATTGGTGCTATCGGTGTATCGGGCGGCACCGTCGATCAGGATGTTGAGGTGGCCGAAGCTGGCATTGAAGCCTTTGAACAAGCTCTGAGCAGCTAACGCGGGCCTCATCTTTAACATCACCCACGCCGGATGTGGCGCTTGAATTACCGGTTGAGGGAAATTTGACGGAAACTGCGAACCGTGGGTTGTGCGGTTGATCGCGCAACCAATAACGAATTTTCGTTTGAGGACTAACGTTTAAATTAAATCTTGGTTGGGCGGCGGGAAAATCGGTCTTAAATGAAAAATTGAATCTATCCCCGGGGCAAAGACACGTGCGATCTGCTATTGAAGCTCACGTTTGTCTTCTGACAGCAGCAATTCTTCAAGATCTAGATCGTTTTCTATGATTCTCAGCGTATCATCGCCGATTTCATCGGCGTCCCTCAGTCGTATGATTTCGCGACGTTCCGCTTTTATAATCTCGCGTCGGAAACTGACATATATGTCCGCTTCTTTTTGATCTTTCGTTGCCTCCTTTGAATCGGTGTTTTCCAGTACATGGATACGGTGGTTGTACCGTTGCCTGAGAGTCTCTACGACGTCGGATGTAAGTCTTTTTTCATTGGCAAGATCGTTGAGTCGAGTCAGACCAGCTTTACTGGCATAGAGTCGCGCCCTTTGCAGTTCTTCATGCTCCAGTGGATCGTCAACCTTTAATCTCAATAATCTAATCACGGGAGCTAGCGTGAGTCCCTGTAATGCAAGCGTGACCAGGATAATCCCAAACGTCACTATGATTATCACATTCCGACCTGGAAACGGCGCAC
>DASRDY010000160.1:0-7115 GCA_035652355.1 Blastocatellia bacterium
TACGGTTTCATCATCCGGATGCGCCGCCACAATTACCGTCAATGGGCAGTCGGTGTACAACCGATTAAGTAGTGCATTCGCAGGCATAATCCGGTTGCGCTTTAGTTCCCTCCTGGGCAATTGTTATAACTCTATTAGCCCACAACAATCGGGCTCTTTTGATCGAGTTTTCCCGCGTACCTGAATCTTCCCGGCTGGAAGTCACTCTGTGCGGCCGAGGGCGATCGTTTGCTCAAAGCCTTCATTGCTTCGCGATAACCATCGATAGTCCCGACATCGACGTAGGTTTCACCTGCGCGCACGCCCTTTGCTTTACCACCGTCGGCCAAATAAGCATTGACCAGTGTTCCGATGTACTCATCACTACGGTCACGTCTCTGCCACAAGTCGAAGAGCTCACGCAAAATATAGCCTGGCATTTTGAACGCGCCCCAGACCCACGATGACTTGGTATTTATCTGTTTGACCTGGATCTCTATGACATTCCCCTGGTCGTCCATTACAACCGCGTCAAAGAGCTCTGGGCGATCCACGGGAAAAAGCAGGAAAGAGAGCGCGTCATTGCCCAAGGAGGCCAGGGCATTTTCAGGAAACCAGATTGTGTCAGGTAATCCTATAATCACCGGCTGATCCGGTTGAATCAAAGGCAGCGTGCGAAAGATCGCGTCACACAAACCTGCGGCTTGCGGCTGAACGGTATAGCAAATGTGCGCGGAACAGATGCTTCCACCATAATATTCGATGATGTCTGATTTTCCGGGCGAGATGACAAAACAGATTCTGGTTGCTCCACCTCGGATCATTCTCTCAATCAGGTACTCGCTTACAGCTCGTGGTCGTTCGATATTGCCGTCCAGTCGGCTTCCCACTGGCAGTAATTCTTTAGAGAAAGCCAGCGGCTGTATTCTGCTGCCAATTCCCGCAGCCGGAACGATTCCCCACATACATTATCCTTTTGATACAACAGAATTTGTTTGTGTTGAATAGGAATGTTCAACGCCTTCGTTTAGTGCGGACTCACAGATTCTCTCCAGCTCGATGACTCGCCGCTCGGCAGTGTGTTCAGCTAGTGTGCGTTCACGGGCGTTTCCGGCGATTTTCGTTCGTTGCTCGTCAGAAAGCTGAAGCGCTTCCACCGTGTCGTCACTTGCCCGGGCAATAATGATCTCTGAATCAGGCTCGAAGAATTGATCCAGCCCGTTCCACCAGTCCGTCAATATCGGTGTTCCGCACGCTGCAGCCTCGAAAAGTCGTCCTGATGGACAATAACCCATCCGCGCCATTACGGCTCGGGTGATATTTAATGTTAATCGTGAAGAACAATAAAAGGATGAATGCTCCGGCGGCGGAACATGCGAGAAGCACTTTACATTGCCGGGCAAAAAACAATCTTCAGGATATAGCGAGCCTCCCAGCACAAAACGCAATTGCGGTGATCGTCGCGCAGGCTCTATGAATAATGTCTGAAGCGTTTCCTGGCGGTCGGCTGCGTAGGTTCCCAGATACGATAAGTCGCTTTGGTAGATAGCGCTCGCTGGGGCAGGATGATGAGCATCAGGATCCACACTACCGTAAAGCGGAATAACGTTTTTGGCTCCCAGGCGGGACTTTAATTCCGCCAGTGCAGCGCCGCCTGTGTAGCTCAAAACAACGTCGAAATCCCCAAGTCCCTGAAGCGGCAGGTAAGGCACGGCTTCTCCGGCTTCCAGCCGGGCCAGGGTAACAGGAGTGTCCATGTCATAAAAGATGCGAAGTCTTGCGGGCGAAGAGACGAGCAGTTCTGAGGCGGATATGCCGTCGGGGCAGTAGGAGGTGACAAACCCTGCGTCGGCCTCTCGCAAATGTTTTTGCGCCAGCGCGGCTACACTTTCCCAGTCTTGATAAAAGCATAACTGTCCGCCGTTTAATTCAGTCATATCACGCTGAGCTGCGTAATACGGAACATCGCGCTCGAAAAATACAACTTCATGGCCGCGGCGTATCATTGCGCGGCACAAACCTCGCCACAGTGTTGCGTGACCATTTCCCCAGGAAGAGCTTATAGTCAGTCCGAAAATTACTAGTTTCATGATTTTCGACTCTGTATTAATAAGGAAGCTCTTCTTTACCTGGATAGACGTTTTGCAATTCCATTTCCTCTTCATCCGAGCTCGGATAGGGATTGAGACCATTGTTGTTTCACGTTGTCATTCGCGGCACATCTCAGCGCTGTTGAATAGACTTGCACTCCACCTTTTTCAGTCTCCAGTGCTTGAACCAGCAAATCCACAGGAATGTGCATGAGCAATGAATTGTTTCCATCGTTTTTCCTTAGACTCGTTTTTACGGCATCAGCCGGTTTGTCACAGACAGTCGAGCAATACAGGTGCCAGCAGATACACCCTCATTTCAGTTCGAGCGCATCAGATACCGGTTCGCTGCCACGGTATTACTTTTGCAACGATGAGCATTGCGAATGATTTCTTATTAAGATTCGCCTAAAAACAAGTCAGCATTTTGGAACTGCGAAAAAGTTGGACTAAAAACAGGTCAGGAAGATGTGATCGGAAATAACGGAGCGATGGAGTTCGTTTATCGAAATAAAAAGCACTAATAACAGTTGAAATTAGTACCGCGAAAAATTGTATTGAGTCAGATCTCCCGCTTTTCGACAACCCTTGATGTTCGTACTTTAAATCGACGCGGGCATCAATTTCTTTACCCTGTTCTTATACGCCAGCTGCAAAAAAGTCAGCTGCCATGAGACAGGAGCGGACTGATCTGTCGATCAGTTGAGGAGGAATAAGAAATGAGTAAGCACATCCTTATAACCGGGGGAGCTGGTTTTATCGGCTCGCACCTGGCCGACGAATTGTTAAAGCAAGGACATCGAATACGGATTCTAGACAATCTTTCACCACAGGTTCACGGCGATGGACTTAAACCTCCAGATTATCTTTCGTCAGAAACAGAGCTGATAATAGGAGATATTACTGATGAATCGGCTGTGAGGCGCGCCTTAATCGGCATCGATGCTGTTTATCATTTCGCGTCTCTTGTAGGGGTTGGCCAAAGCATGTACGAGATCAATCGCTACACGCACGTGAACAACTATGGAACGGCCGTTTTGCTTCAGGCCATTGTTGAGAAACCGATAGAGCGCTTGATCGTCGCGTCCAGTATGAGCCTTTATGGCGAAGGAATGTATCGAACACAAGACGGTCGATATGCAGTCGGAGTTGAAAGAAGTGTGAATCAATTGAAAGCAAAGGATTGGGAGGTTAGAAATTCCGATCGAGAGACACTTATTCCGATTCCGACTCCTGAAACAAAGGTCCCATCGATTGCCTCTGTCTATGCCCTGTCGAAATACGACCAGGAACGATTGTGTCTGATGATTGGTCGAGCATATAACGTTCCGACTGTTGCCTTGCGATTTTTCAGTGTCTTTGGAACGCGACAGGCCTTGTCCAACCCTTACACTGGTGTTCTGGCCATATTTGCATCGCGTTATCTCAATAATAGACCTCCGATGATTTTTGAAGATGGTTATCAAAAACGCGATTTCGTCAGCGTGCACGACGTCACTCAGGCGTGCAGACTCGCTTTGGATGTTCCTCAGGCGGCCTATCAAACATTTAATATCGGCAGCGGCCAACATTACACCATCCGAGAAATCGCGCAGCGAATGGCCCGTGCTTTAGGCAAAGAAGATATCCGGCCTGAAATCACGGGAGAATACCGGGTCGGCGACATTCGTCACTGTTTTGCTGACATTAGTTTTGCCCGACAAGTCCTGCAATACGAACCGCAGATTACGCTGGAAGCTGGCTTGCTGGAACTTGTTTCCTGGTTGGAAGGTCGAATAGCCGTCGATCATGTCGTTGAAGCGCGGGCCGAACTAACAGCGAGGGGGTTGACCGTATGAGAAGCCAATCGAAAAAATCTGAGCATTTGAATGGAAACGGCAGCGGACCGGTATTGATAACTGGCGGAGCTGGTTTCGTCGGCAGCAACCTGGCCGACCGTCTTTTATCATCCGGCCGAGAAGTTATTCTCTATGACAATCTTTCGCGGTCCGGCGTAGAGCAGAACCTAAAGTGGCTGCGAGAAAGACATGGAAATCTTGTCCATCTCGAATTGGCCGACGTTCGCGATTCTCAGGCCCTTCGCTCCTCTGTAAAGAAAGCTTCGCAGATATTTCATTTTGCCGCGCAGGTCGCGGTGACCACCAGCCTTGTGGATCCTGGTTTCGATTTCGAAGTCAACGCGCGTGGAACCCTGAATCTGCTGGAGGCGATCCGCTGCCAGGATAATCCGCCATCCCTGGTCTTCACATCTACAAATAAAGTTTATGGCGGATTGCCTGATGTGATGCTGGCAAAAAAAGAAACGAGGTACGAGCCTGAAGACGCGCAGATTCGCGCGCACGGAATCAGTGAGCGACGTTCGCTCGATTTTCACAGCCCCTATGGTTGCTCTAAAGGAACAGCCGACCAGTACATTATTGATTATGCGCGAACCTATTCGATTCCCGCTGTTGTTTTCCGGATGAGCTGTATCTACGGACCACATCAATTCGGGAATGAGGATCAGGGTTGGGTCGCTCATTTTTTGATTAGCGCAATCGAGGATCGCCCGTTGATCCTTTACGGAGACGGAAAACAGGTACGCGATGTCCTGTTTGTTGAGGACCTGGTGGATGCTTTTTTGCTCGCCCAGCAAAACATGGATCGAATATCAGGACAGGCATTCAACATCGGGGGCGGGCCGGCAAACACAGTAAGCCTGTTTGAATTAATTGAATTGATTGGGGCGTTGCACCGAAGAAAACCGGCTATCCAATTTGATGGTTGGCGCGCGAGTGATCAGCGGTACTACGTTTCTGACACTCGCAAATTTCAGTCGACAACAGGATGGAGCCCAAAAGTCAATGTGAGCCAAGGCGTGGGCCGACTCTACCATTGGTTGTGCGAATCGAGAACGATGTCGGCCGTCCATTGAAAGGGATCGTATGTGGAAAATGACGAATGACTCTGCTGGAGCGGCCCGGGCAACAGCAACCAGAACAATGCGGACGGCAGTGATTGCAGCGCCGAGACAAATCTCTTTCGAAGCCATCGATCTTTGTCAGCCAGGCCCAGGCGAGGTCAGAATTAAATTAGAAGGCTGCGGCGTCTGCGCGTCAAATCTCCCGGCGTGGGAAGGGCGAGATTGGTTCCATTACCCGTTCACACCGGGCGCGCCCGGCCACGAAGGATGGGGAGTAATAGACGCACTCGCCGACGGCACGATGGGTCTCGACATCGGCGATCGCGTTGCGTTTTTATCAAACCGGGGCTTCGCTGAATATGATGTCGCGGCTATCGATTCGGTAGTTAAACTTCCGCCATCTCTCGATGGCAAACCATTTCCGGGCGAGCCGCTTGGTTGCGCAATGAATATATATGAGCGCAGCGATATCGCTCCCGGCCAAGTTGTGGCCGTAGTCGGAATCGGGTTCCTGGGAGCGCTGCTTACTCAACTCTGCTCTGGAAAAGGCGCACACGTAATAGCTATTTCCAGGCGATCATTTGCACTGAACCTGGCTCAGCAATTCGGCGCCGGGCACACGATCCAAATGGATGATCATCGCCGAATCATTGAAGAAGTCCTTTCGCTGACAAATAACAGGGGATGTGAACGGGTAATCGAGTGCGTGGGCGAGCAATGGCCCCTGGATCTGGCCGCTGAAATCACGGCGGAACGCGGAAAATTGATTATAGCGGGTTACCATCAGGACGGTCTACGAACTGTAAATATGCAGCTATGGAATTGGCGGGGACTGGATGTTATCAACGCCCACGAACGTGATCCGAAGAACTACATCAAAGGAATGCGTGCTGCCGTTGACGCTGTAATAAACGGTGAAATCGATCCTTCGCCGCTTTATACAACATTCAAATTCGACCAAATCACAAATGCATTTGATGCGTTACAAAGCCGTCCCGACGGTTTTGTCAAAGCGCTAATAACGATATGAGCAGATCTCCGGTCAAATTCAAAACGCAGGTCTCTGCAGACAAACCGCGCCTCGGTTTCCTCGGCGTCGGCTGGATCGGCCAAAGCAGGATGAAATCTATTGCGGAGAGTGGTTCTGCGGAAGTGTTCGCAATCGCGGATACCGCCCCTGAGATTGTGCTCCAGGCAAAAGAGTTCGCGCCAGACGCCAAAGTATGTAGATCTCTTGAGGAACTGATTGACTCAAATATCGACGGTGTAGTCATAGCGACGCCCAGCGCGCTTCACGCGCAACAGGCTATCGCTGCACTCAATAGTGGCAAGCCGGTCTTTTGTCAAAAGCCTCTGGGTCGCACAGCGACCGAAACAAAAGCCATAATCGACACGGCGAGACTGAACAATTGTTTGCTTGCTGTTGATCTTTCATATCGCTTTACCGATGCGGTTCAAAAAATTCGCGATGTAATCACAAACGGCGATCTCGGTCATATCTTTGCCATTAACCTGGTTTTCCATAATGCGTATGGTCCGGACAAAGCATGGTTCTACGACCAACAGCTTTCAGGCGGGGGATGTGTTATCGATCTGGGGATTCACCTTGTCGACATGATGCTCTGGCTGCTGAATTGGCCGCAGGTAACCGACGTGACAAGTCGCCTTTTCTCAAATGGCTCGCCGATCGCACCCAACCACACTAATAGCGTTGAAGATTACGCTACGGCTCGCATTGATTTAGATGTCGGGATTACGGCAAATCTCGCCTGCTCGTGGCGATTGCCTGCGGGGTGCGATGCGGTGATCGAAGCTTCCTTTTACGGTACAAAAGGCGCTGCCAGATTCAGCAACGTGAATGGTTCCTTTTACGATTTCGTGGCCGAGCGATTCAGAGGAACCACGAGAGAAGTACTTTCCGCTCCACCAGACAAGTGGGGCGGACGCGCCGCGGTAGACTGGGTCAGAAGACTCGCCACCAGTAAAAATTATGACAGCGAGGTAGAGTCTTTGACCACAGTATCCGCAACCCTGGATGCAATATACGGAAGAAGACAGTCTTGATGAGCAGAAATCAAGCAGGAAAACGTATATTAATGACCGGCGATGCTGTTGGAGGTGTCTGGACATATGCATTGGAGCTT
>DASRDY010000161.1:0-37031 GCA_035652355.1 Blastocatellia bacterium
TCAGCGCTAAATACGGAGCGACTAATTCCCATTCTTCGTCTGTTACATCACTCAGATACCGTTTATCTTTTTGTCTCATTCGGCCACGGTACCATGCTAAACTCCTGCGGGTCCAGCACTAAAGTTAATAACAGGCTCTAATGGAGCCTCCTAATACCTATGATCTATTAGCTACTAGGCAGTAGCGAGATTTAGCGACCTCAAGGAGCATCTGAACGGCAAACACTATGAACGCGAAAGAAACCCCCGTATCTTTGCGAATCCTCATTTGGGACGATAATGCGACTGCGGCCTCGGAGCTTGAGGGTGACATTGTTGCCCTTAAATACCAAGCCTGTTCTCTTAATGTTGAATACACTGTCTGTCCAGGTTCCATAGCAGAATCTTGGAGTTTAATAAGGGATAAACAGATTAACCTAATTCTTATAGATCCCCTTACTCCTAATGGAGATCCTAACGACGATGCTATCAAGTTCATTGAGGATGTTCGAATTAAATATCCGAAACAGATCGTTTTTATATTGCACCAAGAATCGGGTCGTGCTAAGTCGGCTCTGGGAAAGTATAAGAGCAAACACTTACCGTTGGACACCTTTTATTCCTTAGACAAAGAGTTATCATCGAAAGAGTTTTCTGATGAGCTTGTTGCTGTTTTGAATAAAGCGGCAAATTACTTGCGCCACAACAAAGGATTGGTGGAGGAGCCAACAATGAGCCCTATTAAGAGCCTCTCTGGCACATTTGGCCGGATAGTTGCTTCGCCGCTTAACATCTTGAAACTCGCCATTGATGCTGTTCCAGCGGTACGTTATGCTTTGGGCATAGCAGGTATAGCGGCAGCTGCGGCTATCATCAAGACACTCATAAAATCTCCGGAACAAGCCGTTTTTGGTGTTGTCATAATGCTCGTCTTGATGGTTGTGTTGGTAGTCTTTGCAAATCTTGCCCAGTCAGGGAGCGCTTCAACTGGATCTATTGGCAAGGTTCTAGCCTGGTTTTTTGTAATCCTTATCATGAGCACGTCGTTGTTAATCTTCACAGGGTATTTCTTTAATTGGCCCCGGCCAATCGGCGCTCAAGTTGTACCTGGAACTATTCCCACAGCGCCTGTTCCGAATTCTGCAAATTCCAATAAGGATTATATTAAAAACCTTGATGATATCGGAGGCACAGGATGGATCCTCTTAGGCATGTTTAAGAATTGCTCGACCAAGCAGTTTGCGGAGCGGTATTTTGATCCAGAAGAAATTAGCTCCGCCGACATGACCGATCTTCAATATGGCGATCGAATAAAAATCAAAGATGATCGAAAAGTCATCATTGTAAACTGGGAAGAAACCAAGAGATTAAACATGGATAAGGCTCCTTGGCAGATTCGTGAAGACAGCCCTCGAGCAGCAGATTATACCGGTGTGACAATCCCGGCAGGTGCTGTGATCAAGGTCAATAAGGCGACGATTTCGGATTGTTATGTTCAGCCGGGAGATGTCAGATATTTTTGGGTACAGATCAGCAAGGTCCCAGATCATCCTAAGCCGTGACGTTTTGTCGTCTCTGCGTCTTCGACTTCTCGGGTTTAATATGCCACACTCGACCAGATTTGTTTATATTCTTAACCAAGATCACTCTGCAAGAAGCTTCGTCAAACCTCAACATGATGGGAGAGACTAAGAATTGATGCGTCGAAAGTAAAATTGCGCTGACCTAAAGATTGGAGACCGGCTCCTGCACAAGACGAGGTACATACGTAACCCATCACGATTCAGTTGGAGCGCTGTCCGGGTCTGGTAAGATTCCGATATGTGAACACCACAGCCCTTGCTAACAAATACCGCTGGTTGTATCTCACCAGCTGCGGCTGCCCAGCCAGATATGTACCAAACCACCACTTCAACTGAACAGCGAGCAGCGCACATGGATTGTCAGTCAAATCGCAGGCTTAAGCCCTACTGCCAGGAGCAGGCAGGGCTGGATTCGGTATTATGTCAAGTGCCATAACATCTCCCTGACCTGCCGGCCGGATCAAAAACCGTGATTTGGCTACTTAGCCCCATGCGACCTCAGGTAGTCTGCCACTTCGTCTCGGTTATTGATCAACGCTAACCGTAGAGGCGTTATGCCTGTTGGATCAGATGCATTTATATCAGCACCCTTTTCAACAAACAGCTTGACAGTCTCGACCGTACCTTGGCGGGCTGCTTCATGTAATGCGGTCAACCCGAAGGAATTTCTAGCGTTCAAGTCTGCTCCGTGCGACAACAGGACGATTGCTATATCAGTTCGGCCGATTGAAGCTGCACAATGCAGTGGTGTAGAACCGGCATCATCTTTGGCATTGACATTCGCTCCTTTTGAAATCATCAGTTCGATTGTGCCAATCTGATCTGCTATCGCTTTTCGCGCATTTTCATCGGTTGGCACAATGCCCATATGAATTCCTGTCACCAATGGTGCCGCAAGCCGCATCAGAACCAGCCTATGAAGGGGTGTATAACCAACGATGTCTTTAGCATTAATTTCTGCTCCCTTCTGGAGAAGCAATGCCACGATTTCTCTCTTCGGCATCCATGTTCGTTCAGTCACGAGGTGCAGGAGTGTCTTTCGCGATTTGGTCAGAGCGGTTAAACTTGCCCCTTTATCAATAAGCAGTTCAATAGCCTCGATGGAGGATTGCTTCCCAGCGACAAGTAAGGGTGTCATTCCATCGCTATCCTCCCTTGCTTCAATCTCTGCACCTTTAGATATGAGAAGCTCGACCACTGGTTTCAGAGTATCAGGCCGAATCTTAGGTAACACAGCGGAATGCAGCGGCATGACACCCGTGTTGTCTTTGCTGTTCGGGTCTGCACCCTTGTTGATAAGCATTCGGACTACATCGACATCTCCGATAAGCGCGGCCACTCTAAGGATGCTTCCGGTCCCGCTTTGAAGACGAAAGTCTGCTCCTTTGGCCAGCAGAAAGCTCACCATCTCCGGTTGACTTCCCAGCAACGCGCTAAACAAGGGGGTGTTAAGCGCATTATCCTGGGCATCGATATCGGCCCCTTTTCCAAGGAGATAATCTGCAATCGCCAAATTTCCTTTTTCCGCCGCTATGTGAAGCGGCGTCCTGCTGTAGTCGTCCTTAGCTTTTGCCATCTTTGGATTAGCTTCAATTATCTTCCTTACCCGGAAAAGGTCGCCAGATGAAACAGCGGCATGAATTGATTCTGTCTGAACGATTGCAGTCAATGGTTCTAAGCAATTTGTTGTTGCTGTTTGAATCAAAAAGGACATCACAAGCACGGTAAGTCTAATCATGAACATTATACCCTGTTAGCTACTTGCATCATCTAGGCCAATAATATACTCATTATGATTATTACGGCAACAAATAGCCTTGCTAAATTCAGGAGGCAAGTTATAGGTGAGACATTAAGCCGCAATCATTTCTTTATCTTTTCTTGATGCAAAATATGTGACCAAGTCGCATACCAATGCGGAAACCGTTCGAGGTACGGATCGTTGTGGGCTACCACCCGTGACAGAATGGTGGTCTCTCACCATTTGAAAGGGATAATGCAGGTTAAATATGAGAGATTTTCCTTCTGCTGTTGCGTCCGACATTATGATTTTTATCAATTCGCGTTTTTCATCGTTGTCCGCCATTTTATAGCTTGAATAAGCGTTATTTACGAGTCCGACAAATTGTTCGACCTTGTTGAGCGACTCTTGCTGCCCTGTGTCCACCGTTTTCAGTTTTTCATTAATCTCCTGAATTTGGTTCAAGAGATCGTTTTTCCGATCAAGATAGGTTTCCTTTTCGAGCATTCCATCAATGTAGAGATCAGCTAGCTTAGCGAGCCTGGTTTGAAGCTGTTCGGCTTCAATCTGAAGGGCTCTGGTTTGCGACTCAGCAAGACTTTCAACCATACCGTACGAACTCCGTAACTGTCTTCTAACCTGCTCATTCTCTTCTTCAGAAAAGCGAAGAGTTTTAAGCATATCTTTGAATTCCGACTCTATGGACTCCTCACGAAACGGCCGCTGAGGACAACCCTTCGTGTGACAACGATAATACCGATGGCCTTTTCGTTCTTCGCCGATGAGTCGGGTGCTACAGGACGT
Organism: Blastocatellia bacterium; assembly: GCA_035652355.1. Lineage (GTDB taxonomy): Bacteria > Acidobacteriota > Blastocatellia > DASRDY01 > DASRDY01 > DASRDY01. The sequence goes on from DASRDY010000161.1 coordinate 4,108, forward strand.
ACAGGTTATGAGCTTGCGCCAAAGGAAATAATGCTTCGTCCGTCTCTCGAAAGACTTACCGGAAAAAACATCCTGAACGCGGTCGAAAAGATCCTTGGTAATCAGTGGTTGGTGCTGGCCTTGATAGACTTCACCTTTGATCTTGATCTTGACGAGTCCGTAATAGAACGGATTGTGAAGCATTGTTGCCAGTCCATTCCGCGTGATTCGCATACCCGCCTTGCTCCGCAATCCTGCTTCGGTCAGGTGTTTGAGCAACCGTTCAAGTGTCCAGTGCCCGGTGGCATACAGGTCAAAAGCCATTCGCACCAGCGGCCCTCGCTGTGGATCAATTGTTTTGGATTGTCCTTTGCCGCAATCGAGATAACCGATTGGAGCCGGACGCGGATAGAGGCCTTGTTTCAACCGTCCATAAAAGCCCTTCTTGGTCTCTTCACGAAGGTTTCTGATGTAATCGGCGGCAACCACCGCTTGAATATCCGCAGAGAGCCTACCACCTCTCGATTGGAGATCTATGTTTTCGTTGGCGAAATGAATTTCGATCCCATGTTCGACCAGTGCTTGCAACTGAGCCCAATCCTGAAGATTCCGGGCGCTCCGGTCGATCTTGTGAATAATGACGCCCTTAGCTTTACCAGCTTTTAAGCCGTCCAGCATCTCGTTGAAGACGGGACGTCCGAGTTTCGCGGCAGTCTCTTTTTCCTCATATTCTCGGATAATCGTAAATCCGGACCGCTCGGCGTAACGCGAAATGGCTGCCTGCTGCTCAGTAAGCGACGTGCCGGTCTGTCCTTGTCGTGCAGTAGAGACACGTATATATGAGAAATAAGGTTGAAGAATCATAAAAAGACGCGGAGATCGGTAATCTTCGGATGGGATTATTTGATTGCGGCCTCATGTTATGGCCGGCCGCGCTTCTTTGTCAAATCGCCCAGTTTTTCATGGTTGCGATCGAAGATGCGCCTGACGAGGTCAACATAACGCGTGAAATAATAAATGGCTTCCTGCCGCTCTTTAGGCGGAAGATGTGCATAGACATCAGCAAGAGATTTTGGTTGGTGGTCATCGTACATAGGTTTTCAAAATAATACTTGCTGCTGAGTATGAATGACTGGTTGTTCTGGATCCACAGTTTCTTGAGAGCAGACGAGCCCCACTGCCACCGCAGCGAACAGGTGTCCGTAATATCGCGCGTGGGATTTTGATCGACCATTAAGATATTGAGAGAGTTCAGGGTAGCGCTGACACAAACGCAGAGCCGTTTGTGCATTTGTGGCCTCAAATGATTCACAGATACGGCTCCGCACCTGACGAGGATCGTATTCCTTTACGACGAGTCCAGCGCTGGCTGCTGTTATTCTTATCTCGTCGGCCACAACTGACAGCAAGGCTTCGCTTTTTTGGACCAACGGTACGTGCTCAATAGCCAAAGTGGATGGTTCAAAGTCACGAATAAGTCTTTCAATAACCTCGCTCACTGTCTGCAAAAGCGCTCGCCTTGGGTGACGTGGACGGATCGTTTTTAGTGTGTAATAGGCAAGATCGTCGTCCACAAAAATCGCTATACCCAGATCTCGGGTACTCGGGTCAATAGCCAGGATAGTGTTCGGACTGCTGATTGTTTTGCGTCTGGGGTTTATGGGCATATTGTTTGATGAGATAAAAGAATACGGCGGCGCGTGATTTCTTGATCCGCTCTTGCGGAATACTATGCGCTTCAGCATAGGCACGTTGGATGATGTGTGTCGCATACTTCTTGCAATACGTCAGATAGAGTTGCAGGTGGTCTGAATCATTAAAGGTTTCTGCAATGGTATAGGCGAGCAGTTCGCGTTTGGCTTTTGGCTGGAATGTGGTCATCGAAGCGGTGTTGCACCATGTATTTAATTAATATCTTTAACACACTGTCTTTAGGAATTGCTGACGAGCAGTTTCGGTCTTATCTATGAGGGATTTTGCAGTTCGAAATTCCGATACCGTGAAAGATCCTGACGGTCAGAGCGCTCAAAGTCTGTCACTCAGTGACGCGGATTTTCCATTTCCATCGAGATGTCCCCAGGCTTTCCACTTTTGAATCTTAATCATTGGCGTTCGACCGGTTTTTTCGAGTCCGATATATCGATGCCGTTTTAAACGTCCCATCCAATAACGGACCGAGCGCTCATTGACTCCCATATCGGCCGCGATCGTTCTGTATTTCTTAAATACCAGTCCAGTTTTCCGTTTGGCGTGTATGAGCAGATAGAGATACAGCCAAACAGCCGAGTGAATTCTGTAATAGTGCTTGGCTTCTTTATCAACGACGAGCCCGCGCCACACAGCAGCCCACCAGTTTGTTCGTTTCGTTTTTCGCAGATCAGGTAAGGTTTGATTATTTGGCTTCATAAGCTCCTTTCTTGGTTAATTCATTGTCCAAATTGTTTAAGGTTTGCATAAGGGTGGTTATATGCCCCCGTACTAGTTTCTTTTCCATGGCCGTCAAAGTCTCTTGCTTCAGCTTCTCGCGAAATCCACAGAATTCGGCAAAGTAGACAAGCTCGGCCGCAAGTTCTGTATGGTGATTTTGCAGGTAACGACTGGACAAGATCTGCTCTTGAAGTTGATGTCTGAGCCGTATGGCGAGATCGGCAAACAACCATTTGACCGGTATTCCGTAAATTAATTCCAGCTTTATTGCGGTGCTTAAGCTAGGAATGCGCTGATGGCTCTCGAACCTGCGGACTTGATCGGCGGTGGTGTGGCCAAGGAGGTAAGCAACTTGCTTGGGGAGCAATCTTCGTCTCATGCGAGCTCTCCATAAATGGTAATTCGGTCGTAATCCCTTCTTGGCACCTCCGGACGAAGCGTTAGCTTTTGATTTTGATGTGGCTTTCATTTCTTTTTTGTTAATGATTTCTTTTTTGAGCGTAGCAGTGCGAAAAATTTTCCGGCAGTGAGGACATTAAGCCACTTATGGCGGACCTTCCCGCGAGACAGACAAACGAAAACGCCCTTTATCGGCTTTGATAAAGGGAATATTTTTGATCGTGTGCTATACAGGCAGCTTTTTATGAGTTATCCACAATTGCCTGTGCGCATCCTCTTTCAATTGATGAAGTGCTTTGATCACTTCTTTCATTTTATGAAATATGAATAAAGAAAGAATAAAGGAGTAATCAGGAAAAGCTCAAGGCAAGATAAAGAATTGATAAAGTCGCATTGCCGGTTATTGTCTCTCAAATCACTTGCACTTATTTTTAAGTTTTCGTATAGATACTGTAGACAGCGACGGATAGATAGAGAATCCAATTTATTCTCGCTGAGCTCTAGTATTTCTTCAGGCACTGTCTTCATTATTCGCTGCCATTGCTTCATACACGTGGAGGGCAATCTCAAACGCTAACAAACTCCACGCAGCGAGAGAAGGATGGAGGGTCCTCAACATGGGCTGGTCAAAAGAATGGGACGCCGCAACCGTCCGCATGATACCTGGCATAGTCGAGCGACGACTTGCAGAAGAGGCCAAGTGGCTATTCGACGTCGGATTCATGACTCCGTTCACGCTGAAATCGCTTCGCATTGAACCGACTGTTCCGCAGTCAACGGTCCATCTTCCCACATTTATCATTCCCAATTATCTTGATATCACTGTCCGCGACGGCGGCAACCATGTCGAGCATCGGCACTACTGCATTGCCGACACACCGCAGCGGCTAGAAGCTGCCAAGACCGATCTTGAGCAACATGGACTTGCATTTGTCGTCGAACGATATCGCGGCGCGTGGACAAATCGCGGTCCCTATGACTTTTACAAGAGACTAAATAACCTGTGCGAAATGTCGTGTTCCTCTTTCCAGTCCGGTAAATGGCCCGAAGACCTTTACGCAAGCTATACCAATCCTGATCTGCGTCGCCTTCCTGGGTGGGATGCAGCATTGGTTCGCAGATTGGACCGTCGGACAGAATTCATTGACAGAATATTTCCCGGAAGCTTTCGATACCAGCCTAACCCCGATGCACCAAGCGTCTTTAGCCTACGCTTCACCGACTTCTGGCTGTTTGAAATAGAAATTCCTGACTGGCTTCTGGCAGACAAGCGAACGAGCTTTAAGATGCTGCCGGGCACAGAACCAAGCAGCGGTGTTACTGAACAGTGGTTAGAAAGTTTGCGACAAATGGACAGCACGATTTGTTTCGAGATTAGAAATACTCCGCAGAGCGTCTATTACCGAATCACCGTTGATAGCCAAGAGGCAGACCGCTTCAGTGAGCATTTTGCCCTCTATTTTCCTGAGTTTGCCTTGATACCCGAGCTTTCGGAATCGCCATTAGATCAGAAAGACTACTTCTGCATTACAGCCTATCCGACGCATGCCACTGAATCCATAAAGGGATTTCGCGCGTTTGCCCTTGATCCGTACCTTTCACTCTTTAATCAGTTCGACCGCAGCCCACGCCACGAAGGACTGCAAATATATTTCGCGCCGCTGAAAGATAGTGTCGTAAAAGGGTTCTCGTCATTTAGCGAGAAAACTGGAGGAGAGATTACTAAAAAGTCGCCGACCTGGCTTCTGGCCATTAAGCTGTATTCGGATGATGAGGCCCGCCTCCAAAAGTTTGCATCATTCCTTAACCAATTCGAGACAGCTGAACAATCGTGGGTTGTCTCTCAAATTCAGCGCCAGCCAGTTGTAGAACAATTAAGCCCTGCCTGGAATGTGGTTGCAACATCTGAGCTGGCAAGTCTTGCCCATTTTCCTGGCAAAGAGATCGAGAGTAACCGCCTGGAAAGAATGAATATGAAGTCAAAACTCCCCCCAGAGAATTTTACCCAAGGTGACGTGCGTGTTGGCATAAGTGAGGCAAGAGGAGTTACTGTACCGGTAACGCTGCCAGCCGCTGTCAGGGATCGGCACCTGTACATTGTCGGGAAATCAGGCATGGGTAAATCGACACTGATAGCCAATGCAGTCATCGCCAATATACGGGCCGGTGAAGGCTGCTGCGTCATTGACCCACACGGCGATCTGATTGCTACGGGTTCACATCCGCTCCTTGACTATGTGCCACACAAACGCGTCACTGACACGGTCTACTTTAATGTAGCTGATAAGGAATATCCCCTTGCGCTTAACTTACTGGCCGCCCGTGAGGATGATGAATTGTCTCTTCTGGCTGATAACCTGCTTGTGACATTTCGAAGGCTCTCTGATAGCTCCTGGGGTCCACGTATGGACGATATTCTACGGGCCACATTGCAGACCTTGATGCACATACCAGGCACCAGTTTCCTCGACATCAAACGACTGCTTCACAATGACGAATTTAGACAGTCAGTGATAAGGAGGCTACAGCATCCGATGCTTCGGGAGTTTTGGGAAGACGATTTTCCCAGGTACGCTAAAGACGCCTCGGCTCCGATTGTGTCACGCGTGAATAAGTTTCTGTATCTGCCTCAGCTCTACACGATGCTTTCCAGTGCCGAAAGCAAACTAGACTTCTATGACGTGATCGAAAACAAGAAGATCCTGCTGGTTAATTTGGCCTCAGGCAGCATCGGCGAAGATAATGCCGAGCTCATTGGATCGATGATCGTTACCCAGCTCCAAATGGCCATTATGCGGCGGGCAAGCGTCGCCTCCGACAGACGCCATCCGTTTTATCTCTACGTTGATGAATTTCAAAATTTTACGACCAGTTCCTTCGAAAAGATATTGAGTGAAGCTCGAAAATATAAGCTCTGCCTGACCTTGGCTCATCAATTTATTTCGCAGATTCCTGATAGCCAGCGTGACGCGATCTTTGGCAACGTCGGCACAATGATCATGTTTTCTTGCGGTGATAAAGATGCTCCTGCCTTGCGATATCAATTAGGAAGCTTTGAACCTCAGGACCTCGTAAGTCTCAAGAAATTCGAAGCGCTGTGCCGGCCGGAATCCTCTCAGGATACTTTTCGGTTTCAGACGATTCCAGCCCCTGAGCGTCCAGACGGCCATAGTGCTGCCATCATTGATTACACCAGAAGACATTATACGGCAGTGAAACAATCAAACGGACAAGAACTATCCAAACCTGCACCGAAATCCGAGACTCGATCTGAGGACTTCGACAATCCAGCACCCGCGCTGGCCGCAATACTTAATCCAGTGCAAACACCACCTCCGGCTGCCGCGCGTCAACCTGAAGGGGTTACCAGAGTTGAGCGGGTATTGCAGCAGGTACAGCAGGCCGGATACCTATCGACTCAGCAACTCATTGAACTCTGTTTTGATGACCTTGCCTCAGTGAGCTCTCGGAAGAAGAGCGCCTCCATTCTCCTTGGGCGTCTGGAAGAGCAACGGCAACTTTCATCAATTCCTTTTGAACGGGAAAAGATTTGGTACCTGGGACGGAGACCGAATGTCCGCAGACACGATCTTACGGTGCGCGATATATTTGTTCGGATCGCAAAAACTGGCTGGGAAATCGCGGAAGCAAAATTCTTCAATTCGCTGCCAGGATCAGGAATCCTAAATCCCGACTTGTCCGTTACTTTTGCTTCCGAAAACGGAACGGCGATCGAAACACTTTGGGAATTCGATAACAACACCGAAGGCGACGAAGTTTTGCTTTCAAAGCTGGCTCGCTATCAATCGCGTCTTGAAACGCACAAAGTCATTTTTGTCTTTGCCGATGAATCGCGAATTGTAAAACTTGCTGGTAAGATGTCGCGGCCCGGGCTTCCGATCTACCACGCCTCGCTGAGCCGTCTGGCAATCAGAGAGGATTCCTTTGGTTTATTCAGTATGGACCTGGGATACCGGGTACGTTTGTTTTGAGTGAGTGTTTGGTTGAAAGTTCGACGGTTGAGTCCGCCAACTTGGCAAGTGAAGTTGATGATCCAAGAGGGTCAACTTAACATAGATTTCAGGATTACCTGCGGCGGTAACGTGGCGTATTCCATAGAGTTACCTTGGGTATGTTTGGTAACTTGGTTACCTGTGGATTACCCTCGGAATTACCCTGAAAGTTACCTCTTTCTAGGTCACGATTGGGTCACAGATTCGACCAAACATCAGCAAAAATGAGGCAATACAGGCAAGCTAAACTATTGAGAACAAAACACGAGTAATCACTGAGCCTTACTCATAACCCAAAGGTCGCGGGTTCAAATCCCGCCCCCGCAACCACACATCAGCCGCCGCAAGGCGGCTATTTTATTGGGTTTTGAGATTCTGCATGGTTTCGTCAATTTACGAACTCCTCAAACGTGGGCACAACTTTGGGCACAATTTCTTCTGACAACAATTCCTTTGCAATTGTCTCCGTGGCGAGTTTCGCTACTCGTTACGGTACGTGCGCATCGCCTTATACCATCTTAGGTAACTTAACAGTTTTTAGCATTTAACCTTCAACCTGCGAAATACAATTTATCTAATTGCTCCGGCATTTATGGCAGATGGGCATGTGGTAGGCAAACGGATTGGAATTCGCTCAAACCCAAAAATAATTTAAACACAGATCGAAGGCATCTATGAATTCTGATAACCGCTAACAAACTGAAACATATCAATATGTAGTTGGATGGGCCTCGTAAACCAGGGCTGGCTCGTTTCACTCGCGTCTTCGACAACAGTTGCAACATCGCTGTTCTGTTCACTCAATTTCAAATAAATCCAATCTCGCGGTCTAAATCTTTAAAGCAGTACAGCCGATAGCCATTTAGTGAAGAGATACAGAAAGCTTTCCAAAGCGCAGTTACAGCTTTAGCAGTTTCATTCTAAGCGGTAGTTAATCAACGATTTGAGGAGTCACTAATGACAAAGAAACTGATGCTCGCCCTGGCCGTGATCGCGGGTCTCGGCTTAGTTGCCTTTCTGGACGCAAAAGTAACAGCGGGTGATAATTCCGGAGCATATTCGCGGAATCAGGCAATTGGAGTAATGAGAACACTCGGATCGGCGGAAGCAACGCTGAAGGCCAAGAACGGCGGCTACGGCTCGCTTGATGATCTTGTCAGGGCGAAATACGTCGATTTCCAAAATGGTTTTTTGCAACAAGACAGCAACGCGGCAATATTAAAGAATTACAGCGTATCGATTGTTCCGTCTTCAGATGGTCAGCATTTCCAAATCTCTATGCTCCCTGAATCAAATTGTGATGTCGCTCTGTTTATGAACGAATCATTCTTGATCTATGAAGGTAGAGTAATTGGGGGTTGCCCCGACTCCCAAAAGTAGATTGCGGAGGGGCTTGCTCCGCGGGGGCTAAGCCCACTCGCTATGCTTTCTTTTCGTAGGGAAAAAATTCCAGTGCTCTTAAATCCGGCTCTTTCCAACCCCGTTTTGCTTCATCGGACATCAGATAATCCTTACTGTAATAGTTATAGATAAACCTTGAATCGCCGTATTGATGAATGAGGTCGGCCAAAATCTCTGCGAAAGATTCGCCCGCCGAACGCTGTCGGAAGTGATAATGGACCAGTTTTATCCAGAATAGCGTTATTGTCTCGTTGTAGGCTTTGATTTGATGATGTTCGACGAATTGAAGAAGGCTAGTCCGAAATTGCATTGACGGTCCTCCGTCAGGATTGTTGACCTCGTACCACAACGCAACAGCAAGGTGATCGCAATGCTTAAATGTTGAGGGATCGAGCGAGCAGTCTTCGAACGCGACGACCAGCTTTTTGATCTCTTCGATTTTTTCCCGACAGGTATCCTCATTTACTGAATTCATTTTTGTCTCCTGTTCCTCAAATAAAAAAATACCGCCCACGCGCAAATTACGCGTGGGCGGTATTGAATTCGTTTATCTCAGGCGCGGTTACGATGCGCCAAAAACAAAATCGCACGCCAAACGACGTGCGATTAGCTGGTTTATAACATTGTTTCTAACTTACTTCAACCAAAAACGGATATTAATTTGCTCCGAGTTGTCTTAAGAAAGCTTCCATCTCTGATTTCTTTCTCTCGACTGCCATTGATAACGCGGTTTTGCCATCGTCGCTCTTTGTGTTCAGATCCGCCCCGTTATCGATTAAAAGCTTTGCAAACTCGACCGATCCCGATGCGGCGACACTGTGCAATGGTGTATAGCTGTTCTGTTGGCGGGCATTTACGTCGACTCCGTGCTGAATCAATATTTGTGCAATTTCAACATGCTGGCCAGACGCGGCTGCGTGCATCGATGTTACTTTTGTCGGATTGTTAGCCGCCATCTTAACATCCGCGCCGTTTTCCAAAAGGACAATGACCGCACCCTTGTGGCCGAAGTAGCTGGCGAGTCCCAATGGGAAGAATCCATCATTTGAATACTGGTTGACCAGACTAGGATCTTTTTGCAGCAATCTTTTCAGTCGTTCGGTTTGACCAGTCGCCGATGCCTCAAACGCATCAAGTTCCAGCCCGGAGTTCAGCAGAAGCTCTGCTATCTCTTTCCTGCCATAGTAGGTCGCCAGCAGAATCGCTGATACGCCGTTATTATCTTTGGCCCTGTTTAGGGAGGGCTCTTCGTTGAGAAGGACCGAAGCCTTTTCGATGTCGTTTTTGGTTATTGTGTCGAGAAATTCTTGTGTCGTATCCATTTTTCATCCTCTATTGTTATTTGTTGTCCTCATTCCGTTCCCCAGTTCTGTCGAAGGAACTCTGCGATCTTCAATTGGTTTTCTTCAATGGCAACTCGAAGCGGCGTTTTACCTTCATTGTCCTCAATGTTCAGGTCAGCGCCAAGATTGATCAAGCGCTGAACCAAGTCGATGAAACCGAATGCGGCTGCATAGTGAAGCGCTGTCCAGCCTGATCTTGGCCAACTTCCGCCGCCGCGCTGTGCGTTGACATTGGCGCCGTGATCGAGAAGCAGCAGCGCTGTGTCGATCTTTTTTCCAAACAGTGCTGCGTGGAGTGGAGTCACTCCCAGCGGATGCCGCGACACCACATTTACATCCGCCCCCTGATCAATCAAAAATTTTGCGGTTTCGACATGACCGAAATGTGCCGCTAATCCCAGAGGAGTGAATCCTTCCCTGGAATATTGATCAATTGCGGAGCTTTCATCCTTGATGAACTCCGCGACTAAATCCGTTCTTCCAATAGAAGCGGCTTCGTAGATGTCGGGTCGGACTCCCGCGTTATATAGAAGCTCTGCAATTTCGTTATGACCTGAATTCACCGCAAGTATCAAAGCCGTATTTCCAAGCGGATCTTTTGCTCCAACAAGGCGGGGATTTTGTTCCAGCAGTTCTTTAACGCGGGGAAGATCGCCCGTTCTGGCGGCTTTCAGCAATTCAATAATACTGTTCGCAAATGTTTCGTCCCGTGACGGTCGGCGTTCACGCAGGTTGTCCTCAACCAGGTCGATCAGCAATTCACGAAGCCGATTTCTGCCGGAAAACAGGCGCTTTTTGATCGTTCCAACCGGAACATCCAGAAACTCACCGATCTCTTTTTGCGAGTGTCCGCTCATGTAATAGAGAGTGACAACTGTTCGCTCGTGTTCAGGTAAGGATTCAACTGCTTCCCAGATGCGATCTTTCATTTCACCCTGCTCGATCAGTTCGGTTGGACTTCTTTCCGCGCTGTCCTCGATGACAGCATCTTCTAATGGGACCTGAAGCAGCGATTTTCCACGAATAAGACGGTCGCAGTGCTTGAATACGATCCGCCTGAACCACCCCGGAAATGCAGCGGGCTCGCGAAGTTTCGCCAGCTCTCTATATGCTTCGAAGAATGCTTCCTGCGCGGCATCCTCAGCCATTTGAAAGTCACGCAATATCGAATAACCATAACCGACCGCCATATCTTGAAATCGCCTGACAATCGATGCATAAGCATCGGCGTCGCCATCTCTGATGCGTTCGACCATTACACTCAGGCTTTCCATTGCTCTTGTTCCCCACATCATCTGCTTCTGAATTAAAGTCCCATTTTCGGCGGAAAAGGTTACCGAGATTCGTAACGAATTAATTGAAAAGACAAGACGGTCGCGATTATAGTTAACTGGTGTTGTGGCGCAACTTTCCGGCGGGCGTTCGACCCTTCTAGTGTTTAGGAACGGGATCGATTTCTTGGTCCCGGATAATATCTCCCATTTTCGAGTTATCAAGAAGCTCGGTGAGGGCGGAATGGGCGAAGCTATGGTATATCTGGGGATCGGCAATAAAAACAAGACCATGGAATCGCTGGAAAAGGCCGATCAGGAGCGGAATGAACTATTTGCTTTACCTCAAGGTAGACCCATATTGGGATGGCATGCGATCCGATCCAAGATTTGCAGATTTTCTGCGTGGCGTTGAACCGATACGCTAAGTTTAGCTCACCAGATCAATGATGCGAAAGGTTCGGTCTGAATAAATATCCCCTTGAATTCAGCCACGGTGAGCATGCATTTATTAGATTGATGGCAGGGAAAATGGTGGTTGAAGGATTATCTGGAAACAAACTCAGACTAACGAATCTGTTCTTTTTCTTTTTGCAAAACCTGATATTCTAGCGACAGTCGTCAGCCTGCGATAACCGGTCGAGACGATTGTCTATAATAACAGGACCCTACAGTCTGCGTTTTCCTGCAAGTATTAAGGGTTCACGAGTCCAGGTTGAAGAGGAATAGTATTCCAGAACCATGCTGGATGGCATGTCTTTTCGTCGTCAATGTCTAATCTCTCTAATAATTGAAAGGTTCCTAATGATTTTTAAAGCCAGACTTGCTGTTTTCCTGCTCATTTGTACCTGCTACGGAATTATCGTCTTTGCCCAGACCAGTCAAAAGCAGCAAAAACCAGAACAGGATCAATCGGTTCAGCTTCAGACTCAATTAATAGAGATCCGGGCTGTTGTTACAGACAAGCAGGGACATGTCATCAAGAACCTGAAGAAAGAAGATTTTGAGCTGCTTGAGAATAAAAACCCGCAAGAGATCAGCTTCTTCTCGATGGAGGACATTGCTGACCAGTCCCGCAATCCTTCGAATCCAAGAATCATAACATCAAGCCCGGAAGGCAAAAGTATTATTCCTGCCGGATCACCTGCGCGAACTGTCGTCCTGTATATAGACACATTGAATCTTTCGACTGATAGTCTTTTGCGAACGAAGCAAGTGCTGAACAAGTTCATTGACGAGCAGTTAACTGACAGAGACTTAACCGCGTTGATTACAAGCACGGGTGCGCTTGGTGTTCTGGAACAATTTACGCGCGATAAACGAATCCTGCATTACGCCGTGAACAGACTTGGCGCGTCGTTGTCGAATCCGGATAGCATGTTCACACCCTACATTGCGGCGATGGTTCTGGACGGAGATCCGACTGCAATGGGGGTGGCAATCTCGATCCTTCGGACAGAAGATCATCTTACGGGAGACCGTCGATTTATGGTGATGATGGCGCAAACAAAGGCGCAGGAGGTCCTTGCTGAAGCATCGTATCGTCGCAAATCAACCTTGTGGACTCTTAAGGCAGTGGCAGAGCGACTGGCCGAGCTTCCCGGGCAAAGAATAATCGCGATCGTTTCGGACGGATTTTCCCTAATGGATAACGGCGGCAGTCCTGATACCACTGACCTTAATTCTGTAATCGGGCGCGCGGTTCGATCCGGCGTGGTGATCTATTCGATCGATGCAAAAGGACTAACCCCTCCGCCAGAATTCAACGCCGCCATGCCTGGAGTAACGAATCCGACCCTTTCAAGTTATTTGTCCGTTCAGAGCAGGATGCGCGTGACGGAATAAACGCCCTCGCTCGCGATACAGGAGGCGAGCCCTTCTATAACAACAACGATATCGCTGGATTATTAAAGAAATCCCTCGACGACAACCAGGTCTATTACACGCTTGCTTATTATCCCGCCGGTGAAGTTAATGTCAAAAAATATCGAAACATCGTTGTCAAAGTGAAGGGACATCCTGAATACATCGTTCGGACTCAAAAAGGATACTCGCCATTAGATTTGCTAAAAGACAAACAGGAGGAAGCGAAGACACCTCGGCAGAAGTTGTTTCAGGCAATAGCAGCGCCGTTACCTGTCACCAATATCGGGGTGGCCGCCACGGCGGATTTCCTTGGAAAAGCGGCGAATCCCGAACAGGTTATCTTTCAGGTCTATATCGAGGGCAAGAACATCGACTATAAAGAAGAGAACAACCGACATCATTTCGCATTGGAGATGGTGACGGTGGTTTACGATTCACACGGAAAACCGGTCACCACCTACGACGACAAAGCTGAGGGGAACATTTTGCCAGAGCACTTTGAAGAGGCGCGAACGTCGGGATTCAAATACAACAAAGCCTTGAACCTGAAGCCAGGTCTCTATCAAATTCGCATCGGAGTCCGCGAACCCAGCACTGAGCGAATGGGAACAGCGATGGCCTGGATAACAGTGCCGAACATCTTGAAGAACAAGTTTGCGATGAGCGGGCTTTTAATCGGTGATAAATCAGGCAACAGCCATACGAACGTTTCGCAAGGGAAAACCGAAAACAAGCCATCGGAAATCAAAGAAGGAATCAGATTTTACAAAGTCGGCAGCTCTATGGTTTACAATGTCAGACTTTATAATATCGCTTCTAGAGTCAATCAGGGTGCGGACCTGCAGGCTCAAGCGTTGATCGAGGATTCAGGCAAACTGATTGCAAGTGTCCCCTGGCAGCCGGTCAACTCCATCACCATCGGAAAAGACACGTCCAGTATAGACATTGGTGGGCAACTAACGCTCGATATAGAACCCGGGATCTATGAGCTGCATTTACAGATCAAGGATCAGAAAATGAAGCATCCACTCGAGCAAGTTGTAGTCTTTGCAGTTGAACGTTGAGCCATTTATTTCAGAAGACAATTAATCCTTCTGAAACATAAGAATTCCATTGTCAAACGCTCTTGTTTTCATCAGAATGGTTTCTTCAGGTCCATTCTTTTTCTAAGCCATCAAACAAGATTATCGGAGGAGCTATATGGCGAATGCCGCTGCAGCGGGTGAGGGCAAACAGACAGGGTTTGTCCGAGGTTTGGGATTGCTGGATTCTACGACAATGGTTGCGGGCTCGATGATCGGATCGGGAATTTTTATCGTGTCGGCGCAGATCGGGCGGCAGGTTGGCGCTCCTGGCTGGTTGCTGGTTGTCTGGATAATTACCGGTTTATTGACGGTTATGGGAGCGCTGACTTACGGCGAGCTCGCCGCGATGATGCCAAAAGCGGGCGGACAGTACGTTTACCTGAGAGAAGCGTTTTCGCCGATATTCGGTTTTCTTTATGGCTGGACATTGTTTCTGGTTATTCAGACCGGAACCATCGCAGCAGTTGCGGTGGGCTTCGGACGATTTCTCGGCGTGTTATGGCCAACGATTTCCGAAACCAATTATATTATTGAGCCGATCAATCTTGGCAAATATGCGATCTCGCTTTCAACCGCGCAATTAGTCGGGCTGCTGATGATCGCGCTGATTACGTTTATCAATACGCGTGGCCTTAAGCTAGGCAAGCTTATCCAGAATGTGTTCACAATCTCAAAAACAGGATCGCTGTTTCTGCTGGTTGTACTGGGTATTTTCCTCGGCTGGAAAACAGGTGCGATTGCAAGGGCGAATTTCGGAAACTTGTGGGAGGTTCGCGGGACTCTGGAGAATGTCGGGAGAGACTCAAGTCCGGTAACGGCGATTACCGCTTTTGGGCTTTTCGTGGGCATTTGTGTTGCGCAAACTAACTCGCTTTTTTCAGCCGACGCCTGGAATAACATTACGTTCACAGCTGGCGAAGTGAAGAATCCGCGTCGCAATATTCCGCTGTCACTGGCCTTTGGCACTTTCATCGTTATTACCCTATATACGCTGGCAAATGTTGCTTACCTTGTCGCACTACCGTTTGCATCGATTCAAACTGTGCCCAGTGACCGCGTTGCTTCTGCAACTATGGATGCTATATTCCCGGGCGCCGGAGCAGCGATAATGGCGGTCGCAATAATGATCTCGACCTTTGGCTGCAATAATGGTTTGATCCTGTCCGGAGCAAGAGCCTACTACGCGATGGCTCGGGATGGTCTCTTTTTCAGGTCGTCGGGCGAACTCAACGATAAACGAGTTCCCGCTTGGGGTTTGGTCATTCAGGGCATCTGGGCTGCGTTTCTGGTTCTTCCGCGAGTGGTAACCGGCGTGGACGCCAGTGGCAAGACCACATACGGTAACCTCTATGGAAATCTGCTGACCTATGTGATATCAGCGGCGCTGATATTTTACATTCTCACCGTGTTCGCGGTGATCTGGCTCCGGATTAAGAAACCAAATGTCGATCGTCCGTACAAAGCGTTCGGTTATCCGATCATTCCAGTGCTTTATATCCTGGGTGCGACAGTCATTTTGTTTGTGCTGTTCGTCTATCAACCAGCGCAAACGTGGCCGGGTCTTTTAATTATTGCGACCGGCATTCCTGTTTATTTGATATGGAAAAAGGTCGGAAAACCAATGGGCGAGACCGAATCAATCAGCGAAGCAGAGGCGGAAGCATAGGACTGGTTCAATAAACGATCAAACAAATATAGGGTAGAGGTTTTTGGCCTCTACCCTATATTTGTTTCTTTCAGATTATTGATTCGTCAATCGGCAGCCATAGCCTCGCCTCTTGCTGTCTCCCTAGCCAATCGACTGTTCCGCATTCCATATAAGAAATAGATCAGGAATCCGGCAGCCATCCAGATGATCAATCGCAGCCAAGTATCATTTGGCAGGAAATACATCAAACCCAGCGCGAATAAAGTGCCCAGTGGCGCAACTATGTAGACAGCCGGAGCCGTAAACGGCCGATCGACGTTCGGCTGGGTGATTCTCAACACAAGAACGCCCATGCAAACGATCGCAAAAGCCAACAGAGTTCCGATACTGACCAGCTCTCCGACGATGCCGATGGGCAGCATACCCGAAGCTATCATGACAATGACTCCTGTGATAGCAGTCGTAATGTAAGGCGTTCTGTACTTCGGATGAACCTTCGAAACAATTGGCGGCAACAACCCATCGTGAGCCATCGAGAAAAAGATACGCGTCTGACCCAATAACATAACCAGAATAACGGAACTCAGACCAAGGATCGCGCCCGCCTTAACTATTGGCGAAAGCCAGGTCAGTCCAATCGCGTCGACGCCGACCGCGATCGGATCGGGAACGTCCAGTCGCTTGTAATCAACGATTCCGGTCAGCACGAAAGAAACCAGGATGTACAGGATAGTGCAAATGATCAAAGAGCCAAGAATGCCTTTAGGCATATCCTTTTGTGGATTCTTGGCCTCCTGCGCCGCCGTTGAGACAGCGTCAAAACCTATGTAGGCAAAAAACACCACGCCGGCAGCTCTGAGAATTCCGCTGATTCCGTACTTGTACGGACCCGCGTTATCCGGAATGAATTTGCCGCCCCAGGTTGCAGTCGAAACATATCCGATTCCGGCGATGATGAAGACAAGAACAATCGCTACCTTAACAATAACGATTATGTTGTTTACGTTTGCTGATTCCTGAACACCAATAATAAGCAGCAGGGAAGCCGCGGCGATGATTATCATCGCCGGTACGTTGATTACAGATACTATGTGATCGAAATGCGTGTAATCGACACTGTACTTAGCGAACACATCTTTCAGGTCGCCTGTGAGTACGGTCCATCCCGCCGACATATGCAGTTTGCTGGCAGCGTCGGCTGTAACATTCACAAGCTCGCTACCCGGCGACGCCGTAAATTGCGGAGGAATGTTGATCCCGAATCCACGCAGAAAACTGACTACATACCCTGACCATCCAATTGCAACCGTAGTCGCGCCCAGCGCGTATTCCAGGACCAGATCCCAGCCGATAATCCACGCGATAAATTCACCCATTGTCGCATAGGCGTATGTGTATGCGCTGCCCGCAATCGGTACCGTCGAAGCCATCTCTGCGTAGCACAACCCGGCGAAAGCGCATGCGATTCCGCCCAGCACGAAAGACAGTGCGATTGCCGGACCGGCGTTTGCTGCTGCTGCGTGTCCGGTCAGCACGAAGATACCCGCGCCGATGATTGCCCCGATACCAAGGGTTGTGAGGTTGAGTGCGCTGAGAGTTCGTTTTAATCCATGCTCACCCTCTGCTTCCGCTTTCAATGCGGCGATTGACTTCCTAAGGAAGAGTTGACTTGCCAAAATGCGTTCCTCCGTTTCCGATATTCAAATGATTGTCCGACCGGCGCTCTCGAGTCGGCGCTACTGCAGAAATAGCGACTGAACCTCCACCAACACGAGCGAGACCATCTGTTAACAAAATAATCAGGACGCTCATCAATTGAGATTTTCTTGGGTCGGGAAGCTTTGCTTCAACACAAATGCAGCGTCGAAACTCAGACAATGAGAGAGTTACCAATTCTGCGTTCTTAAGTCAAGACAAATAAACCATTAATAAGGGGCAATGTAGCGCAAGGTACCAGCTTGCGTGTGCTCAGAAACGCGCAAGTAATCTGATACCGCTCCGCAGAATAAGTAATAAGCAAGCTGTCAGCCTGCGCTACGCCTTAAGAGCTTGATCCAGATCAGCAATAATGTCTTCGGCGTCTTCAATCCCAACCGAAATTCGCACGAGACCGTCGGTGATGCCAAGTCGATCGCGGTCTTCTTTCGGCACAGATGCATGGGTCATCGTCGCCGGATGACTAATCAGGCTTTCAACGCCACCAAGGCTTTCGGCAAGTGAGCAAAGCCTGACTCCTTCCAGGACTTTTTTCGCATTGGCTAACGATCCGGTCTCAAATGCGATCATCGCGCCGAATCCTGCCATCTGACGTTTTGCCAACTCGTGTTGAGGATGAGATGGAAGTCCAGGATAGTAAACTTTCTTAACACTTGGATGCTCGCTGAGGAAGCTGGCTACCTGCCGACCGTTTTCTTCGTGTTGTCGCATTCGCACGGCGAGCGTCTTCGTTCCGCGAAGGAGTAGCCACGAATCGAACGGTGACAAAATAGCGCCTGCGGCGTTCTGAAGGAATTGAATGCGATCGGCATCTGCTTTGTTTTTCAGGATAACCGCGCCACCGACGCTGTCACTATGTCCGTTCAGATATTTTGTTGTTGAATGGACAACAATATCGGCGCCCAATTCTATTGGGCGCTGAAGATATGGACTCATAAAAGTGTTATCCACCACCAGGCGAATTCCACGGGCTGATGCCAGTTTTGCGGTCTCTGCGATATCGGTCAGCGCCATAACAGGATTTGTCGGAGTCTCAATAAAGATCATCCTCGTCGTGGGCCGGATCGCATCTTCAGTGTTGCTGATTTCGGTTGTGTCGATGTAGGTGAATTCAAGACCGAAATCCGAAAGTACCCGATCAAATAAACGTCGAGTTCCGCCATAAGTGTTGTCGGATACAATGACGTGATCCCCAGCCTTCAACAGAGTTGCGGTGACATTGATCGCCGCCATTCCTGAAGAGAAGCAATAGCAGTATTCCGCCCCTTCAAGGGCTGCCACATTCTTTTCAACCGCGCTGCGTGTCGGATTCTGCGTCCGGGCGTATTCGTAGCCCTTGTGCTTTCCCAGCCCTTCCTGAACGTAAGTCGAAGTCTGATAGATCGGAGTGATTATTGCTCCGGTTGTGTCATCCGGTTCCTGACCGGCATGAATTGCTTTTGTTGAAAAACCCATAAGATTAGCCGCCTGTATCCGTTTGTTCCAGTCTCCACAAGAAATACTACAATAACCAAATCGCCCGTGTTTATCCAGAGAGAACTGATAGAGAAGGTGTGACGTCAATTGGCCAAACTCCCTCACGAGGACTTAGATGTCACAGTGTTATTCATAGACAGTAAAGGCGGTTATTGTACTGTGACAAGTGTGACACCAGTTGGCCAGATTCGATTTTTGTGCCACCTATTGCCATAAAATGCCACAATGAGGTTCCGCCCCTTGCCATCCGGGATTGTTCTATGTATTCTTTAATAGTTCGTTCAGGATTGAACTCAACGGTTTTGGGTTTGGAACGGTAATACTTTAACGGCAGGCAAAATTCCGCGGTAATTGACTTTGGCGTCTTTCAGCCTTTAAGATATCATATGTGAGTTGGTATGGGAAAATCCGCAGCCTATACATGTTTCCGAAATCGAGCGCCGCAAAGTAGAGATTTAACCTCTGCTCTAAAAGCCTGATCGAAAGGGCCAATTTCAGAACTTACTGCCGCCAACTTAAAGGTCTGCAGCCGTGTCTTTTAGGTAGCTGAAAGATCTTTTGCCGATTTATTAGTTATTAATCCGCTGCTCCCTTGAAATTCTGGCTTGCAGTTTATTTTGTCGAACCAAAGAGGCCGAAGGTCGTTTGAGACTAAAGGTCAAGTATCAAAAATATGGAAAAGAACGAGGCTCAAATTCGGAATTCACGTCCGCGGAAATTGATTCGGAAACGGACAATACTGTTCTGCGTTGCAGCCATTGTGCTGGTTCTAGCCGGTCTCGCCGTTGGATTTCGTCGCAATGGGCGCGGCAGTAAGTTTTTAAGCGCGCTTCCTACGGTTCAGGCAAAGACCGAAGAACCGACAATAGCTGTCCGACGAGGCGATCTGAAGAAAAATCTTATTATAGTCGGTGAATTGCGTGCGGTTCGATCTCAGTCGATTTATGCCGTGACTTCCGACGAAGCAAAAATTACTTACCTTCCGCCCGAAGGCAGCATTATTAAACCGGGAGAGAAGGTCCTTGAGCTGGACAGCACCACCGCCATTACAAAAATAAAAGATATGGAGGAGAAAATCGTTGCCGCGGACAACGACATCATAAAAACGCAGTCGACCAATGAGTCAACTTTGCAGGATATGGCGGTGCAGTTGAGCCAGCTTTGGTTGCCATACGAACAAGCCAAGATCGATGCAAGAGTCCCACCCGGAATTGAGGGCCGCAGAACATATCAGGAAAAGCAGTTCAATCTGGCCAAAGCGAAGGCCGATTACGAAAACCAGCTATTAAAAATCGAACAAAAGAAGAAAGAACAAGCCGCAGACCTTCAGGTCAAAATTATCGAAAAACAGAAGTTGGAAAATCAACTCGCCCAGGCCAAAGGGGATCTTGACGGTATGAATATAAAGGCTCCGGCCGAAGGCATGGTTATCTATTCCGATCATTGGGCTGAACGGCGAAAAATTCAAATTGGCGACGTTGTCTGGGGCGGATTTCCCGTCGTCACGTTGCCCGACCTGAAAGAGATGGAGGTTTTGGCCAAAGTTAACGAAGTCGATGGTCCAAAACTTTCTGTCGGGCAAAAGGCGGTCGTCACTCTCGACAGCTACCCGGCTGTGCAGATTACCGGCACCGTAAAAGAGATCGCACAGACCGCTATAAAAGCGAACTGGATGGCGAAAGCGCGAATATTCAATGTCGTCATTTCGCTGGACAAGACGGTTATGGAGATTATGAAACCTGGAATGTCAGCTCAGGTTTCGGTGTCCGTCGCTGACTACTCGTCACAACTGGTGGTTCCCCGAAGCGCCGTTCAATTCGAAGGCAGCACTCCCCAGGTCGTCCGAGTCGAAGAGCAAGATAAACGCAGACCGATTGCAATTACAATACTGGCCTCTGATCCATTTCTTTATGCAGTCGCCGATAATGGGGCCCTTAAAGAAGGCGATCACATTTTGAAATAACGATAGCGAGAAAAACAATGATTAAAAGAATTCTAATAGTCGTTATCGGTTTAATCGTTTTAGGCGCGCTGTCGCTGCTATTTGTCCCGAATCGGTTCTTCGCGGCTTCTGGTGCTACGGATGAACTCCTGACAATTGCGCCGAAGACAGTCAGCTTTGGAATAAACTCGTCAGGAGTTTTGCGTGCGACATCGGTGCAGAATTTCGGCGGACCGGCTGGTTTCGGCAACTACTGGCAATGGCAAATCGTCAGTCTTATTCAGGAAGGTAAAAACGTCAAAAAGGACGATGTTCTGATCAACTTTGACACGCAAAAGATCAATATGGATCTGATGCAGTTTCAGAACGAGCTTGAACAGGCGAACAAAGAGTTGGAAAAAACGAGAGTACAGATCGATCTTGAAGACTCCGACCTGAAATCGAAACTGGCGGCCGCTCAGAACAAATACGACAACTTCAAACTTAAAGATAGTTCGAATACGAACGTCCAAGCTTCAGGAGACATAGAAAAAGACAAACTGGGTTTGGAACAGGCTCGACAGGAAGTCGAGGCGTTGAAATCACAAATTGAATGGCATACGAAATCCAGCGAGGCAACCTATAAGATTATCGCAAGCAAAAAAGCTCGCGCGGAAAATAAGGTCAACGAAATTAAGAGCCGAATGGCAAATTTCCAGGCCAAGGCCGATCGTGACGGCGTTGTGGTTTATAAAACGAAATGGAACGGTGACAGATTCCAGGTCGGCGAGAATGTCTGGTCTGGTCAACCTATAATCGAAATTCCCGATTTGAATACGATTATCGCCGAGGCTTCTGTTCCGGAAGTAGATATTGGCAAACTGAAAGTCGGCCTGAAGGCAGAGATAACGATGGATGCTCTTCCGGGAAAGACCTTCACGGGAGAGGTTAAAAGCATGGGAACTCTCGTTCATCCCAAATCGTGGGATATTCCCAACAAAGTTCTGGAAGCTCAAATCGCCCTGGACAAACTTGACATCAGTGTGATGCGGCCGGCCATGAGCGTTAAAGTGAAAATCGAGACCGCATCTATCGCGGACGTGATCGCGGTGCCTTTGAAAGCGATCCATTCAACCGCTGAAGGTGGAATTATTAAAGTCAAAACCGACACAGGCTGGCGCGAGCAGAACGTCAAACTCGGCGATTCAAACGGAACGGAAATAATAGTCACCGAAGGGTTGAAACCCGGCGACAGAATCGCGATCGATTACGCAAAGGCGAAATAGGGAAACGCAACGATGAAGAGAATGCTTAAGAGAATGCGAATTTATCTGCTGGTCATCATCGGACTGGGTCTACTATCGCTGGGTGCGTATAGCGGCCGTCGCGCCTGGATGAACGCAAACGCAGAATTAAAACCTTTGTCCACGACGGTTCAGCCAAAGGATTTCGCTCTGAAGATTCCCGCGGCCGGCGAGCTTCAAGCTGCGGATTCGGTTATTGTTGCGGTCCCTCCCGTCCCTGTTAACCGCCTGCGCATCGGCACTGTAGTGCCGAACGGTACGCGCGTCAACAAAGGCGATGTCCTGATCGAATTTGATCCGGCAGAGCTGGATCTGCAAATGAAAGAACACCAGTCAAATCTGGAAGAAGCAAATCAAAAGATTTCAAAAGGCAGCACTGCCGTTGATGAAGACAAATCCGATATCCAGAAGGACAAAAAAGTCGCAGAAATGGAACTGGAAAGGATCAATCAATTCCTTCCAAAAGACGAACAGATATATTCGCGCCGGGAAATAATCGAAGGACAAATCAGCAAAGATTACACCGAGAAAAAGATCGTTTTTGCCGAGGGAAAGCTGGAACTTAAAGGCAAAGCCTATTCTCTGGACGAAGCGATCATGATGGTCGAGCGACAGCAGGCAACCGCAAAGATAAATCAGGTTCAGACCGCACTTGCTTCACTGAAACTTCTCTCACCGGCATCGGGAATCGTCGTCTACAACGATCCCGGATACTACTTTGGGGATGCGGCACTGATGCCAGGCAAAGTTGTTTATATTGGCATGCAGCTTTTCAGCCTGATGAATCCGGAAAAGATGGAAGCTAAATGTTTTGTTTTGGAAAAAGACGCGGGCGAATTGCGACCGGAAGAAAAGGTGACGCTGTCGCTGGATCCTTTTCCCGGCTCAATGTTCACCGGCAAAGTTAAATCAATCGACAAGGTTGCGCGTGCGATCGATCGCGACTCTCCGGTCAAATTTTTCCAGACGATTGTAACTCTGGATAAAACAGATCCGAATCTGATGAAACCCGGGGTAAAGCTCAAAGCAGAAATAGAGGGAGGCGAGTTGAAGTCTGTTTTGGTCGTTCCGCGCAGCGCAATTATCAAAAAGGATGCGGATTATTTCGCTTATGTTCAATCGGGACTCGCCAAATTCGATCCAGTAAAGGTTGCGTTAGGGCAGGGTGATATCATTCAAGTCGTGGTCACGGAGGGGCTAAAACCGGGACAGGTAATTGCGCTTAATCCGCCTGATCTCAAACAGGATTTTAACGGGACGAAGAAATCTTCGGATTCGAGCGCCGATAAACCCAAAACGTCTTCTTAACGAATTTATCCAAGTCCAGAATCTGAATTCACGACAGGGGCAGAAAGACACAGAGAAAGAATGAAACGCATAAAAGCGAACCGGAAATTCTCAATTCTGCTTTATCTTTTGGTTTTCTCTGTGACCCTGTATCTCTGAAAGCTTCTAAAAGACGAAATGAGATATTTTACTGAAATACGATTGGCGATAAGCAACCTCAGCGGGCACAAGCTGCGCACATTTCTGACGATGCTCGGGATGATCTTTGGCGTCGGCGCGGTTATCGCGATGCTTTCGATAGGCGCTGGCGCTGAAAAAGAGAGTCTCAGGCTAATCGACACGATGGGACTGCGGAACGTTATCGTCCGTGATCGAGAGTTCAAAGACGAGGATCTGAAAAAGATTCGCGAGAACTCGCTCGGACTATCTTTGCGAGACATCAGTGCAATCTCGTCTGTGACTCCCGACATCGACCAGTATTCAGCGCGAAAGCGAGTAAAGACTTTCCAGATATTTACGTCGCAGGGAAAAAGCGACGATTCCAACGTCGTTGGTGTGACGCCATCATACTTCAGACTGGCGAAATATAACCTTTCAGAAGGCAGCTTTTTTTCTGAAAACGACAATCGCGAATACGAACAATATTGCGTGATCGGCTCGCGTGTGAAGCAGAAGTTATTCGGATCGAAACTTCCAGTCGGCGGCCACATCAGAATCGACAATCTGTGGTTCACGGTCATCGGTGTGATGGAGGATAACACGCTGACAAAAGACGAATTCGAAGGTGTCAAATTGCAGGATTTCAGCAACGATATATATATCCCATTGAATACAGCCTTGAAAAAATTCGAGTTCAAGAAGTTCGAACCTGAACTTGACGAAGTTGTCATCCAGTTGAAGAACACCGACGCGCTTAAATCCAGCGCGATTCTTATCAGTCAAATCCTTGTCAACACCCACGGCCATGAAGATGATTTTTCAATCATAGTTCCACGCGAACTGCTAGAGCAAAACCAGCGAACCCAGCGCATTTTCAACGTCGTTATGAGCGCTATCGCGGGAATCTCTCTCCTTGTCGGTGGTATCGGGATTATGAATATTATGCTAGCCAATATCCTGGAAAGAACGCGAGAGATCGGCGTCCGCCGCGCCATCGGGGCTCGGCGTCGTGACATCTGGGTTCAGTTCCTGATCGAAGCCCTTACCATCAGTTTCCTCGGCGGATTAACAGGCATCCTGTTCGGGTTTATTGTTTCGCGAACAGTGGCGCTCTATGCAGAATGGAGTACGGTTGTGACAGGTGCTTCAATCGCGATGTCGTTCGGAGTGGCCGCTTCGGTCGGTTTGATTTTCGGCATCTACCCAGCGGTGAGGGCATCGCGCCTGAATCCGGTCGAAGCTTTAAGATACGAGTAAAAACTTCAAGAATTATTTTCGTTCTGGCTTTACCTCCTGGCCATAAATTTTGGCCGCTCAATAGTCCTCCATGTTATTATGGCCGAAACTGTGGCTCTTCAGTTTTTCACTTAACACAAAACAGGTTCCCTCGGAGGAGATTCATGACTAGAGTCAAATTGCTGATATTGGTTTGTGTGGTATTGTTTGCGGCTTTAACCTTTGTATCGATTCAATCGTTCGCCCGATCCAGCAAGGCAAAAGCGGATACCACCGCAGTCGCCGAACCCGGCGCCCGTTGCCCCAACATACATAAAGCTGTAGGAGCGTTGGAAACCGCTATGCATGATATGGAAAACGCTAGTAACAATTATTGTGGTCACAAGGCCGATGCGATGGAAGCAACCCGGCGCGCACTTGAACAATTGAGAGCAGCAGAAAATTGCGCCGACTGCCGATGATTCTCCACACGAACCTTGAAACAAAGGACCGCGCTAGAAAGAAAGCGGTCCTTCCCAGTTATAGCTGATTTGACAAACAAGCCACGCTAGGTTAAGTTGGAATCCCGTGGAAAACGGGCCCGCCATTTGTATTATTCCGGCCAGATATGCTTCGTCCCGATTGCCGGGGAAGCCGCTTTTGCTTCTCGATAATAAACCGATGATCGCTCGCGTTTGCGAACGTGCATCTATGGCAAAGACCGTTTCTCGGGTGATTGTGGCTACAGATGATGATCGAATCGCAGCAGCAGTTAGAGATCACGGTTACGAGGCGCGGCTAACGTCAGTGCATCATACCAGCGGGACGGATCGTGTTGCCGAAGTCGCGGAGACGCTCGACTGCGATCTGATCGTCAATGTACAGGGCGATGAACCGTTAATAGATCCGTCCGTTATTGATGCCGCCGTAGAGCCGATGCTTGCAGAGACGTGTTTACCGATGAGCACTACCCGCGAGCCAATAGATCACTGGGCGGATGTGCTGAATCCAAACGTCGTAAAAGTTGTTACAGATGAAGATGGGATAGCGCTTTACTTTTCGCGAGCACCCATTCCGTTTCCGCGTGCGATTCTTCCTCCCGGGTCATCGCTTAATCCCGACAGTTTGGAAGAGACAGCGAAGGCCGATCCCGATTTTTTGCGACATTATTACAAGCACACAGGTCTTTATGTTTACCGACGAAAATTTCTGTTGAAGTTCGCGAAATTGCAACCTACTGATTTAGAGAAACAGGAAGGCCTGGAGCAACTGCGCGCCCTGCAAAATGGTTATAAAATAAAGGTTGTAACAGTATCGCATAGATCGATCGGCATAGACACACCAGAGGATTTCGAAAGAGCCAGAGCCGTTCTGGAAAGGAAATAAAGTGGCGCAGACATTCAGTCTGCGCTTGGTTTGGTTATAGAGAACATGTTTTAAGCGGACTATTGCATTGTGGTTTTTTTACAATGTGTGAGTTTTCGGCCAGCGCAGACTGAATGGCTGCGCCACAGTTAACAAGGAACCTTATGCCAAAATATATTTTTGTTACCGGCGGCGTTGTTTCATCGCTCGGAAAAGGGATAGCCGCAGCTTCAATCGGAGCATTGCTTGAATCACGCGGATTAAAAGTAACTCTGCAGAAATTTGATCCTTATATCAACGTTGATCCGGGCACGATGTCGCCGTTTCAGCACGGCGAAGTCTTTGTCACCGACGATGGAGCAGAGACAGATCTCGATCTGGGACATTACGAACGGTTCACACACGCAAAACTGACACAGTCAAACAACTGGACCAGCGGTCGAATCTATCTTTCGGTCATTGATAAAGAACGTCGAGGCGATTACCTGGGCAAAACGATTCAGGTTATTCCCCACATCACCAACGAGATTAAAGATGCAATCCGTGCGGTCTCCAAAAATGTCGATGTCGTGATCGTCGAAATAGGTGGAACGGTCGGCGATATTGAATCTCTGCCGTTCCTTGAAGCAATTCGACAAATGCACAACGAAGTTGGGCTGGATGATTCGCTATTTATCCATCTGACGCTGGTTCCCTACATTGCAGCCGCCGGTGAAATGAAGACCAAGCCAACTCAGCATTCAGTTAAGGAGTTGCGCGAGATTGGTATTCAACCTGACATACTGCTGTGCAGGACAGAGCGACCGCTTCCGCAAGACATGAAAGCCAAGATCGCGCTTTTCTGCAACGTTCGCGAAGAAGAGGTCATCACCGCTCTGGATGTCTCGACAATTTATGAAGTGCCATTGATGTTCGCGCAACAGGGACTAGACGATCTGATTGTCAGGAGACTCGGAATTAAAGATACCACTCGCGATTTGCGAAAATGGGAGAGACTTGTCGACCGTATGAAACACCCCTCTGGCAGCGTTACAATTGGGATTGTTGGTAAATACGTTGAGCTGGAAGATTCCTATAAGAGCCTGATTGAGGCGTTGAAACACGGCGGGGTAGCCAATAACGTTGAAATAGATATCCGCTGGATCGAATCCGCGAATCTCAAGACAGAAGAGCACTGGCAGGACAGATTGCAGGATTTGGATGCGATTCTTGTGCCTGGCGGGTTCGGAAAGCGCGGCATCTCCGGCATGTTGCGCGCGATTCATTACGCCCGAGAGCACAACGTGCCTTTTTTTGGGATCTGCCTCGGTATGCAATGCGCATGCATCGAATATGCGCGCAACAAATGCAGCCTGGAAGGGGCTGACAGCACCGAGTTCGAACCTGAGACTGCCCATCGAATTATTTATAAACTGCGCGATCTGATTGGCGTAGAGTCGATGGGCGGCACGATGCGGCTTGGCGCATACCCGTGTGTTCTGAAGGAAGGAAGCCTGGCGCAGCGGGTCTACAACGGCGCCACCGAAATATCCGAAAGGCATCGCCACAGATACGAATTCAATCCCCAATATGAAAATATTCTGCAGAATGCGGGCTTCGTGATTTCAGGAAAATCGCCGGACGGCAAATTTGTGGAAATTATCGAATTGCCAGGCCACCCGTGGTTTTTAGGTTGCCAGTTCCATCCGGAGTTGAAATCGAAACCTTTGGATCCGCATCCGCTCTTCTCCAGTTTTGTTCAGGCTGCCCACGAACATAGATTGCGAGATGAAGCTAGCAAAGTCGAGTCAACCAACACGATTAATCAGGCATCGGATATGTTTTCGCACAAGCTTGGTATCTCTGGCGACGATTAGTGTACAATTACTGTTTCGTTATTCGTCGGTAATTTTATCTGTAAGAGAACCGAAAAATGTCAGAAGCAGTTCGTGAATTCTCGGTCGGTGATGTCTCTGTTGGCGGAGGCAATCTATTCTTAATTGCAGGTCCGTGCGTTGTCGAAAGCGAACAACACGCGGTGAAAATGGCTCGTGCAATAAAATCCATAACAGGATCGCTGAGGTTTCCGTACATTTTCAAGGCGTCGTACGATAAGGCGAATCGGTCTTCGATTAACAGCTTTCGCGGCCAGGGAATGGCGGAAGGGCTGCGAGTTCTGAAGGTGATCAAAGAAGAAGTCGGTTTGCCAATCCTGACCGACGTTCACGAGATCAGCCAAGTCGAAGTTGTGGCAGAAGTAGCAGATGTATTGCAAATCCCGGCGTTTCTTTCCAGACAAACTGATTTGGTCCTTGCTGCAGCGCAAACAGGGAAAGTCGTTAATATAAAAAAAGGGCAATTTCTAGCTCCATACGACATGCGCAATGTTGTCGAAAAGGCGGCTTCGACTGGGAATCACAAAATCATAGTGACAGAACGCGGTGCAAGTTTTGGCTACAATAACCTGGTTGTAGATATGCGTTCGTTTCCGATTATGCGCGAGTTCGGCTATCCGGTTGTTTACGATGTGACACACAGTTTGCAATTGCCGGGCGGACGAGGAGATTCCACCGGAGGGCAGCCACAGTTTATCGAGTATCTTGCCAGAGCAGGCGTAGCCTGCGGCGTTGACGGCGTGTTTATGGAAGTACACGACAATCCCGCTGCCGCCTTGAGCGACGGTCCGAATTCGCTGCCTCTGGAAAGGCTTGCGCCGCTGCTTTCAGTTTTACAGCGAGTACATCGTGCGGTAAATGACAAATTGCCGCTGGCGCAAACAGGCGCTTCGTAATCTTCTGTTGTTCGTAAGTTGCGATGGGCGATCGCGATGAGACGCTTTAAATCATAATCGAAGGATCCATTTTTCAATGAGAAAACTTGCCAGTGTCTTTCTCGCGTCATTATGCATATACGGCATTTCGGCTAATGCTCAGGTGACAGTAAAGTACGACGTTGACCGTTATGACATTACCGCGCGCGTTGATACTTCGACGAATTCCGCGGAGATCACATCGGTATTGAAACTGACAAATACTGGAAATGGTCCGGGACGCAGCTTGACATTAAGACTGGCTTCGAACGCCAAGATAAGTTCTGTCACCGTCAACGGTGCATCGGCTACGTTCACCCAGAAACCGGACACTTCGGCCTCATTGCAGAGTTTTTCAATTTCACTGCCATCAAATGTCGCTCCAAAGGCTTCAGTCACGGTCGCGGTAAATTATTCGTATACGGTAGCAGAGAGTGCGGCAAATGCGTCAATCGGACCTGGAGACATTGTTCTGCTGCCCGATGGCGGGTGGGTACCTGTGGCGAATACTCCGGTTAACGTCCACGGGCAGGATCAAGCCCCATTCAGCCTGAACATTACACTGCCAGGCGGCGAGACGCCGATTTCAGCAGGCATTCAAAAAGGATCCTCGTTCGAAGATTCAATAAACGGAGAGCCGTTTTTAATCGCTGGGCATTACTCATCCTCGAAATCCGACGACGGTCGATTCGAGGCATTCGTTCCCAAGGGGCTTGAGCAAACCGCAGCGCCCCAGGTCAAACGCCTTTTCGACGAGGCCGGCCGCATATCGAAGTTTTATGAAGGCATCTTTGGTAAACCGATAGTCGCTCCGATTCGGTTTGTATTCAGCAGCCGGTCAGGAGGTTTTTCCGGACCGTCCGTAGTGGTTTTCGGCGAAAACATAGCCAGGACTGATATGGTCGATGCCAGCACTTTGGAATTGCTGGCCGCCGGAATGGCAAAGAATTACATTGGTGGACAAGCCCGGGTGTATGAACGAGGCTGGGGCTTTATTTCCGAAGGACTGCCGCGTTATCTGGCCGCACTTTATTTTGGCGAGCGGTTTGGCCCGGCATCGGAACGTGAGGCTTTTACTCGATTCGCCCGTGCCTATGCGACAACCGCGGCTTCAAGACGTGACATGCAACTGGTTGCGCAAACCCTGGGTTCAGCAAGCTTTTATCAGGTTGTCCCAACCAAGGGTCCGCTGGTTGTTCGGATTTTCGAGCACGAAATCGGCCGTGACAAACTGCTGGGCACTATCAAGCAACTCGTGACTGGAGCAGGCCCGGAGGGGGCGTCTTTTGACGCATGGCTTGCCCTGTTAAAGCAGACCGGCTCGCCAAACATAGATGGACTCAGCAGGCAGTGGATCGAGACGTTGCCTGACGTCGACGTGGCTGTCGGTGTTCCTCGCGAAGAAGGGGGAGCTTACAAATCTGCAGTGCGCAACTTCGGATCTGGCGATGTCAAAGTCGACGTCGTGGCGATGACGATCAGCGGAAAAGCTGTCCGCGATACCGTCGTGTTGAACAGTGACAGTCGCGGTTTTGGTACTGCTACGTTCAATACCACTGAAAAACTCGCAAGCGTCGAAGTAGATCCTGAAAAGATTCTGATACAGACCAACTATGATAATGATGCGTGGTTGTTAAATTCAGATCCTCCCGTGCAGCGGCCGTGGGATCTATCGCTTTTTGGCGCCGCGGTCGGCGCGTACACACAACACAATTACGGTGAGGCAGAAACCAAATTGCGACAGGCGCTGGCAAACGATCAGAATAACGACCTTGCGCGTGCGTGGCTTGCTCGTACGCTTGCCGCAAATGGTAAAGGTGATGAGGCCTTGAAAGAAGCTAACGCCGCTCTGGCATCGCAGCCGCCTGATCTGATTACAATAGCCTGGGCGGATTATACAATTGGCCAGATTTCAGAATCGCGGGGACAACACGACGCGGCGCTGACGGCTTTCACAAAGGCCGCCCAGGCGCAGGCCGATTTTGTCTCAACCAAGACATCACGTGACGCTATTGTCGCGACGGAGAGCTCTTCGGGCAAACGTTCACCGGTTGATTCGTCGGTCCAGCAATTCTTGTCACAATTCGACAAGGCTGTTTTATCCGGCAGCTCTGAACAGTTAAAGCCTTTAATTGTGGCCGCGAATATGAAGAAACTGGCCACACGGATCACTGTCGCTCATCCCACCCAGTGGAACACAACCGTTTTGAGGACCGAGGCTCTGGATGCAGACAGAACCGCAGTAGATGTAAAGCTGGACATAGTCGAAGAAGGCAAGAGCCAGACGGGTACGGCACTTTATTATCTGCGCAAAAACGGCGGCGGTTGGCAACTGGATAAAATCGATCTCTTCGATGTCAAATAACAAAAACGCACTTACAGCATTATAAAAATATGATGGATTTCAGTCGGTATCGTAAGCAGTTTCCTGCTCTGCAGCAGGAGATCAATGGGAACAAGATCATTCGATTTGACAATGCGGCGGGCACACAAGTCCCGCAGATCGTGATCGACCGCATAACGGATTATCTTTCCAATTACAACGCCAATACCGAAGGCATGTTTGAAGCATCAATTCGAAGCGACGAAATGCTGCGTCAGGTTCATGAAGCTCTCGCCGATTTTCTGAATGCGCGTTCGTATCGAGAGATCGTAATGGGGCAGAACATGACTTCGTTGACGCAGATGCTCAGCCGTTCGTTGGGGCGAGAATTTCGCGAAGGCGACGAGATAATCGTTACCAGAATGGATCACGATGCAAATGTTTCACCATGGCTTGATCTGCGCGAGCGCGGAGTCGCGATTCGTTTCGCCGACATCAACCCGGACGATGTAACTCTTGATTGGAGCAGTTTTAAGTCGCAGTTATCGTCAAAAACAAAACTGGTCGCGGTAACCTACGCGTCAAACGCATTTGGCACGATCAATGATGTCGCAGAAGTGGTTCGTCAGGCCCACGCCCACGGAGCTCTCTGTCTGATCGATGCCGTCCACTATGCTCCGCACGGACCAATCGATGTTCAGAAACTCGATTGCGATTTTCTTGTTTGTTCCGGCTACAAATATTTCGGACCGCATACGGGAATCCTCTATGGTAAGGAAGAACAGTTAAATAAGCTATATGCCTACAAGGTTCGCCCACAGCACGACGATTTGCCGGATCGATTCGAATGGGGGACGCTCAATCATGAAGGTCTGGCCGGCCTGTTAGGTGCGATTGAATATCTGGAGCGTATCGGACACGACGCCGAAGAATATCACGCCGACGATTTCAAGGAATACAGCGGAAGAAGACGTGCCCTTAAGATCGCGATGTCCTCGATCAGGGATTACGAGATTACGCTGACAGAGCATCTTCTGAATGAACTTAAGGGTCTGGAAAATGTGACGATTTACGGTATAACCGATCCTCGCCGTCTGACGGATCGCGTACCTACTTTCGCAGTTACTGTCCGGGGCAAGACGCCAAGGGAAGCTGCCGGACTAATAGCTAAAGAAGGCATATGTGTCTGGGATGGCAATTATTACGCGCTGGAACCTATGGTCAGGCTTGGACTTGAGGAACGCGGTGGCGCGATTCGCATCAGCCTGGTTCATTACAATACCCACGAAGAGATCGACCGGTTGATCGCCGCAATGCGAAAGCTGTAAAACGTACAACAGGCTGTCAGCGTGTTGTACCCTTTAAAAAAGATTCGTTAAACTTCCGAAACTGTTTTAGAATGTAGTTTCTATTGCCCGTCCATAATAACCGGGGTCAGCAATCCATCAGGTTGGGGTAAACCGCTGGGGTCAAGTGAGGCTATCCACGTACCGTGCTCTCATAATCGGCCTTATCTTTCGTGATGCTGGAGCGAAAAGATTTTGGTCCGGGCTCGCGCCCCGAAGCCGTTGGGTTGTGTGATTCGTTCGCTTCAGCTGGGTCGAGATTAGCAGCCTTTGCTAACTCGTCACCGGGTGCTATATGCAAATTTCGCAAGTTATACGCCGCAAAAAAGTTATCGCAATTTCTGCGCTGGCGGTCCTGATTGCTTCTTTTGGAATCTATTTCTGGCTCGACGTCAGCGGAACATTCAAATCAGTTTCGGAAAAGCTAAGCAACGCCGACCGCGTTCAGGTCGAGCGAACCGCTCTCGCCTCACCGGGAGTCGCGGGAATCAACCTGATACTTAACCATTCATCTGTTCGCGCGATGACAGTTTTTAACGGAAAACGATTTGTCGCAACCAGTGGTGGTCTTGCCGTAATAAACGATGACGGC
>DASRDY010000162.1:0-9999 GCA_035652355.1 Blastocatellia bacterium
ATCGCGCCGACACCGCTGCGGATGATCGTCACCTTTATCTTGTCACTGGACAATTTGTTCAAGGTGTCTTTGACAACTTCGACAGAGCCCTGCACGTCGGCCTTGATGATTACGCGAAGCTCGCGCAAATCGCCGGTTTGCATCTTGTGCATGATGTCTTCAAGCGATCCAGCTGTCGAACGGCCGATTCGTTTGATTCTTTCGACCGATTGGCGGTAGGCCGAGATCTGTTGAGCCTTCGCGACGTCATCCACTGTCTGGAAGATATCGCCCGCGAGAGGCACGCTCTGGAATCCCAGAACTTCGACTGGCGTCGCTGGTCCGGCTTCGATAATCGGACGACCTCTGTCATCGAACATCGCTCGAACTCGACCGAATATCGATCCCACAATAAACGGATCGCCGATCTTCAGCGTGCCGTTCTGGACCAGAATTGTCGCGACAGCGCCGCGGCCTTTATCCAGCTTTGCTTCCAGCACCGCGCCGGTCGCGAGTCGTTTCGGATTGGCTTTCAGTTCAAGCAGGTCGGTTGTAATGATGATGTTTTCCAGCAACAACTCCAGGTTCTGGCGCTTCTTGGCGGATACTTCAACCATTACGGTGTCTCCGCCCCAGCCTTCCCATTGCAGGCCTTTGTTGGCAAGTTCCTGCTTGACTCTGTCGGGATTGGCATCGGGTTTGTCAATCTTGTTGATTGCGACGACGATTGGAACTCCTGCTGCGCGAGCATGATCGATTGCTTCAACCGTCTGAGGCATCACGCCGTCGTCAGCGGCAACTACAAGTATTACCACATCAGTAACCTTGGCTCCGCGAGCTCGCATCATCGTGAACGCTTCGTGACCAGGGGTATCCAGGAAGACGATGTTTCTTAATTTTGAGCGATCATCCGGATCGTGAACTTCGACTGAATACGCGCCGATGTGCTGTGTGATTCCGCCAGCTTCGCCTTCAGCAACTCTGGTTGAACGGATGGCGTCCAGCAGGCTGGTCTTTCCGTGATCGACGTGTCCCATCACTGTCACGACAGGAGCGCGACTCATATCTTCGCCGCCGTCTTCGATATTCTGCAAAAATTCGGTCTCGACGATCAGATCTTCGTAGGGAACGAATTCGATTTCGTAACCGAATTCTTTTCCAATATCCTTGGCGACATCGGTGTTGATGGTCTGGTTGATCGTGGCAAGAATGCCTTTGCGCAACAGGGCGCTGACGACCTCTTTGGGTTTGATGTCGAGCTTTTCGGAAAAGTCCTTGACCGTAGTACCTTCCGTAAGCCTCATCGGCTTGAACTCGGTAAAGGTTCGCCGCTGCGCAATCGCAGGCATTGTCGGGCGTTCCGGCAAATCAGTCTCGACCTCTTTGTTATTATCGCCCTTTCGGCCAAAGGTACCTTTCTTACGGGTAGTGCTATGAATTCCGCCTTTACGTTTGTCCTTCGGCGGAACATAGGTTGTTCGCGGCGGAACAGCGCCGACACCAAGATCGCCCATCGGTGTTGCAGAAGGTTGACTTGAAAACAGGGTTCCTGGTCTGGCAGCCCTGCCCGCCTGTCCGGGAGGTTGCGGTCGCGAAGCGGGAAAACGATCGCCGCGAGTCGGTCGTTGTTGCTCTCCGGGTCTTGGCTGCGGTGGTCTGGAAACTGGGCGGTCTTGCCGAATGGGAGCAATCGGCTTAAGCGCGATGACGCGCGGACCTTGTGGCTGCTGAGGCGTTTTCTGAGGAGTTGCGGCCGGAACCGGCTGAGCGACCTCTGCTACTTCTTCTTTTTGAGCTGCTGCCCGCGGCGGCTCAGAGGCGGCGGTAGGCGGCATCTGCAGCACCGGCTTTGGTTTTATCGGCTCAGGCGGTTTTACCAGCTTGATGACTTTAGATTTAGCTTCAGCAGCAACGGCCTCATCCGGTTCTTCAACCGAGTCAGACTCCGCGGAGGACAACTCTTCGGCCGTCTGCGTCGGTGCTTCCTCAGCTGTCGCTTCAACGGGCTTTGCAGCCTTCTTTACAAGAATCGGTCCGGACTTCGATACCGGCTTCTTCGGAAAATATTTCTCGCGGATCTTGTTGGCAATAGGTTCATCCAGCGAGTTCGATGGCTGATGCACATCGACTCCAAGCCGTTTGGCTTCATCGATAACTTTCTTATTATCGAGGCGGAGTTCCTTCGCCAACTCATAAATACGAATTTTGCTCATTAACCAAAAACCCTCCAGACCGATTGAGCGACACGCTAAGCGATTTCAAACCATAGTCCCGATGCTCCTTTCGTGCCTCGCTTCGTCATTTCGGTCGATACTGAAAACAAACTAAACTTTCTTAATCAAACAAACTACGTTGCAGATGAAACCTCTATAAATGAACCTTTGATTGCCTGCGGCAATCCGGGCAGGGACGAGCCCTGCCCCTACAATCGTATTCATCGCACATCATTCGCCGTGCGGATGTTCTTCTTCAGCTGCCTGCGGCTCCGCACTCTCAGTCTCATGCGATTCCGCTTCAGGAGTTGCAGTCTCTTCGGCGATGCCTTCTTCGGTTTCAGCGGCTGCTTCCACCAATTCTTCACCGTCAGACTCTGCTTCCCCTGTTTCAGTTCCCTCTTCATCAGTTTTGGCCGTAGCAAGAGCAAGATCGCGTTCGGCTTTCGCTTCCACGATCATGCGCGCGGAGTCCAGAATCGTTCTCGCTTCGTCAAGACTGATGTCCAGCATTTCGCAAAGATCATCCTCAGGCATGCGCGAGAGTTGCTCCACGCTGTCGATACCGTGATCGATCAGTAACTGGGACTCAGACGGGCTCAAGCCTTCGATAACATTAAGCGGAACCGTCGGACCAGAGAACATCTGTTCTTCCATCTTGGTCCTGATTTCTGCTCTGATCTCTTCTTCGTTCCTGATGTCGATCTGCCAGCCAACCAGCCTGGCTGCAAGGCGCACGTTTTGACCGTGTTTGCCTATTGCCAGACTTAATTGTGATTCTTCAACGACTACTTCCAGTCGCTTCTCGTCAAAATCGAGAACGTTGACTCGATTGACCTTTGCCGGTGAAAGCGCGTTTGCCGTGAAGACCGTCGGGTCTTCGTTCCACTCGATGATGTCGATCTTTTCCCCACGCAATTCTTTGATGATCGCCTGTACGCGAGAGCCTTTCATACCGACGCAAGCGCCGACCGGATCGACGTCGCGCTCGTTTGAAACGACCGCGATCTTGGCGCGCTCGCCAGGCTCGCGAACGGCGACTTTCACCTGCACTGTGCCGTCGTATATTTCCGGCACTTCCATTTCGAACAATCTGACCAGGAGATCCGGGTGCGCGCGGGAAACTTCGACCTGCGGTCCCTTTGAATCTTTCGACACATTGCTGATCACGACCCTGATGCGGTCACCCTGTCCAAATGTGTCAGAGCGTGATTGCTGCTGGCGCGGCAGAACGGCTTCTACTTTGCCCAGGTCGACAATAATTCGACCGCCGGCTTCAAATCGTTTGATTTGACCGTTCACCAATTCGCCAATCCGCCCGATGTATTCGTCGTAAATGTTATTGCGCTCAGCTTCGCGCACTTTTTGAAAAATAATCTGCTTCGCGGTTTGCGCCGCAATTCGTCCCAGGTCTTCGACCGG
Source organism: Blastocatellia bacterium (assembly GCA_035652355.1). GTDB lineage: Bacteria > Acidobacteriota > Blastocatellia > DASRDY01 > DASRDY01 > DASRDY01. The sequence goes on from DASRDY010000162.1 coordinate 3,615, forward strand.
TTTCGGGAATTGCAGCTCGTCTCCAATTTCCGCGCCTTCCACGCCCATCTCTTCAACATCCTGGAGCGTGATTTCGTTGTCCTGATCAGTGATCTCTTCGACTACGCGTTTGATAGCGAAAAGGTCGATCTGACCGGTATCGGGGTTATACTGAGCGCGCAGGTCCTCATTGGTCTTGTAATGCTTTCGCGCCGCAGTTTTCACCGCTTCCTGCATCGCTTCGATAATGATTACCGAATCGATGTTTTTCTCCTTGCTCAGGAGTTCGATAGTTTGTGCTATCGACGTTGACATATCTCTCTACTCCATCTTTGTTCCGACATTTCCGCAACTTCTCTTGGCAGCATCAGTGCGTCACCATCAGGCAACCGCGAATATTCCCGTTAATGCTGCTGTGGGAGATGGCGGTTTAAAACTCAGGCTCGAGGTTCGCCTTTGCAATTTGACTGAGGTGGAAACGAAACTCTTTTCCCGCTTCAGTTCCCGTCTCAGCAACGACAGTTACCTCGTCACCCTCAACGCCTCGCAGACGACCTTTGTAGTTGCGCCGCCCATCGATCGGCTCGGCTGTCCTGATTCTTACCATACTGCCGGCGAATCGTTCGTAGTCGGCTCGCTTGTAAAGCCCACGATCCAGACCAGGTGACGAAACTTCGAGGGTATAGCGATTGGGAATCAGATCCTCAACGTCAAGTATTACCGACATCTCGTTGCTGACGTTGGCGCAATCCTCGTGCGTTACACCTTCTGGCTTATCGATATAAACGCGGACCAGCGCGGCGCCTCGATCACCGAGCAATTCGCAATGAACAACTTCCAGCCCGTAGTCTTTGGCTACGCGCTCTGCGATCTCGGTCACTTGACTGACCAGCGTCTTTTCCGTCATCTCCACCAAAAGATGCAGCAATAAAAAAGTGGGCGCCAAGCCCACTCTTCTAGCAAGCCAATAATGATAATGCCATTGGGCATCAAAAGCAAGTGGTGGATAAAACGCAAATGGCGCTCAGAACGATGCCTTCCGGGTCGGCTCACTCTCCGTAACTTTATTCACGCCGAGATTATTCCGTTATTGACATTCGAACGGGACATAGAGGATGCTTGAACAGGAATTCAACGGAAGGTTTCAGGAGTACCGGAATGGGATATGGAAAGCTAGTCAGCCAAGTATCGAATCTCGCCGGTTACTACGCCAAAATCAAAACCGGGATCAAGTTCACGCCTCCGCTTATCAATTATCTGGTCACCAACAAGTGCGATCTAAAGTGTCGGCACTGCTGGCTGTATGATGACCTTAACGTCAAGGAAGTCAAAGATTTAACCATTGAAGAAATAGACAGATTCTCGCGCACAATGGACCGCATTTATTTCCTCGTGATCGCAGGTGGAGAACCGTTTGTCAGACGCGATCTGCCGGAACTGATGGCGAAATTCTATTGGAATACGGAAACGCGGGAATTTGCGATTCTTACCGACGCACAGTTTACCAATCGGATGTGCGACTTCGTCCCTCGAATGCTCGATTCCATGCCGGGAGCGCGTCTCGCGCTAAGCATGTCGCTGGACGGTCTCGAAGAAGATCACGATCGTATTCGTGGACGCGAGGGAGCATTTAAGAAATATCAAGATACCTATTCCGCGATGAAAGAGATCCAGAAATCGTATCCCGACCGCCTGAAGCTGATGACCTGCTCGATCTTTATGAGCGAAACGCAAGATAAAGTGAGCGAACTGTACGACTGGATCAAAGGCGAGCTGAAACCGGATCATATCAACTTTAACCTGATTCGCCAGGAACCAGAGTTTCCTCACCTGAAACAAGTAAATCTAAATCTCTATCGCGAACTGATCGAGCAACAGAACTCTGATGATCTTGATGCTATGAGAAAAGGCGAAAACGGCCCCGTTCAGATGACAGCGATAATGACACGAGAGCTGATTGCAAAAACCGCTTTGGAAAATCAAAAGCAACTCGATTGTTACGCTGGCTATACGGGCGGTGTAATCTACAACGACGGCACTGTTGCGGGCTGCGAAATCAAGCAGCCGTTTGGCAATCTTCGACAGTATGACTACGATTTCAAAAAAGTCTGGTTTAATGACCGCGCAAAAGATTTCAGAAGCAAGCTCAAAGACTGCTTTTGCACTCACGAAAGCGATTGCATGATGCCCAGCATCGCTTTCAATCCAAAACTCTATCCGCGGATGTGGCGGTTATCAAAAGGTGCGTCCGCGAGCTAAGACGGCAACCCAACGCGCTTAACCAAATCTGCAAAGCGCGGATCTCCTTTTAGATCATCCAGAGCAGGATTGACCTTTAGTTGAACCATTCCGATATCGTGATCCTTGTAGGCAACTTCCAGCCATTCAATTGACTTATTGACGTCTCCGGCGACCGCATACATATAAGCCCATGAAAACGGAGAGATGTATACGCCATTTCCCAGTTGCTCCATTCTTTGTATGCGCCACAGATTGACGTTTCTTAAGGCTTCTTTCGGATCAGGTGCATTCACTCCAGGCACAAGATTCAGGCGGTTTTGGTCTTTGAGCATTTTTATCGTTTCCGCTCTCGCCTGCTCGTAGTCACCCTTTTTCTCAAGTGAATTAACTATGCAAAATTGCGCGCTGCCAAATGTCGGCTCAAGCTGCAACACTTTCCGGCTCTCCGCGATCGCTTCGTCATATCGTCTGGCGCGGAAATAGAACCAGCCTGCATCAGAGTTGATCACTGCTGAAAGTGGCTCAAGCTCCTGTGCGAGCTTTACTTCTTTCAGCGCTTCGTCGTGCCGCCCCATAAATGACAGGAATTGTGCGTAGTTGTGATGAACTTCGGCGAGATTTGGGTTCAATTCGATTGAACGGCGGAATTCCGCTTCGGCGGCCTTCCAGTTCCATCCCTGCAAAAATTCAGAGAGTGCGATAACCGAATGCGCCTCGCCCAGCGTACCGTCCAGTTCTAATGCCTTTCGAGCAGCTTGTTCGGCCTTTGGAAAACATTCGTTGCCAGGGCGGACCGCTTCATACCCGATCTGAGTGTATGCTTCCGCGAGTCCTTCGTAGGCTTGAGCGAAATTTGGATCCTGCTTTAACGCCTCATTGAAATACTGAATGCTCAGATCATAGTCGTCGGGATTGGCACGGTTGAGCGCATATCGTCCTTTCAAATAAGCATCAGATGCGTCTGAATTTGATGTTCCCAGAGCAGCTAATCTCTGTTTCGTCGAGTTCGTGACTTGCCCCGGCAACAGTTTGGGAATCAATGATTCTGTGATCTGCTTTGCAACTTCTGTCTGTGTCGACAGTGGACGTGACTCGCTGGAGTCGTAAGTCTCAGCCCACAGATGAGTTTGATCGCTGACGCGGATTAACTGAGCGGTAACTCTTGTACGGCTGCTGCCGCGTCGAACGCTGCCTTCCAGAAGATAATCAACGCCAAGTTCTTTCCCGATCATCGACAGGGACTCTGATGTCCCCTTGTAATGCATCACCGAAGTGCGCCCGATCAATCCAACCTTATCTGGTTCCACCCGAGCCAGTTCCGTGATCATTTCTTCAGTCATCCCATCGCTGAAATAATCTTGATCCGGTTGTCCGGACAGATTCTGAAATGGAAGAACAGCCAGCTTAATTCGCCGTGATGGGCTTTGGCGCGACTGACGCAACTCGCTGTATGCCATGTAGCCGACGAAAATCGCGATAGATAACATCATCGCGATGCCTAAACGCCACGACCTTGGGGAAGACCTTTCGACAAAAGAATGTGGTCCCGTAACCAACGGTAAGGCAGATTCCACAGTCACGGTTGATTCAGGAGCCTTTTCCGTAGCGCGGCGACTGCGAATCCAGGCATCAAGCTCGCCTTTGAAGGCGTACACAGTTCCCTGTTTTTCGTGAAGGTGGCGATGAACGGGTAAACCTTCCTGCTTTTCCCAGCGTTGAACCGTTCGAACTTCCCTGCCTAAATAGGTGGCGATCTCTTTCCAGGAGTCGAGGCGACCAGCAACACTGGGGTCTTCTTGCAATATGGATTCTTTTTCCATAATCGGAAATTCATTCGAGATTTTCAGATGACAAAGAATACCTTAACGTAACGTTGGCTGCTAGCCTGCACATTTCTCCTGGCGGATCTTCTGGCGGAAATTGCATCGAAATCAAAAGTTTGTATTCGTCAGGCAGAGCAGGCTGGCAGCCTGCTTCACGATGCAAAGAGACGACATTAACCCGATGTCGCACTTTGTCGTTTGCGCATCTTCACGCCGATTCGTACTTTTCTGCAAGTATCTCAAAACCGTTTCGAAGGTATTACCATGAACAAAGCGTTTATCTGGATTTTTGTATTGCTTATTGGCTTCGCCTCCATCCAGCTCGCGATGGCGAAAGACTTCCCGATGTTTCGCGGCAATCCGCAGCATACAGGAGTTTATGACACGAAAGGCGTGCGCGAACTGGGCGGTTTGAAATGGAAGTTTCAAACACAGGGACCGATTCGTTCGTCGCCCGTGGTGGCCGACGGAATTTTATATTTCGGCAGCGGCGATAATTACCTGTACGCGCTGAACCTGGAAAGTGGAAAACCGGCGTGGAAATTCGACGCCGGCAGTGCAGTTCAATCCACTCCTGCCGTTTCGGATAACATGGTATTTTTTGCCGCCAGAGGCGGCGGGCTATTTGCCGTCAATGCTAAAACCGGCAGCTTGAAATGGAAACGAGAAACGACCATTCTGCAAAAAGAGATATATGATCTCTATGTTTCGTCACCTCTCATCCACGAAGGATTTGTCTATTTCGGCAGCCCGGACGGGAATCTATACGCACTTGATCCGACTACCGGAGCTACGAAATGGGCTCTGAAAACGGGTGGGCTCATCTGCTCTTCACCTGCCATAGATAACGGCACAATCTACGTCGGAAGCTTTGACGGAAATCTGTATGCAGCCGACGCCAAAACCGGCGCGGTCAAATGGAAGTACAAAACCGAGGGTAGCGGGCAAAATCCGAGGGGCGAGATGGTTTCTTCACCTGCGGTTCAGGGTGGTATCGTCACCATTGGAAGCAGGGATGCCCATCTGTACACACTGGACGCCCAAACCGGCGCTTTAAAATGGAGTTTCAGCCATCAAGGATCCTGGGTTATTACGTCACCCGCGATTCTGAACGGAATCATCTATGCCGGAAGCTCTGACGGCAAGTTTGTTCAGGCAATTGATATTTCGACCGGAAAGGAAATATGGCGGACGTCGAGAGACGGCTGGTTCTGGTCTTCGCCAGCCGTCGTCGAAGACACATTGTACATTGGCTCTGGTAACCAATCGCTCTACGCACTCGATTTGAACACCGGCAGTGAAAGATGGCATTTCACCACGAGTGGCTCGATCTACTCTTCTCCGACAGTATCGGACGGGGTCGTCTATTTCGGCAGCGACGACGGCAATCTCTACGCATTGGAAGGACCATCGACGCACGCAGCGAAAAAAGCTGTTTTCTGGGACGAAAGGCTGATCTATAAGTTCTTTAGCGGTCATCAGGAGGTCAGGGATTATCTGGCCGGAGATGGATATAAAGTTTTGAACGTGCCCGAGCTTTCAGCGTTTTTGAAAGATCGTGTTGCCGACAAATCGCCCAGCGTGGTCGTATTTGCGATGGATACAGTTCCATTTAACCTCACTGTTTCAGGACCGAACAAGGACTTGATCAAACAATATCTGTCCGGCGGTGGCAAAATTGTCTGGCTGGGTATGCCGCCGACCATTTTTAAAAAGAGTCCGGATTCAGGCCAGCCCTATGATTATGACAAAGTAAATCCTAACGCTCTTTTCGGCTTCAATTATGACGATGTAGACGGGGACAGCTATACAGTAAAGGCGACTGCTGACGGAAAGAAATGGGGATTACAAAACTGGTGGGCTGGGTCCTGGTCGATGAATCCGTCATCGGTAACCACGGTGTTGGGATTGGACGAAAAAGGCCGCGCGGCCGCATGGGTGAAAAACTATGGCGGGCCGGAAGGAACAGGGCTCGTGTTCATTTGGGGTAACAAAGAGCCGATTCCAGATTTGAGCGTAGTCAAAAAAGTGGCTGAATATGGATTAAAATGATCCGGAATACTGCGTGCGGAATCCCTTTTTCCTTTTGCGGCTTTGCCGCTACGATGTGCGCAAAGGCTCCGCCTTTTTTATGAACTGGCGGCTACGCCGCAAAGCATCGGCGTAGCCGCAAAAGAATTGGAGTCACCGGTCTGGTGAGTCAGAGAAGCTGTGAAAAATCGGAAGAAAGTTGTCACCACGACATAAGTCCACATGTACTTAGCTAATGAGCGAAGAAAGTTAAGGTGAAGACTTATGAATGATACCTTCAGAGGAGCGGACAAAATCAGGGTCAAGAAAGT
>DASRDY010000163.1:0-1518 GCA_035652355.1 Blastocatellia bacterium
CGAGATGAAGGGGCTGCTGACGAACGCCAAAGTCATCTCGGGGATCGGCAACGCCTATGTCGACGAAATCCTCTTCGAGGCCGGAATTTATCCCTTCCGGAAGAAAAAAGATTTATCGGAGGAGGAGCTTCGAAGGGTCTACGAGGCGATCCCGGCTGTTTTGAATCGCGCGAAAGCAATCATCGCCGAGCGGATGGGATCGCAGACCCACCTGAAGATCCGCGACTTTCTCCAGGTCCACGGCAAGGGAGGGGACCCCTGCCCCAAGTGCGGTAACCGGATCGCGACGGTCGGCGCCTGGCAGCGGGCGACCAACTTCTGCCGAAACTGCCAGCCGGGTTTGATGGTGGAACGGGAGAAGAAACCGAAAAAGGGGAAGTCGGGCGGGGGCTGATACCGGATAGATTGTAAAACGCAGGACTGGACCTTTCAGGCCATGTCAAGGATTCACTGCTACAGCTACTAGCGATGGATCAACAGAACCTTGCAGGAATGGCTCAGTTTCTTACAGATTAGAACAGAACGCGCCAGCGATTAATCGGACTGTTCGTGAAGGTTCTGCGTAAATCGACCGTGCCATCGGCATCGACATCTTCCTCCTGAAGTATCTGATTGCCGTCGGCGTCATAAACCAGTGAATCGCGTAAATCCAAAGTGCCGTCTCCATTGTCATCTCGCTCGAGCAGCGTTAAGTTACCATTAATGTCATAGGTATCGGTCTCGCGACTCCCCGGTGTACCATCGCCGTTATGATCGAACTCAACCAGAGTTTGGATCCCATTGGCATCGTAGGCAAACCGCACACGGGAATCGATAGTTCCATTAGCATCGGAATCATACTCGATTGATATCTGATTACCATTAGCATCATAGGTGATGCGCTGAAGGGAATTTACTGTGCCATCGACCTGGTCGTCTTGTTCGATCAGTATAAGATGGTCTTGGCTATCATAGGTGTAGGTCGCACGGAAATCAATAATGCCATCAGCATTCGTATCGCCGTCAGTTCTTATTAGCTTGCTATTTGGACCATATATATTTATTGTGCGCCAATCGATAATACCATCCGCATTGCTATCCTCAATTAGCGTCTGATTACCATTGGAATCATAAGAAAAGGACCTGCGAAAACTGCTCGACCCATCAATGCCATCGCTAAAATGTTCCCACAACGTCAGACTGCCATTAATATCATAGGTGTAGGTGTCTTTGGAATTAACAGTACCGTCTCCATTGAAATCCCTCTCGAATAGTATTAGATTGCCATTGGCATCATAGCCCCGGCTTTCACGGTAATAAACGATTCCATCGCCATTATCGGATTCTGCTAAAGTGAGGTTCCCATTTGCATCATAGGTATAAGTAGTCCGGGATTCCACAGTACCATCGGCTTTGGTATCTTGGTCATGTAAAATCAGATTGCCATCCGCATCATAGGTATAGGTCTCGCGGAGGTCGATGGTGCCATCGGCATTGTCATCTTGATCTACAATAGATACCAATGCAATAGCGGGAGTT
>DASRDY010000164.1:0-72791 GCA_035652355.1 Blastocatellia bacterium
GAGAAATGCTCCATGTCAGGACCTGTATCACGAGGAACGCAACATAAATTTTCGAAATGCAATAATCGCTGCAATGGAAAAAGATAGAGTCGACGCGATCATTTATCCAACCTGGAGCAATGCGCCCAGAAAAGTAGGCGATACACAAAGTCCGCACGGCGATAACAGCCAGATTCTGTCCCCGCAAACAGGATTCCCAGCAATAACGGTTCCGATTGGTTTTACCTATGGGAGTCTGCCGGCCGGGATGACAATATTAGGCAGGCTATTTGATGAGCCTCGTTTGATCAAATACGCGTATGCATACCAACAAGCAACCAAACACAGGCGACCGCCTGAGAAGTTTCCGCCACTAAAATAGTTATTGAAAAATAGAACGCACATCGAGCGGATTAGCTCAGATCTGATCCGCGTCATCCGCGTTCTATTTCCTATCTTTTAATAATTGATCGAGTTATTGGTGGCCAGCGGCTTTTGCGTCTGCGCCTTTCCGATGGCTATCGAACCAGTCAAAGATGTTCTTGAAATTAGGAACTGCAACATCAACGTGAGAGCCACCTGGAACTTCAATGTATTTGACCTCGGCGCCGGCTTTCTTTGCGGCTTCGACCATGACTCGCGAGCTATTGACTGGAACTATCTGGTCAGCATCACCGTGAACGACCAGTTCGGGAATGTGCGCGATCTTTGCGACGTTGGCTGGATTTCCGCCACCTGAAATTGGCGCGATTGCAGCAAAGATGTCTGGATGATCCATGGCAATCGACCACGTTCCAAATCCACCCATTGAATGACCCGTCATGTATATCCGGTTCGGGTCGATCTTGTAATTCTTTCTTACTTGAGCAATGACGTCCATTACATCCTGCTCTGCCGGACCCAAATACATCGACGTGGGCTGGCGACCTTTGGGACAGGCGACGATGTAGCCGCGCTGTTCGGCTTCGTTTTTGAAAGCACCGTTTGGATAATCATCAAAGAAACTATTCTCATCCCTTCCCGCGCCATGCAGAGCAATAATCAGCGGAAACGGCTTTGAGCCGTCATAGCTTGATGGGATCAGCAGCCTGTAAGGCTGTACGGTATGATCAACCGTCGAATACAATGCCATCTTGAAATCGCCATGCTTGCCTGCGAAGGGATTGGTTCCGGATTCGAAAGCGCTCAGAAGCTTATTCGCTTCATCCAGCTCATTATCGAATTTAATTTGAGTTATGTTCACGTCAGAGTCGCTGGGCTGACTCAGCATCGACAATTGATATTCAACAACCGCAAGCGCGGAAAGCAAATCGTCATGGTGCTCGGCCTTGAATTTAGTCTTGAGCATGTTCAGTTTCGTGTTCGCAGCCTGAACTTTTTGCGCGATCCCGTGTTCAATGTGAATCATCGGTCTTATCCGCGAGACAATTTCCGTCGCTGAATCGGACTGGGGTTTTAGAGACAAAGCCACGAGATAATTTCCGTCTTCGACTTCCGGAAGCACAACATCAAGCTTTAATGGATGACCCCCGAGATCAGCGGCTGTCGATGAGATTGTCTTTAATGTCTTAACCGGCTGATTGTCATTCGGCTTCAACAGAACAACAGCTGCGTCGTATTTATCCGCAGGCTCAGAATCCCCCAAAAACAGTCGCTTGGCATCCACATGTATGGTCTGACCAGGCTCGCTAACAGTTTGGTCGATCCTAACGCTTAAAGATGCTGCAACAGCCGAAGCAGGGGTCCACGGCACATTACGAATCAGTGCAAAAGCGTGGTAATAATCTTTTAGAGCTTCGGAATAATTACCAGCTGTCGCGGCGCTCTGCGCCTTTTGACCAAGCTGGTCAACTTCGGCCCGCTTATCGGCGCTGGCGCGGCTCTTTATTATGGCGAAATTCACTGTTGCTTCTAATACTTGTTTCTGATCCTGAGCCAGGGATGGTATGCAACAACCAAATAACGCAACGGCTAAAATCAGTATGCGCGCAAATCGATTTGTCACTGTGATCTTCCCTCGATTTTCTTTTGCTTCGACTTATAACAATTCGTCACAAATTCTAAACTACGATATGCAGGCTAAAGGATATCCTATTGCGCAAGGGCTGGTCATGACAAGCACAAACAACTTTGATATTATCGCCGCCGTTAACTTTAGATTCATTGCCTTCGCATATGGCCGGCGGAGGCACCTGACTTAAACATCCAAATAACTTTAACCGAGGTTAAGATGAGAAGACTACTTATCATATTAGGAATTCTGCTATTCCCAATCACTGCATGTGCGCAGGATCCAATGGACCATATGAGTCACATGGTTCAAAGTGGGAATACAACTGTTCAGCAGGACTGGGCTAGAGCAAAACTGGAAAAATCAACCCGACACGGCGAGTGGGTAAAAGTTAAGAATGGCGACCGTGTGGTTAACTGCTGGGTCGTATACCCTGAAGTGAAGGGCAAAGCAACCGCGATGCTGGTGATTCACGAAATCTTTGGTATGTCTGATTGGGTTAGAGAGATGACCGATGAGATAGCAGCGGCAGGCTTCGTTGCGATTGCACCAGACCTGCTTTCGGGAATGGGACCGAACGGAGGCGGCACGGAATCGTTCGACAGCGGAGCTGTGGGACGAGCAATCAGCCAACTTCCCCCAGACCAGATAACCGGCGACCTGAATGCCGCGGCCGATTATATTTCGAAGGTTCCCGCGGCAAACGGCAAACTGGCCGTTGCTGGTTTCTGCTGGGGCGGAGGACAGACTTTCAGATTCGCCACGAACCGCGCTAGTTTGAAAGCGGCATTTGTTTTCTACGGCCCTCCACCTGATAAAAGTGCGATGGCAAAAATCATGGCTCCGGTATATGGATTCTACGCCGGCACGGATGGCCGAATAGATCAGACAATTCCGGATACTATTGAAGCAATGAAGGCTGCAGGTAAGACGTACGATCCGGTTACATACGAGGGAGCAGGACACGGCTTTATGCGGCTAGCCGAAGACCCCAACAATAAGACCGAAGCAAATAAAACAGCTCGCGATCAGGCCTGGGCAAAAATGATCGGAATTATGAAGAAACTTTAAGCACGAGACATTCTGTAAAATCGCTCGAGAGCTTTGCCGAAAGACCACGCAGGAAAGCGAGAATGCGGATTCCTGTGTGGTCTTTTTGTGTCTTTAAAGATTCAATCTAACCGCATAAATGTAAAAAACCGGCTGTCCTTGTTCAAAGCGAATAGCCCTGCGATATTGTCACTCGCAGCCGGGCTGGAACTCGAATTCGTGGTGGAATTTGATACTGGCAAATGACCTATGTTGCCAGCAAGGAAATTGGCCAGGGTCACTAGATCGCTGATCGTAACCACTCCATCCTGATTCAAATCTCCCGCCTGTGTGTCAATCGTCAGATTCCCTGCTATCGCATTCGCAAGTAACACCAGATCGCTCACGGTTATCTGCAAATCTCCGTTCAGATCCCCGTACAATCCTGGGCTGCTGCTGAAGATCGTTCCGCTGAGTTCGCTCAGCTTCGGACTGCTCGTCTCGTCAAAGGCTACGGTGAACGTTCCTCCAGAGATTGTTACGTCCTGATTATCTGTTGTGTTCTTCAGTGGATCAGTGTTTCCGCTGCTCTTTACTGCTGCCCATTGCGTTCCGTTGAAATAGAGCAGTCTCAGCTTTGTCTCATTTGCTCCTGTAACAGTCGATGAGTAATAGAACGTCGCGTTCAGGCTATCGGACGCAGATGCCCCGGTCACCTTCAGGTCCACGTATCCCCCTCCTCCAACGTCTATCAGTCCGCTGTTCCCCAGCGGATCTGCGGAGTAGGTAGACACTGTCACTGTCGCCGAACCGTTGCTCGATTGACTGTGATTTAGTTGCGCCCTTATTCCTGCATCTCCGGCCGCCGATGGAGCGTTCGATGCCGTGTCGTTGCCGCCTGCTGGCACCGTCTTTGTGTCACTGCTGATGATGCTGATGATTTTCAGCGAAGCGCTCACTGTACCGCCACCAGGTTGCGGGTTGACTACTGTGACGTTCTTTGTCGCGGCAGATGCTATCTCTGCTGGCGAGAGTTGAAGATCAAGCTCAGTAGTGTTGACGAACGCGGCTGAATGCAGAACTCCGTCTATCCGCACTAGTGATCCCGCGACAAAGTTCCCGCCAAATATCTTTACTGTTGCCTGAGATCCTCCTGCAACGATTGCTCCAGGATTGAGTCGCAGTATCTGCGGAAAAGGATTGTTGATGTTAAACGATCGGCTTACAGGTAACGCAGCGTTGTGATTACTGTCTCCGGGTTGAGAGGCTGTGATTATCGCTGTACCTGTTCCTAATATTGTAACGGTGCTGCCTGTGATGCTGATGTTGTTGCTGGTCTGGAAAGTTACAGGTAATCCTGACGAGGCAATTACATCAATTTTAAAGGGAGCATCATTGGTAAATTTATCAGATACTGGCGAGAAGCTTACGCTCTGATCGGCTTTAGCGATTGTTAAAGTCCCAGTGACACTTGTCGGTAGAAAAGCATTATTATTCAAAGTAGCAATGACATTGTATGTTCCTGCGTTAACTGGTTCGTCGGTTATTCCGTTGTAAGTTACGGTAATGCCGGAAATCCCTGTGGGACTCGAAAACACCGAAGCCCGTTTCGGTGTTCCATCATATATCTGATCCAAATTGTCAAGCGACAGAGATGCCACGCCTTTAGTTATAGTAACAACTTTTTCGTTTGAAGTTCCTCCGCCAGGCGCAGAGTTGACGACTGTAACCTTGGCATCGCCAGCATCAATTATATCCGACTGCGAAAAAGTGGCGGTTAGAGTGGTCGAGTCCACAAATGTCGTACTCAAGGGTTTGCCATTTAAGTTCACTGCAGAGGTCGGAACAAATCTGAGTCCCGTCACATTAAAGGTTGTCCCTGGAACCGGTTGAATCGAAACAGGCGAAACACCATTTATGAACGGAGCAGGATTAATTACGGTTACAATCACTTGATTCGATATTCCGCCTCCCGGCGCGGGATTCGTAACAGTAACGATTCCAGAACCCGCTGTCGGTACATCAGACGGAAAAAGGGATATCCTGATCGTTGAGGTATCATCAAAGACAATTGACTTATTCCGGCCATTCCACTGGCCGGTCGCAGCAGGCGCAAAAAATCTACCACGCACAAACAAGGTATTGTTCTGCCCTGCGACGATTGGATTGGATTCATCTAGTGAGTTAATAACTGGCACCGGATTATCGGTGCTTACAGATATTATAGACGCATGCGTGCTTTGCAAATTATCAAAGCCAAGGGTTAAGATTCCTTGACTACCAAGAGAGTGATAGTTATCCGGGAAGAAAGTTATCGGAATAAAAGGCAATATCGAAGAATGGTTAAAAACAGTTATTCCAGAGAATTCAAATGAAAGACCGGGCTTTGCGGCGTCATAAGAGAACGTCTGAGTTTTCTTAACCAACACACCACGGTAAAAGCATCTGACCGTAAAATTGAATCCGCTGTTACTGTCCGTAAGGCCCAAGTCAGTTACAGATAGAGGGAAATAGATCAAATTTGTATTAAAAACTCTGTTCGAAAGAACCGGTTGCACTCCGTTTGGATAATTTTGGGCCACGACCTTTGCCTGTTTGACATTATAAACTTGTGTTTGGAAATCATCGATGTCCTGCCCTTGTGATAAGTCATTAACGTTTGAATTGTATATGAGAAAGTCATCAATCCCATCACGATCGGTGTCAACGCCTACTTCCAATTTTATCTCGTTGGGAGTCGACCAATTCTGATATGTCGCGAAACCAAACGATAGTTTGGATGAACCAAGCGGCCCGCTGCCCGAATAATTATTACTGATTCCAAGGTACTCAACATCTGCAGATTTACTGAGGCCGACAGCCGAATCGCTGGGTGACAAATGGGCTAATAGCTCGAAGACCGCATCCATACCCACGCCAGAGTTGTTTCGAGTGAATTCCAAGTCCATGACTGGACCGTTAAAGAAAAAAATCGTCTTTGCGGTTGGATTGATCTCCCATACGCCTTTCGGTGCAGCATAAAGGGGGACCCTGACGCTTGGGGAGTTTGAGCCAGCTAACATAAACGCGATGTATCCAGACTCTTCTGCAAAATAGAATCTGTTCAGCGTTTGCTGGGTATCAAGAAACCGATCATGTTGATCCGTAAATAGGCTGGCATCAGCCAGCATTTGAACGTGAATGTTGGCCGTACCACCGGCCGGAATCGTGACACTGGGACCGTCTGGCAGTGAAATATCAACGCCCGCCATATCGACCACGTTGTCATATGTAACGGAATACGTAACGGGGGACGAGCCTTTATTTAGCAATCTTATTGTTTTGGTTAGCGTCAATGTATTTGCTACCTCCGGTGCGCCAAACGAAAGGCTAACCAAATCAGGGTTATCAGGATCAAAAGCAATTACTGAATCAGTCGCTGCGTCAGGTAAATCTATTCGTCCTGCACCGACTCGACTCGGCGAATACCGCTGAAGACCAGGCGGATTGGTATGTACATTAACTACATCGTCGATCGCGGTATCAATCGCCAAAGCTTTTAATTCGTTTACAGTCCATTCCGGATGTAGTTGCCTCAGCAAGGCCATCTCACCCGCCACATGAGGTGTCGCCATAGAGGTTCCACTCAACTTGATAGACCCGTTTCCGGATCCGCTTTTTGCCGAAGTAATGGATACTCCAGGTGCGGTCAGGTCCGGCTTCATCATTGAATCTCCCAGTCGGACTCCGCGCGACGTAAAAGTCGCGATCAAGTCCGACAACTCTGGATGGGAAATCCCTAGCGTGGATGCTAGCGAAACGTTAACATTTCCATTGCTTAAACTTGATTTTATTAAGGTACCGGTCGATTGAGCAATCATTACGCAGGGAATTGTAATTGAGCTATCAGGAGGTCCCATCACCAGTATGATTCCCGGAAAGCTCCTGGTTACAACCAGGGCTAGGGCTCCGGCCGCCTGGGCATTCCTCGCTTTGTCCAAGAAAGGACAGGTGTCGCTTTCGATCAGGACTATTTTACCTGCTACTGTTGCAGAATTGGTCAATGGGCCACAACCATTATTTGGCTGGGCATAAACAACATCTCCTGTTAATCCTGATTCGGTTAACGTTGGTCCAAGCAGGGCCGGTACATCATCATATAGGCCCGTAATATCCCTGGGATTATTTATCTTAATTGCCGGAGTAGTTGTACCATCATCAATTGAGGCGGCTACGCTAATTGCTCGCGAAGCAACGGCAGGACTGCTTGTTATGTAATATGAATCACCTGCATTGCCTGATGCCGCTACGACTATAACTCCGGCTTGTGCTGCATTATCTGCCGCAATCGCTGTAGGATCATCCGTCGTTCCGTAATCCGATCCCAGCGACAGATTAATAACATCCAAATGGTCGGAAAAATCGCCGTCACCGTTGGGGTCCATTGCCCATTCGATCGCTTTGTCCGCGACAAGTGTGGATCCGCTGCAACCAAAAACACGCAACGCATACAGTTGCGCCTCCGGCGCGACGCCTGGACCGATCTTCATTGTCGAGAAAGGGACGCTTTGATCATATGGGCCGGAGTAAGTCGTTCCGTCTGCGCTCACTCCCACACCTGCCGCGATTCCCGCGACGTGCGTACCGTGACCATTACAATCCATAGGGTCATTATCAGGCACAGGCGTATTTGTCCCGTCGTAGGCATCTCCGACAAAATCGAATCCACCGACGACTTTGGCGCTCGGAAAAGTTGTGCTCGAATTGCCGCCGAAGTCCGCGTGCTTGTAATCTATACCTGTATCGATTATGCCTATTTTGATCCCTTTGCCCGTCAGATTTAGATTATTACCTTTCCAAACCTGCGGTGCGCCGATGAAGGGCACACTTGTCGAAGTCATGAGATTTTTTGGTGTCAACGGGTGTATAGCTTTTACTCCAGGGAGTAGTCTTATTTGGTCGAGTTTATCCGCATCGACCCGCATTGCAATTCCGTTATAAACACGCTGTGTCCGATAGATAACTTCTGCCTTCATAGCGAAAAGCGCAGGTAGCAGTTGAACTTGCGCTCTTTCGATCCTATTAACGTGTTGCTGCGTTGCCCTGATTGCGGAAATGCGACTCTGGGTCAGCCTGACTGCGGCGAAGGTTTTCGCAGCAGGATCATCGGTCAATTCCGCAACAATATTAATTTGGCCTGATTGCGGAAATCTTGTATGTAGAGCAGTTGAAGGCTTGGCAACTCCTTCTTGTTCCGACACGTAATATTCGTAAGGATCGATAGTGCGCTGCTGAAAAACCCTGTCTTGTGAAATCTGAGCGCGAGTGCTGCTCTGGCCAAAATAAATCAAAGCTATAAAGCATAAAGTGACCGGAATTGTTAAATACGTATATCGATAGTGGATCTTAGTAACAGGTCGATCCATAGCTTGCCCCCTCAAGATAACTGCCCTGGCTTCCAGTGATTTTCTATTGAACCCGAAGTTTCGGATTACACTATCGCAGCGGCTCTGCGATTTCAAGCGTTGTCCGGCCTGGCTTGTAACGCTTACTTATCGTTAGATTGTGCAAATCCCAGGTTAGCTCTCGTATCTAAATTTGGTTGCCCGCTAGAGACTGGCAGGTGGCCGATATTGCCAGCAAGGAAATTGGCCAGAGTTACAAGATCACTGATCGTAACCACTCCATCCTGATTCAAATCTCCCGCCTGTGTGTCAATCGTCAGATTCCCTGCTATTGCATTCGCAAGTAGCACCAGATCGCTTACGGTTATCTGCAAATCTCCGTTTAGATCCCCGTACAATCCTGGGCTGCTGCTGAAGATCGTTCCGCTGAGTTCGCTCAGCTTCGGACTGCTCGTCTCATCGAAGATTACCGTAAACGTTCCGCCGGATACTGTTCCGTCCTGATTGTCTGTCATGTTTTTCACCGGATCAGTGTTCCCGCTGCTCTTCACTGCTGCCCATTGCGTTCCGTTGAAATAGAGGAGCTTCAGCTTCGTCTCATCTGCTCCTATAACGGTTGAAGGGTAATAGAACGTCGCGTTCAGGCTATCGGACGCAGATGCCCCGGTCACCTTCAGGCCCACGTATCCTCCTCCGACATCTATCAATCCGCTATTACCCAGCGGATCTGCTGAGTAGGTGGATACCGTCACCGTTGCTGGACTATTGCTGGATTGACTATGATTGAGCTGTGCCGTTATTCCTGCATCTCCTGCCTGCGATGGGGCGTTCGATGCTGTATCACTGCCGCCTACCTGCACTGTTTTCGTGTCGCTGCTGGTGATGCTGATGATGTTCAGCGAAGCGCTAGTCGATCCTCCTCCAGGTTGCGGGTTGACTACTGTGACGTTCTTTGTTGCGGCAGATGCTATCTCTGCTGGTGAGAGTTGGAGATCAAGTTCTGTTGTGTTGATGAACGAAGCTGAATGCAGCGCTCCATCTATCTGCACCAATGATCCTGCTACGAAATTCCCGCCGAATATCTTCACAGTGGTCTGCGCTCCTCCGGCAACTACTGCTCCGGGATTGAGCCGTAGTATCTGCGGGAATGGGTTGTTGATGTTAAACGTGTGAGACACACTCACAGCAGGATTGAAAGTACTATCCCCATCTTGTGACGCGGTGATTGTTCCTGTGCCAGTGCTGAGGATTGTGACTGTGTTCCCGGACAAACTTATGCTGCCTGATGCTGTTAGTTTTACAGGCAAGCCTGAACTTGACGTCGCATTAACAGAGAATGGAGCATCATTTACCGATTTGTCAGGTATAGTGGCAAAATTGATTGTCTGATCCAGCTTAGCGATTGCCACAGTTTGCGAATTTGAAACGTGATTACCTGGGTTAAGCACGGTAACGTTTGCGGTGCCGGTCGAGGCGAGATCGCTGGCCAAAACACTCACGACCAGTTGATTTGCGCTGGAAAACGTCGTGAATCGCGGCGAGCCGTTCCATAGCACTTTAGACCCTGTAACAAAGTTGCCTCCGCCTATTGTTAAACTAAGCCCAGCCGTTCCCGGAATTATCTTTGTTTGGCTAAGTGATGTTATGGAAGGCACCAATTCGTTTTGATCTTGAGCTTGACGCAAGTTAAACAGACCGCCAGCGCCTCCAGCATAAATCGTGCTAAGATCCCCTGGATTGATGGTTATACCATCGGTGGCGAGAAAACCATTTAACCCGGTATCAATTTCAACCCAGTTAGCGGCGGCATCAGTGCTCTTGAAAATCTTACCAGCAAACGAGATAGCGTAGAGCACCTGCGGGTCATCTGGGCTTTCGACTATACTGAAAATGCTGGAATTGCCTGGAATGGCGTTTCCTGACGGAACCAGGGTAGTTAATCCATCAGTAGACTTAATCATAACGGTGCCCTCGCAGGCATAGAACACCTTAGGGTCGGCAATATCGGATTGAAAACAAAAGAATGTGCTATTGCCAAATACGATGTCCGACCATGACTGGCCATCATCTTTACTCAGAGTTATGAGATTTTGATTTGCCACATAGATCTTACCGGACGTTGTCGGATCGAAAACAATACCAGACGTTGAATTGAAGAAATTATTTTGGGCTCCGCCAAAGGGGGTTTTTGTAATGGGTCTCCAACTGACGCCACCATCCGTGCTCTTTTGAAGACCAGAGTTGCTGCCTACAAACATCGTACCCTGATGAAACGGGTCGAAGGCCAATATTTTGCCGCCGGTGGGTAATGAAGCCCACGTTAAACCTCCATCGAGGCTCTTAAGCAGTCCTCCGCTAGAGAGAACAAACACGGAGTTCGTAAAAGGATCAAAGGCAATTTGCGCTGCCTGGTCGCCCTGGATGCCTTCGGTTAAAAACTGCCAGGTTTGCCCGCCATCCGTACTCTTGAAGAGCCCAGCAAGCGTGGAAGTGTAAATCGTATTCGGATTCGAAGGATCGACACCCGTCACTAATCCGCGGTTTCCAAATGCTCCATGGTTAGCAGGAGTCCAATCAGCACCGTTGTCTGTGCTCTTGAAAATTCCGTCGTTCGTGGCGGCATACAATCCTGGCGGCTGAGCTTTATCGAATGCCAAAGCATTGACCGCTATAGAAGCAGGCAAACCGGCCCCAAACGGCGCCCAGGTATTGCCTCCATCGGTGCTTCTGAAGAGACCGGCGGGTTTATTCGACGTAAATTGAAAGCTGTTAGGCCCTGTGCCGGCGTAGAGAGTTGAATTAGTTGTTGGATCAATCAGCAGAACTTGAACGTTGGTTTCAGCCAAGCCGTTATTAACAGCGGCCCACGTTATTCCTCCGTCCATACTTCTAAAGATACCAACGCTCGTTCCGGCATAGAGTGTTTGAGTGTTTGACCGATCGATCACGATACTGTCCACAGACATCGCCGTTGGCAGCGAACCAGTAACGTTTTGCCAGTTGTTGCCTCCATTCGTGCTCTTATACATTCTTCCCGCGGAAACTGGCCCTGAAGTAGACGAAGTTCCGGCGTACAGAACGTTACTATTGATTGGATCAACCGCTACGGTTCTGACCGATCCATTGATACCGTTGTCAAAAGGAATGCAACTGTTCCCGCCATCGGAGCTCTTTAATACACCAGCGGAAGTGCTGACGTACAACACCAACGAATTCGACGGGTCGCCGGTAAGTGCGCCTGTCGGTCCCGAGAATCCGGTGCAAGCTGGATGCCAAGTACTTCCAGCATCTATGCTCTTATAAACTCCCCCGCTTCCACTAAGATAGATTGTTGTCGGATTGGTCTGTATCGGAAGAAGAGATATTATCGAGCCACCAAGAAAATCATTCGCCGATGAAGCCCAGGTTGCTCCGCTATCAGCCGTCTTGAAAAATCCTCCCAAAGTTGTAGAGGCATAAGCGATGCTTGAATTGGATGGATCTGTGGCTATTGCCGCGAAATTCCCACCCTCTGGTCCCAAATTGTTCCAGCAGCCGGCTGTATTTTGCACGTTCACAGAAACATTATGGCTGACAATTGTCGAGTTGAATGCCTTATCGAACGCAACGGCAGTGATCGAGAGTGGTCGCCCGCAAGAATTGTCAAGTGTTGCGCTATAGGTATTCCCGGTGACTGTCGCTCGGAGACCGTTGACGGTTACGGTGAATATTCCGCTTCCGCTATCGCTCACGGTTCCAGTGACTGTCACTGTACTGCCCGTCGTGCTTCCTTCAGCCGGACTGTCAATGGTTAGAGAAGGAGGGGTTCGGTCGATTATAACTGTTACTGTCACAGGAGAACTGGTATTGCCAGCGTTGTCCGTGGCCGTCACGGAAATTACAAATGGACCCTCGTTGTCTGCAGAAACTACCGCGGAGAACACACCAGAAATAATGTCGTAGCTTGCGGTAGTCCCATTAACGGAAACTGATGCAACTCCACTTAAAGAGTCGCTGGCCGTCCCGCTGACGAATATATTCTTGGCCGCCATAGCGAAATTCGCGGCTGGCGTCGCTACAGTTACTGTTGGCGCCGTTGTATCGACCGGCAATTGAATCAGGGAAATTCCACTGTTATTTGTCGCCGCATAGACAGTTTTTGGATAAGCCAGGTCCTGCAACAGCGCATTAATCTTGGAACTGCTGCCTACAGCGGCGGCCAATGTAGTCCAGTTGGAACCGCCATTATTGCTGATAAAGACACCTGCCGCAGCGCCGATAGTAGAAAAAAAGGTGTTTGTACCGGCATACACAACATTGTTGTTTGAGGAATCAATAGCGACAGACCATATCTGAGTTCCGCCCAAACCTGTAGATAATGTTTTCCAGCTAAGCCCGCCATCGACGCTCTTTCTGACTGAAGCATCGTTTGCCGCATAATAGATCGTTCCCGGAAGAGACGCTGTCATGGCTATGCTTGTTGCCGGTGAGTTAAACGATTGCGGCGAAAGAGCTGACCATGAACTGCCACCAGTTGTTGTCAAAAAAATCCCCGTCGCGGTTCCGGCCATCAGCCTGGTCCGATCATTGGGATCAAATACCAAAGTAAAAATGCTGTTCGACAGCAGGCCATTATTAACTGCAGTCCAGGCTTTCCCCCCGTTGGTGCTCTTAAACACTCCCTGGGATGCCTCAGGCTCGTCGCCATTTACCCCAATATAAACAGTGTTCAGATCAAACGGATTCACCACCACCGCCTGTGGAATCGATTCTAAAACACCGTTCGATGCTTTCAAAATCAGTCCATTGTTGACCAACGTCCATAACTGACCCGCGTTATTGCTCACGAACATTCCATCAAGCGTGGCCGCATATATCGTCTGTGGATTAGATGGCGAAACAGCTACTGCGAAAATATCAACGCTCGACAGGCCAGTGTTCAGAAACTCCCAGGTCGAGCCATTGTTTGGGCTGTGCGCAACTCCGTGATCTGTTGCAGCATAAATATCAGGAGAGGTTTGCGACGCACGACTGAAACCTTGAACGTTTAACGCGTTTATCCCGTTGCTCGCCATCGCCCAACTAGAGCCACCGTTCGTGCTTTTGAATACTCCTGCTCCTGTCGCAGCATATACAATCGAGCTGTTCGTTGGATCGACTACGATTCCATTAATATTAAGGTCCGAGAGCCCTGAATTCATTTGGACCAGACCTGATCCGTTCTGGACGCTTTTGTAAACGCCATCGGCGCTCTGGTCTGCCAGGTATATTGACGATGAGTGTAATGGGTCGACCACTATTAACTGTATTCGACTGGCAGTCTGAGCGTTTGCGACCTGCCCCCATGTACCTCCTGCATTTTGCGTTGCGAACAATTGCTCGAAACCGCCTGCGTAAAGTGTACCACCGTTGGTTGGGTCTATGGCGATCGCCGATATTTCATTACTGCCTAATCCGGCGCCTGCGGAAGTCCAGGATTGTCCTCCATCGGCGGTTTTAACCATCAGGCCACTAAGGCTCGCGTACAGAGTTCCGGAATTGATTGGATCTGCTACCAAAGAGAGAATTTCTACTGAACTGGGTATTCCAATTCTATTAGAAAGCAATTGCCAGCTCGCACCCTGGTCAATCGACTTATACAGACCCCTATCTGTTCCTGCAAAAAGCGCATGACTGGCTTTATCAATCGCAATTACTATCACCGTTCTGTTTTCAATACCCGTGTTTGCTGCAGCCCACGTAATTCCGCCATCCGTGCTTTTGTACATTCCACGCATCGGAGTACCGAAATAAATGGTCTGAGAGTTGGATGGGTCTACGGCTATAGGCTGAGCGCTTGTGAAGAACAGCGGGGGCAGTCCCTGATTCGAGGCCTGCCAGTTTGCGCCGCCATCTACCGTTTTGTAAATCCTTCCAATCGAATCCACGGTATAAAGCGTGCTCGCGTGATTCGGATCTATTGCTAAGCCGAACGTGCCACCGCCGAAAGGTCCGGAACTGTTGAGGCAGGCGGTCGAGGACGCGGAACCGGTTATAATAACGTGGCGGCTCGTCGTAGCTGAGTTACCCGCATTATCTGTCGCAATCGCTGTTAAGATTGTATCGCCGCCATTGCAGGAGTTAGCAACAGTTGTTGTAAAGGAGTTTCCGTTAAGAGATGCGAGAACGTGGTTTACTGCAACTGATGCCACGCCGCTGCCAGTATCGCTAACTGTCCCGGTTACCGTAATGGAACCCGTTAATGTTTGCCCCGCAACAGGCGTAGTGATGCTTATAGTTGGGGCGGTCGTATCAATATTTATCGTCGAGGTTACCGGTGCACTAACATTCCCTGCTATATCCGTCGCAGTAACGGAAATTGTAAACGGACCATCGCTTCCGGAAACAACAACAGCGGAAAACACTCCGGTTGTGCGATCTAAGGTTGCCGAACTCCCATTGACAGAGACTGAGATGACTCCGCTTCCTGCTGAATCATCAATCGCCGTACCGGTCACAAAAATACTTCGTGTGTTGCTTAATTGGCCGACGCGCGGTGCAGTGATATTCACCGATGGAGGCGTTGCATCCGGGGGAATCACGGCTCTCAAAACACTCTCATTAAAAGTACCGATGTAGATGGTGTTAGGTGCAGATGGAACGATCGCAAGGGTGCTGACACCACCTTGCACAGGAATGATTTGATTCCAGGTGAAATCACCGTTCAGGCTCTTATAGACGCCGTCGCCCGCTCCTGCATAAAGCACGTTAGAAAGAAGCGGATCGAACGCTATGCAGTTGGTGTTAGCAGACCCAAATTGCGTAGGCAGCCCCGCACTGACGCCCGTGAAGGTCTTCCCGCCATCAGTGGTCTTTGTCACGGATCCCCGGCCTATAAAATATATTATTTGTGAGTTATGAGGATCGATCGCGATAGAATCCACAGGAAAATTATTTAAGGTGGAAATCAATATCCACGTCGTTCCGCCATCAGTACTTTTATATAGCCCCTGCGAAACCGTTCCTGCATAGATAGTATTCGTCGACGATGGGTCAATCGCGATCGAAAGTATCGCGTCGGCATTCTGGAAGAATCCTTGGGTTAGCCGGATCCAACTTGCGCCTGCGTCCGTACTTTTAAAGAGTCCCATGACACGCGACCCAGCAAATACTATCGATGTGTTCGAAGGATCGATTGCTATGGTTTGCGCATTGAGCGCAGTGAAACCGTTGTTTATGCTAGTCCAGCTTTCGCCTCCATCCGTGGTTTTTGACAGTCCGCCGTCAGTTGCGGCATAAATTATAGAGGTGTTTTTTGGGTCCATCGCGAATGCGTTAACAAAAAGGCCTCCGAGTCCATTGTTTGCAGCCTGCCAGTTAGTTCCGCCGTCCACACTCTTAAAGGCCCCGGCTCCGAACGAGCCCGCATATACTGTATTTGAATTATTTTGATCTAAAACAAGTGACCTAATACTGAGCAGATTAAGCCCATTATCAACGCCAGACCAGTTGTTGCCACTATTCGTGCTTTTGAAGACACCTACCGGACCGCTGACGTAAACAGTGCCGGCATTGACTGGATCTGCGACCAACAGCGTCACCGCTGAGCTACCAATCCCATTGAGTGACTGTGTCCATAAAGCGCCACCGTTAGACGTCTCAAATACCTTGCCATCACCCGTGGTTACATAAAGCAAAGAGGGATTTAAAGGATCAATTGCGATGGCTCCAAGGAAATCAGATTGCGGAAGCCCATTGCTGCTTAAACCCCAGTTCAGCCCACCATTTGAACTCTTATATACCCCAGCCAAGGTGGCTACGTAGAGGTTATTCGGATTTGCACGATCAACAACAATCCCTGTTAGGAGCAGATTGGCCGGAATGCCGACAGAAAAGGACACCCAGTTCGCTCCTCCATTGGTGGTCTTGAATACACCCGCAGAAGTGGCTGCGTAGATAGTAGCTGTGTTCGTTGGATCAAATGCAAACTGAGAGACAGTGTTTGTCGATAGTGGAGTCGTACGGACCTGAATCCAGGTCTTGCCGCCATCCGCACTCGTGTAAACGCCGTTGGCCGATGTTCCCAGGAACATGTTGTTCAAGTTGACAGGATCCATTGAAAAGGTTATAGCGCCAGCTTGAATTCTCGCTGTGTTCACTACGTTCCAGGTTCTGCCGGCATCTGTACTCTTATAAATGAAGGTGCCTGGCTCGCCGAAGTTATCATCAACCGCAGCATAGACGTTGTTTGAATTTAATGGATCAACAATCATGGACACAATCACAAGAGTTTGATCTCCAGGCAAAACGATCGTTCCAAAAAGAGCCCAATTAGCACCGCCGTCCAGACTCTTGTAAACCTTTGTACGTGCACCCGCATAAAGCGTCAGCGGCGTCGTTGGGTCAATGGTCAGACAATTTATCTGCCCGCCTCCTGGACCAAGACTGGTAATCGTGGGACCCTGTGCCTTAGTAATCTTGATTCCGGACTGAAGCATTAAAACCAAAAATATTATGATGACGGTTAAAAGAAGCCCTCGGAATTTCATGGTATTCCCTTTTCTAAGGTTACAACTATGCCTGTCGTAAAATATAGGCCTGACAATATATCTATAACGTTCGATTACTTAGCCTTCAAAGACTTGGCTCTTGTCTCGATCTTTTCAGCGTCGCTTATGCGCTTCATTCGTCGCAAAAGGCCGGCGTAATTTTCAATCGCTGTGGCCAACTCCTGGTTACCGACCGGAGTCACCTTTTTGCGAATGTCTATAACTCGCTTGTACAAAGGCTCCGCTTGTTCGTATTTCTTTGGAGATCGTAAATGATCGCAAGCGTCGTCAGGTTGTTCACCAAATCAATGCTGTCCGTTCCTCTTAACTTTTCCAAAATAGATATGGACCTCAACATCAACGGTTCTGCATCAGCGAAATAGGTTTCGGCCTCGGAATACTTCTTCCAGGAAAAATAAACCGTGCCCAAAAGTCGAGGCCTGGCGCTGGTTTTTTACTCCGAATTTCTGCGCCTCGGTTACGGCCTCCAATAACAATTTTTCGGCCGTAGGAAAGTCGCGTTGTTGAGATGCACGGTTACCGTCTGTTGACAACTTCTCCCATTTCGATGATTGAGTGTTGACGAACGAGGCCAAACACAGGCCTGCGATAACAACGGCCCAGAACATATTCTTCATATAGAAAGCCTCTTTTTGTTCACACAACCGAAACGTATCCAGATGATATTTATTAGTATCTATAAGACGTAGGAAGCCTGAGATCTTGCCGACGAATTAATGCTAAGAGTTCCTTTTGAAAACCGAAACGAGAAGCCGCATTATAACAAAAAATTCAATTAACGAAATCGTATTGATTGATAACTTTCCTCAGATATGGCATATCTCGAACGGCTCTAACCTCCAAATGAAATTGTTAACATCGGATTTACCTGCCAGCCAACTTTAGGCGGGACAGGCTGACAATTGAACTTAAGCGGCGGTCAATATTAACACGCAATCAAACAGGAGCGAAACAAATGATGATTTTAGCTTCAGATGGCGGCGGCATCCTTCAGGACATGTTCCATCTGGCTATTCCAGTGGCCGAAAAGATGCTGCGCCCAATAGTTGTGTACGTCTTCCTGGTCATTCTCTTGCGCGTATTCGGTAAGCGAGAGCTGGCACAGCTTAATCCTTTTGATCTGGTCGTTTTGCTCTCCCTTTCGAATACCGTGCAAAACGCCATCATCGGCGATGATAATTCGGTAACCGGGGGTCTGATCGGCGCGGCTACACTTCTGACTATGAACTACTTCGTAGTGCGCTTTCTGTTCAGGCACCGGCGATTGGATGAAGTCCTCGAAGGCTCACCAACAACGTTAATTAAAGAAGGCAAGGTCGATCAGCAGGCTCTGGCGAAAGAGTTGTTGACGGAATCAGAACTCAGAACAGTAGCACATCGCCAGGGGTTTTCAGACCTGGATGATATCGACAGTTGCACCATCGAGCCCGGCGGAACTTTCTTTATCAAAAGCAAAACCCCGCCAGCCGACGAAAGGCAGCATTTCGAAATCCTGGGCCGCCTGGATCAATTGAGCGCGATGATCGAGGAATTGCGAGCGAGCATAAAAAACGATGCTCACAAAAACGCATAGAAAGCCAGCGTTGAGGTAGATCGATCGGAAGCCGCTATGGCCGAGCCTCGACTGTGGCCTTTCTTTCTAATTTGCCCCAGCCGACGATCGCGCCGCGGATTGCGAAATAGACTGACTTAATCATCACGTAGTACATGATCTGGCGATAACAGAATCGTTGCAGAAACAGCCACGCCAGCAGCCCCCAGGATTCGCGCTTTTCCATCATGAACGCGAAGGCCGCGCCTATCCAGTCAATCGCCAGGAACAGGCAGTAGTAGAAAAGCACTTGTTCAAAGTTGCCGCTTGAATATTCAGGCGAAGCAATTTTCTCAAGGATTGCGCGGACGCCTAAATAAATAAGAGTCAAGTCCATTATTGGCGAGATCAGTGGAAACAGAACCTGAAAGACCCACACGTTAGGCATTGCAACAAATCCCAGTGCGCCATATTTAGGATTGAATAAGGCGTTTCGGTGCTTCCACATACATTGCAAAGTTCCGTACGACCATCGAAACCGTTGCTTGGCTAATGCTCTGGCAGTATCCGGCGCTTCGGTCCACGCAACGGCATTTTCCTCATATCCAATCTTGTAACCGAGCTTCCTGACCTTGAGCGTTAAATCCTGATCCTCAGCCAGCGTGTCGGAGGCAAATCCGTCGGCTTGTTCGAGCAAGTCACGTCGCCAGGCGCCCACAGCCCCGGGCACGACTGTAATGCAATTCAGACTCGCGAAAGCGCGTCGATCCATATTTTGCGAAGTGATGTACTCAAGCGCCTGCCAGCGCGTTAAGAGGTTGATCCGATTTCCGACCTTGGCGTTGCCGGCAATTGCTCCGATGTGCTTGTCGTAAAATCGATGGGCCAGCGCGCCAATTGTTTCAGGCGTGAAGATTGTGTCCGCATCCAGCGCGACGATCACCGCGCCTTTGCAGCGTTTCAATCCGTAATTTAAAGCCTCTGCTTTGCCCGCATTTTCCTTGGTAAAGAGCTGTACACGCGGGTCATTGCCAAATCGCTCCCGAACGACTTCACTTGTCTTATCAGGCGATCCATCATCGACAACAATGATTTCGAAATGCTGGTAGGTCGAGGCCAAAAGGCTCTCAATCGTGCTGGCAATCACCTTCTCTTCGTTGTAGGCGGGAACAATGATGGACACGAACGGGTTATAGTCGATTCCTGCATGTGTTGCATCGCGTTTCCGCGATCGCATCCACTGCGCTAACGCCAGAGACCCGATAAATAAAAGTCGCCCGATGCCCAGAACGATGCCAATCCAGAAGATCCAGTGGAGTATCCAGCCGATGATGGATACAACGTAGATCGTAATCGCATTCGAACGCGCAAACACGTTCTGATTCGGTGACAGCGGCGGCATCGCCTGATCTCTGCTCATCCCGGCCAATTCTGAAGCGGTGACAAAACGAAATCCGCGCGCGCGCAATTGATCGATTATCAAGGGGAGCGCCTCGACCGTCTGCTCCCGATCACCGCCAGAATCATGCAATAGGATAATCTGTCCACGGCGTTCAGGATCCGGATCAGTGACGCTTGCAATTGTCTTGTTTACTATCGCATCGACGCCGGGGCGTTTCCAGTCTTCGGCGTCGGCTCTTAATCCGACGATGATATAGCCCAGGTCTTTTGCGATAACGGCCGGCTCGACTTCGTCGGGAGTTGACGGCTCTGCATCTCCAAAATATGGCGGTCGGAAAAGAATGGTTGATCGGCCGGTAACAGATTCGATCAATCTTTGTGTGGTCGTCAATTCCAGATCGGTGACCAGCTTCATGACCGGTTTTGGAATCTCGCCCAGGTTTGGATGAGTGAACGTATGATTACCGATGTCGTTGCCTTCGGCCAGGGTGCGACGTAACAGTTCCGGATGATCTTCGCCGTTTCTGCCAATTATAAAAAACGTCGCGTGGACGTTTTTCTCCTTCAGGATATCCAGAATCTTTGGCGTCCAGATGGGATCTGGACCATCATCAAACGTAAGAGCGACTTCGCCGGGGCGATAATCCGTTCGACGTACAACATACGATGAGGGAACCTTGGTGTATAGCTCGCTTGAAATAAATCCCGTGTCAGGATCAATCTTGATATCCCGAGCGCCATCCTGCGGCGGATCAACCTGAAGGATCTCTCCATCACCTTCAAAGTCGACGTCGTATCCGGACTTAATCTCGCCTAAGTTCGAAGGAGCGTTGTCCATCTGCGCCGATCCAAAAATGGACCAAAGAGATGGATCTTCAGATCCAAGGCGCCATAACGCGAATCCACTCGGGTTATAAGCACGCGCTGCTTTTATCTGGTTATATGCAGTAACCGCATCTAAAAACCAAACAGTGTGCTGTGATCCATCTTCCTCGATATATGAGAAATGAGGATTTAGTCCCGGCTGATCGAAATGCAATTCATCCAGTGAATCCAGCGAATCGCGCGCCGACAGGATCGCGGCCTGAAACGTCACTTCGTTTGTGTCTCCACCCTTTACCCAATCGTAACCGTATCCGCCGATGTTGATGATAGTTTTGTTAGCAGGCAGGACTCGCATTCGCTCTGCCAGCTTTGACTGAAACCAATCCAGACCTGCAATATCACCTGGTTGACTGGTAGTCCAGTGCTGGTCGTATGCCATCAACATAACGTAATCCAGGTTCGACACATACGCGGCGTAGTTCCAGCTGGGATCATCAAATGGCAGGTTCTGCGTGACGATCCAACCATGGGGCTGAAAATCGCTGTGAAGCTCCTTAATAAAAGCAAGCAGATTATCTTGCGATTCGGCAGGGACTTCTTCGAAATCAAGACAGATTCCACCAAAAGAGTTTTCCTGAACAAACTGAGTCAATGCATTCGCGAGTCGCGTTCGTGAAGCAGCATCCGCAATCGATCGCGACAAAAGGCCGGGATCAAAGACGCCTTCCGTTGAATTATGGATCATGGGAAGGATCGGAGTCTTCGGGCTGACGCGTCGCATTAAATCCAGAGCCTTTGGATCAACCTCGCGTATCAACGGATCGGGTCCGTCCTGCATGCGCAGCCATTCAGGTATTACCCAGTCAAGCTGTCCGAGGTTGCGCTTTAAAGATTCATAACTCGAATCGTCCCAATTTACGTAAAAACCTATTGAGAGCGGTTTGGTCTGGGTATTACCGACCGGTATCGTGACAGCAGGAGGCGGAGCCGTTACCTTGATCTGAGAGGGCCTTCTTGCGGGCGGTACTCTTGTCTTTGATAAAACCTGTGTCAGGGCGTTTTTAGACCTCTCTATCTTCTGCTTGCCGGGCGGCACTGGCTTCGGCGGCAGCTGAGGCTTTGCATCAGGAATAGACGGCAGACCCGCAATTGGTCGCAAATTAACCTTTGGAAAGAACGGGTTTACCAGAACACTTGAGATGGCGATCAAAACCAGCACCGTACTGATGCTGCCAATAATGAAGCTAGCGCGTTTGGTGCGCTTGCTTCTAACTCCTCTTGGATCGTAGAAGACTGGCTGGTTTCTGTCCTGCAACGAAACTCACTCTCCTGGAATCGAGCCAACTCAGAAAATACATTATCACTTTTGGAGAGACAAGATAGAACGAACTATTGACCTATCGAGTATGGTTTCAAATTTTCGCGAGCAGGATGTTTCAGAGTCTCGTTCGCGAGGGTTTTCCGGAGTGTTATTAGACCGGCTGTTTACAGCTTGTCATTACCCAAATTCGTCCAACTTACGAGATAGTTGCAGAATTACCCGCAGGACAATCAGTTGATAGGCGGGGTAAAGCGCCTTAAAAAAGCTTGCAATCTCGCTGTTCTCAGCGCCCGGAGGAAACATTATTTCGGTCGAAATTTCGGTCGAAATCCAAGCAGGGCGACTCGTGGAAATATCGGAATCAAACAGATGTTACTTTGCCGAATAGCATGTCGACGGATGAGGAACAATTGTTACCCGCGCGGGGTCAAACGATTTAAATTGAACAGAATTTTCATCGCAATAGTTACGATATTTCATTCCGACGGATTGGCAGTGGAATTGCAAGCTTGGTAAAATGAATATATAGTTGAGCAGAGGCGCGAAGCGACAAGAGGTTATGGAAGATCCATATCGCGTGCTCGGAATTCCCCGCACGGCAAGTCAAAAAGAGATTAAATCGGCTTACCGGAAACTGGCACGGACCCGGCATCCGGACGTAAGTTTGCGCCCAAAAGCCAACCAGGAATTTTCAATAATTACAGAAGCTTATAGGATACTGAGTGATCCAAATCTTCGCTCGCGCTATGACCGGGGCGAGGTACTGCGCGACGAAGTAGCCGAACGACTGGCAAGAGCGAGACGTGAGAACGAGCATGTAAGGAGAGAAGTCGAGCGATTCAGGCAGGATGTTAACACGCGCGCTCCGGCGGTCGTTATTGTGACCACTTTGTTCTTGTCTACTTTCATAACCGCGGTTGCTCAGCCCGTACTGGGGCTCGATTCAACAGGCTATATTGCGTTAAGTGTTCTAGCGGTCTGCGGAACTTTTTATATGGTGGTAACCTTAAGGAGTTCTTTCGAGAAGTATACCTACAGACCGCGAGTTCCCTCTATAAAAGAGTACGAAGCTCCGATTCAGCCTTATTCAAGAGGGGCGGCGGTGGCGTTTATAATTGTCGGATACGGGCTTTCGTTAGCGCTGGGATCACTTGTCGGTGATCTTATAGACATATCTTCGTTGTTGAATTTTGACCGTGGTTCAATCACCGGCATCTTTCTCTTTCCACCGATCGCGGTTATGATCGTCGATGGTATGCGTCGATTGAATTACCGATCATAGCCTTCCACTACGAATCCTTATACAAATTATCACGATTCTTCCACATATTCCGGCCAAATGAATAAAGAGTTGCTTTCCCGGGCCGCCATTGTTGTGGTAGACTTCCCTTGCCCAAATTTACTTACAAAAACTGAGGAAGTACATGAGCATATCTGAAGGCAGGATTATGCAATTGGCACTTGCGCGTCTGGAGTCATTAAGAGGCACTCTTGATGCCCAGATAGCCCAGCTAAAAGGCGATATCCGAAGCAGTAGAACTCAGAGCAAAGGCGCGCCTGAAAACGAGGCAATAAGCGGTAACCGTGGTGAAATTTCCGCAGCGGCGGCAGCCAGACCAAAACGCAGAATGACGATTGAGCAACGAAACGCAATATCGGAAAAGATGAAAATTCGCTGGGCCGAGCGGAAACAGGTGGCGGGTAACGGTAACACGGCTGTCGACCCAGAGAGGCTGAAGCCTCGTTTAATCAAGGCAAATCGTCCGGCAATGATGCCGTAAGGTCTTAGTTGCCGTCCGGGTCAGAGCAATAGAGGTGAGGGGACACCACCATCCCTAAAGAACGTGCGTTTCAAGGGCCAGGGCAACTCCGTCTTCATCGTTTGTTGCGGTTTCGGTAAATCCGAGCGATTTTAGTCCTGGCTCAGCATTCCCCATTATTATCCCCAGTCCGGCGTACTTCAGCATCTCAACATCGTTAAAATTGTCCCCGATTGCCAGCACTTGCTCTCTTGGAATAGCTAGCGAACGAGCCAGTGCTGCTACGCCGTGCCCTTTTGAGCAGACGGGATTGAGAAGGTCCAGAATGGTCATGTCAGCCTCCCTGTAAGTCGTCCATTGCCGCCTGGCTTCGTTCCCTATCTCTCGTTCAATCAGGCTGCTCAGATCTTCCATCTTCTGAACCGTACCCGTATACATCACTTGTATAACGTCAGTGAGTTGGTAATCCAGCAGATCGTTTACGACCTCCAACGAAAGACCATATTCTTTTACATAGTTGACATAGTTATTAAGTCGAGGGTTCCGCTCGAGCGAGCGCTTCTCAACCACGACTTTGCCCAGGCCCACGGGATCTTCACAAAGAATAAAGTCGACATTCTGCTTGTGACCGATGTCGATCAATTGATGGGCAATGCTCGTCAGCAGCGGATGGTAATCAATTACATCGAGCGTGGCCGCGTCTTTTGTCAGGGCTCCATTATGCGATATCAGCGGAGACTGAAGTCCCAGTTCCAGGGACAGCAATCTGGCCGAAGCGAATCGCCGACCTGTTACCAGAGATACCGTTGCGCCGTTTGCAATCGCGCTGTTCAGCGCTTTGCGAGTTCGTTCGGTAACTTCGCGCGTTGAATTCAGCAGTGTGCCATCTATATCCAGAGCGACAAGTCTGTAGTTCATATCCTGGCAGCGCAGGCGTCCAGCGTGCATACCTCCTATCAGCGTATCGTTTACATTGTTTACCCAGAATCTTTAAAAACACAAGGCAAGCGAGACACTGGCGCTGCCGGGCGTAATTTTACAAATACGTTAATTGACTCTGCCGTCCTTAATAAATTAATATGCGCCCATGCCAAACATAGAGAAACACCCGGCCGGTTCATTCTGCTGGATTGAGCTCGGCACAACTGACCAAAACGCAGCGAAGAGCTTTTACAGCTCTGTATTCGGATGGGAAGTCAACGATTTCCCAATGGGACCAAACGAATTCTACACAATGTTCAAACTAGAGGGCCGCGATGCTGCCGCCTGTTACACATTGAGACCGGATCAGAAAGAGCACGGAGTTCCCGCGCACTGGATGATCTATGTTTGCGTCGACAACGCGGACGAGAGTTTGAATAAAGCTAAAGATCTGGGCGCCAATGTTCTGGCGGGACCCTTTGACGTGTACGATTTTGGCCGGATGGCCGTATTACAGGATCCCACGGGAGCCGTATTTTCAATCTGGCAGCCGAAGAGCCACATCGGTACCGGCATCAATGGCGTTGACGGCACGATGTGCTGGGCTGATCTGAGCACCGACGACATTGACCGCGCTAAACAGTTTTATTCGGCGCTTTTCGGATGGAAGATTGAAGCAGGCGAAAATGATCCTTCCGGCTACCTTCACATACAGAACGGCGAAGCATTCATCGGCGGCGTTCCGCCGAGCCAGCATCGTCAGCCAGGAGTTCCTCCACACTGGATGGCCTATTTCCTGACGTCGAATTGTGATGCCACGGCCGACAAGGCAAAGTCTGGCGGCGCAAATGTCTATTTAGCTCCAATGACAATGGAAGGCGTCGGCAGAATGGCGGTTCTGGCCGACCCGCAGGGAGCGGTGTTTGCGCTCTTCCAGCCCGCGCACTGAGATCGCGGACGACCAGTCTGAGACAAAGAAGAGCATAGGACGCTGGTGACGCGGCTCAAGCGGATTTTCATGGATTCAGGTCCGTCGTAATCCGTCGCATCCGTAAGATCCGCGTCCGTTGCTCTTTTCCTCCACTTCTTTTCGCAAATTCGGCGCGTACCGCATAGTTATCGCGATTTTACTTTTTCTCTCCCAACGGTTACGATCATCATTTCTTCTTATTAATTCAAATCGGGATTTTATAAGGAAAGGTCGCAATGAACGTTACTCATCTTCAGTGTTCAAAATGTGGGACAACTTATGAGCCGGGACGGCTTTATAATCTGTGCAAGGAATGCGGAAAACCGTTGCTGGTTATTTATGATCTGAAAAAAGCATCACAGGAACTGGATAGAAAATCTTTGTCGGGAAGAACGCCAACTCTGTGGCGTTACAAAGAGGTTTTGCCCGTCACGAACCCTGAAAATGCAATCTGCCTCGGCGAAGGATTCACTCCTCTCACGCACGTAAAGCGGCTCGGCGAAAAGCTAGGAATGAAAAACCTTTTCATAAAAGACGAATCGTTGAACCCGACGGGATCATTCAAGGCCCGAGGACTATGCATGGCCGTTTCCATGGCAAAGGAATTAGGAGTAAAAAAACTTGCCATTCCGTCTGCCGGAAATGCCGCAGGCGCTCTTGCCGCCTACGCAGCGTGCGCGGGCTTGGAATCATTCATCTTCATGCCGAAGGATGTTCCAGAGGCAAATCGCGTCGAGTCAGAGCAATGCGGCGCACACGTGACCTTGATTAACGGACTGATTACCGATTGCGGCAAAGAAGTCGCGGCGAGAAAGGACAAAGAAGGCTGGTTCGATGTTTCGACTTTAAAAGAGCCATATCGCATCGAAGGCAAAAAGACCATGGGTTACGAGGTGGCCGAACAAATGAACTGGACATTGCCAGATGTCATTCTCTATCCAACAGGCGGCGGAACGGGTCTGATCGGGATGTGGAAGGCCTTTGATGAAATGGAAGAGATGGGCTGGATCGGATCAAAGCGCCCACGAATGGTCACGGTTCAATCTGACGGCTGTGCTCCAATCGTTCGGGCATTCGAGCAGGGACTGGACGAAGCGCCGGAATTTGAAAATGCCCATACGGTGGCTGCCGGTCTAAGGGTTCCAAAAGCAATCGGCGACTTCATAATGCTGAACATTCTTCGCAAGAGCGGCGGAGCTGCAGTTGGTGTTCCTGACTCTGAAATCATGGCGGCGGTGACAGAGATTGGTTCCGCCGAGGGAATATTCACGGCTCCGGAAGGCGCCGCCTGTCTGGCGGTTCTGCGCCGATTGATCGAGCAAGGCAAAGTTGATCGAGGCGAAACGGTGGTCCTCTTCAATACCGGATCAGGAACAAAGTACATGGAAGCGTTCCGGGGTTGATGAGAGACACAGACGAAGAAAAAATGGGGATAAGGATTCACGATTCGGTAAAAGTTCGCTCCGAACACCGACCACTATTTCGTTGCCGTTTTCCGTAAAGATTCGTAAGTTTTTAAGTGAGCGCGCTCTTCGTCGCGAAGTTGCTCGAACATCTTCTTTGCGCTCCGGTTCTTCGTCTTTTTGGCGTCAGTCGAGAGTTCTTTTTCGCTATTATCTTCGGCTTTGACCAGATGATCGAGGACGTCCTTTTCTGATTCGAGCCAGTTATAGTTCTTTTTAATCTGTTTTATATCGTCTGACTTGCCGCCCAGTTGATCCAGCATGCTCAAAAGCGTCTCTGCATGTTTTTTATGATCTTCGTAAAATTGCTGAACGCGGCTTTGGGTTTCGCCTTTAAGGTAAGGCGTACTCAGGGCAGCTTCATAAGTGGAAACGGCCAAGAGCTCAACCTGGTAGGCGCTCCTGGTGTAGTTTATTGTATCGATCAGCGTTTCAGTACTGTTGCCTCCTGGCCTTGGCAATGGAAGCCTTTGGCCAAATGCGGTTACACTGACAAGAAACGCCAGAACCAGGGCAGAGGCCGAGGACTTCAGCCGCTGCAAAGGACGATGATTAGTTTCCGGAACGAACAGTCTTATTTTCATCTATAGTCCAGTCGATTGGAATTTAAAAAGACTCGTCTCAGTACGCGACCCATTATAAGCCAGGTCTGAACTATAGATGCATGAACAAGCTAATTAGATGGACGTTTTATCGGTTCGTGTCAGATGATCCAGTTTTCCATCTGTATTCCGCGAATGTGTTCGTATCGACGCATTGAATTAGAAACCAGAATCAAACCATATCGCAAAGCCATACAACCAACCAGAAGACTTGCTTCGTCGATTTGATGCCCATTGCGCCGCAGATCCGCTTTGATGCGGCCCGCGATCTCGGCCGTCTCTCTGTCGCCCGAAAGGATTTGCAGGCAGTTGGCAAAGTCACTGACTTTCTTTAGATTTTCGTTCGTCCTGTTCGTGCTATAAACACTGAAGTACAACTCGGCAATTGTAATGAAAGACGTTGCCAGCTCAGCATCCTTTAGCGGCAACGTCCGCGCAACGACATTCGGATGGCCGGCCAAGAACGCCAGGCACGTGTCGGCATCCAGCAGGTATTTCACTTAGTCTTTACCCCCAGAGTTAAATTTCGATTATGCTTGTTTTGTCCGTATAAAGAATATCAGCAGACCTTTTCTTCGACCAGAGGCTGACGCATTTCGATTATCAACCTGCGCATTTCTTCGACATCGTCCTGAAGCAGCACACCAGCATAATCGGCAAGGCGGTTTTTGGCCACGAGTGTAACCATGACTTCCGCGCCGTCGGGGATACGCGCGTCATTTTCGAAAACAACTATGCTACCCTTGATTCGTCCTCGATAATTCATCAGCTAAACCTCCAACATTCAATCCAGGGGATAATTCACTGTTTGGATCAGTACGGTCGATTTGGCTCAGTCAATTATTAACAGCAGGAGCATTTGAAGTCTAGTTGATGATGTTGGATAAATCCGGCCGTGATGGCAAATCGGAAAATAACAGACTTCAGCATAGAAGGTTATGCGGCCAGGGGAGAAGGGCCACACAAACCGCCAGGCGGAAAGCTCCTCGGACTCACAAAAAAGAGAGTCCAAACTGTACCTCGTAGTTATCGATGAAAAAGCACGGAAAGATTACCGTAAAGATATCATCGTCGAGGGATTTTTCCGATCTCCGGCTTACCGGCAGGTCAGGAGGAAAAAACTGGTTGTATAAAGACCATCTGGGGAGAGGGCTTTAAAATAATTTGGCGGGAGTTTCCGATTGACTCGGACGCTCCCGCCGTTCTTAGTAAACTACTATTGGGAGAACCAATCCAACCTTACGAGCGGAATAATAAACTAACACCGGCTTGCGGGGAATCAGGCGAAATCCTTATATTCGCATAGGGGTAACCCTAGTTCTGCCCTAGCGCCTAACTGCTTGAGCCGATTCGTGATAGCCGTCACAAATTTGGGATGTTAGATTATCAATGCCTCAGAACTGATAGCCGGCAAAATGCAGCGCGGTTCGGGCAATCCAGTATACGACAAACGCGGCCAGGCCGATTCTACCAAGCTGAGATCGCATAATGACCTGCCCGCAGGCGCTCGCCACACGATCAAACCGCAAAATCGTGAAAAGTGCCCTGAGCCAGGCAAAGACAAAAACAACGTACAAGAATGGTCCAAGCTTGTTGAAATAAAATGCTTTAGCGATGTTTCCCCTGCTGAGCGCGCAAAACGATCGTGTCAAACCGCAGCCGGGGCAATCAAGACCAGTCAGGTTCTTAAAAATGCAAACCGTAAAATGAGGAACGTCGGGCGCGTTGTAAAGAAAGCTGGTCAGGAATACCGCGCTGAGAAGTGTAAAGATGAAGACCTGCGAGCCTTTTTCCGTGTGTGAATACTGGCTCAGCCTGTCGCGGTACGAATTCAATTTCGAAAACAATAACCCCATTTACATTATTTGTACCGGAACCACCTGCGTTTCGCTATCTTTGTGGCGATTGCCAAAGCTTATTTAACTCTGACTGCATCATCGCCAGCGAGACTATACCCAGACCGCAAACACCCAATATGATCGAGATTAGCGGTAAATTATCATTGGTTGGCAGTCCACGTTTTTGCAGCATCTCGTTAATCTGGGTCGGGTACTTGTACATAATATACAATCCCCATATTCCACAGGTTACAATCATCAGCAGAATATCCATTCCAGGATTCGGATCTCCACGGCCAAGATAATCTCTAATATCCTTGCCGACCGCGTAAAACCACACCAAACCATAAATGCCGCAGGTGACCAGTGTGAGAATGATTGAAGTTGCGATTGAACGCTCAAACCCGATTGTGCCGCTTGGCGCTGGAGCATAAGGCAATCCGCTGTTGGCCGGTTGCATTCCCATATTTGGTGGCGGCGTCGACATTCCCGGCTGTTGATAAACACTGGGATAGCTGGCGCCTAAATTCGGATTTGAAGGAGGCTCGGCCGTTGCCGTTAACGTGCCGCCACATTTCGAACAGAATCTACTGGTATCGCGATTTGGTGCGCCACAACTGGGGCAATTCATTTGGCTCATCTCCTTGGCGGTCGCTGCAGTTTGCTTCGCATGATTAATTACAAGGAACAGAATAAAGACCGCGTCCGGGCTAGAATACACAATCGCGCTCTATGACGAAAGAAAAAATCTGATTCCTGGGACGCACGCGTCTGGCGTGCCGAGGTTTAGCTAGGATGCTAACCCAAGTCGCTCCCAACCCTGGCACCCGGACGCGCGCTCCCGGGTTCTTGGCAACATTTCACTCTTACATTATGATGCGATGCTATGAAGAAGGTTCTGAACGCTGGCCAGATGCGCGAAGTGGACCGCCTGACCACCGAACGATACAACATTCCCGGCACACTATTAATGGAAAACGCCGGACAAGCCGTTTTCTCTCTGCTGACGAAATCGTTTGGAGACCCTTCTGACCTTCGGGTCATTGTGGTATGTGGCCGCGGTAATAACGGCGGCGACGGCGCGGTAGTCGCCAGACAACTATGGCAACGCGGCTCGAGCGTCGATCTTTTTCTTCTTGGCGAATTAAACACGACAAAAGGCGACGCTCGCATCAATTTTGAAATCGCACGAAAGCTTTCTGAAGAAGAGAGCAATGATGTTGGACAACTCTCATTCACCGAGGTTAAGACTAGTAATGACTGGCGCACGATCTACAACGTGCTGGAACAGTACGATCTGCTGGTTGATGCAATCCTCGGTACCGGACTGAATCGGCCTGCCGAAGGTTTATACGGAATCATTATCAAAGACCTTGCCGAGTTTTGTCCCATTCCGATCTTGTCAGTCGACTTGCCTTCCGGGCTCAGCGCCGATTCGGCTTTGGCCTTCGATCCGCACATCAAAGCGGATTGTACGGTGACTTTTACCTCTCCAAAGCCGGTCAATGTGCTCTCACCCGCATGTTTTGCAGGTGGAGAGCTAACGATTGCTCCGATTGGGTCGCCGGAAGATTTAATTGAGGCATCCGGATCATCGTTGAATCTCGTGGAAAGGCAGGACATCGCGGCTTATCTGACGCAATCGCGACGCGCCCCCTATTCGCACAAAGGAGCGGTCGGCAATGTCCTGGTGATTGCCGGATCGCGCGGTAAAACGGGAGCGGCGTGCATGACGGCCGAGGCAGTACTCAGATCTGGCGCGGGTCTTGTGACGATTGCTTCTTCGGCATCCGCTCAGGATGTAATTGCTCAAAGAGTGATTCCCGAGGTTATGACCGAACCGTTGGCGGAAACTGATCGAGGCTCGATCTCGCATCAGGCGCTTGAAAGCGCTGTTGAGTTGATGGATAAAGTGGATGTTCTTGCGATTGGCCCCGGACTTTCCTCTGCGGAAGAAAGCACACGCGCGTTTGTTCGCGAAATTATCAACCGTCGGACCGTGCCGGTGATTATAGATGCCGATGGATTGAATTCGTTATCCCCCTGGCCCGGTGAGTTGAAAGGTAGTGACGAGCTTCCGCTGATTCTGACGCCCCACCCTGGCGAGATGTCCAGACTGACCGGTCTTAAAACTTCAGAGATTCAGGAGAGACCAACCGAAATCGCGAGAGATTTTGCTACCGCGCATTCTGTTTTTCTGGTTTTAAAAGAGGCGCGAACAATCATTGCTTCGCCGGACGGTCAGGTGTATGTCAATCCGACCGGCAATAGCGGGATGAGCACGGCAGGAGCAGGAGATGTACTAACTGGAATCATTGCGGGATTGCTGGCGCAAAAGACACAGCTGCACTTAGGGGCAGTGTTATCAAGCGTCTACCTGCATGGATTGGCCGGAAATATTGCAGCGGAGAAATCAGGTGTCCGGTCGTTAATTGCGACTGACATCACCAGAAGTTTAAGCGAAGCGATCTTGACGATCGGTGGTGATAATGAAAAACCATAGACCAGCGGAAGCCCTACCCAATGCCTGAACCAACAACGTTTATCAGCAAATCGCCGGAAGAGACATTTGAATTCGGCTACAAAGTCGGCGAAGAAGTCGCGCCGGGGACGATTTTTCTTTTGACTGGAGATTTGGGCGCCGGCAAAACGGTATTTGCAAAAGGTTTGGCTGCGGGTCTCGGCATCGATCCGGCCGATGTTGCCAGTCCGACTTTTACATTGATTAACGAGCATAAAGGAAGATTGCGGCTTTATCACATCGATCTCTACAGGTTAGAACCCAGCAGCGATACCTGGTACAGCCTGGGACTCGATGAAATCATCAGCGAACCGAATTCTGTTGTGATAATCGAGTGGGCCGAACGACTGGGCAATTTTTCGGTGGGCAAGGCCACGGATTTGAGCATAGAGATCGTAAGTGAATCCGGGCGACGGATAAGACTCAGCGAGACATATCGCTAAGTCCTAGAAGCAAATTTCTGAAAATCGAGTTGATACGCGGTTAGCTTTCAACTAGAATCCCCGACTCAGACCTACGCCGGGGTGGTGGAATTGGTAGACACAAAGGACTTAAAATCCTTTGGGGGGCAACTCCCGTGCGGGTTCGAGTCCCGCCCTCGGCACCACAGATCGGGTACTA
This sequence comes from Blastocatellia bacterium, assembly GCA_035652355.1. Taxonomy (GTDB): domain Bacteria; phylum Acidobacteriota; class Blastocatellia; order DASRDY01; family DASRDY01; genus DASRDY01. The sequence goes on from DASRDY010000164.1 coordinate 32,706, forward strand.
TTAATCACATCTCCTAGGATCAGATAACGGTTTGACGATTCAAATTTTTGGCCGATACAATATTTAACTCCAATGTTATTATGTCCCCAAGCTGTACCCGGCACCGCCGCGCTCGGGTTTATTTGATCCTGAAATGTCGCAGGATCTCACTTGATGGGAGGCACGTATGAATGGTCTGCAGATACTGGATCTGAAACGTGCAAACTTTATTGAACGGGTTCTAAATAAAAAGGTCGAAGAGAACGCTTATCTTGAAATCCAGAACCGTCTGGCCAGTGTTCCAATCCTCGCATTGCCGCCGGACGCCATAGCCGAGATTTTACTGGATTACGAAGTCAGCTTTGAACGCGCAAAACCGCGACTCAAAAATTATTATCGCAAAGTGCTTCGTCATTTTGTTCAGGGCGGTGATCTGTCGGAAGAGAAGCTGGAACAGTTGCGGCACCTACAAACCTTGTTCTTCTTTAGCGATGAAGAAGTCAACCAGTTGATGAGCGTCGTGCTGCATCCCATCTACGAAGCTGAAGTTAAAGCCGCCCTGTCCTATCGGTTTATGACTCAGGAAAAGCGGGATCATCTGAATACTCTGATGCTTCGTCTGCGGATACCAGCAACATCGGCGACTGCCATATACCAGAAACACGCTGAGACTGTGATGCAGCAGGCTGTTGAAGAGGTGCTGGCAATTCACAGGCTGTCGCCCGAAGAAGACGAACGGCTCTCAACGTTGGCTGATAATCTTGGGGTCCAGGTGTGCTACGACAGGTCAACGCAGACGGCCCTTGATCGTTGTCGAATGCTGTGGCGCATAGAACGAGGCGAGCTGCCTAAAGTCAGAGTACCACTTATTCTTCAACCCGAGGAATCCTGCTCAGCTTATGTTAAGGCCAGTTATTTCGAGTCCCGCCGATCGAGCCGCCCAATTCAAATTGACGGCGCGCGAATGAAGATCTCTCTGCACGTAATGAAGAACCTTTGCGGCGGGACGTTGTACATCACTAACAAGCGACTGCTGTTTAACGGTACTGACCGTGCGACAAGCATCGGTCTGCACCGAATTCTTTACTATTCCCTGAAAGGCGCCGACCTTGAGATAAAGAAGGACTACGGTCGTGATCAAATGTTTCGTCTGGAGAACGATTCTGACTTGGTCGAGGCAATTCTGAAAGCACAGATGGCGGCCGTTAAATCGTAGGACTATCTCTTTTCCCAGGCGCTCAAGCTCAGATAGGCATTCACCTTGTCCAACAGCCAGTAAAAATCCGGCAAATCTTTGGTGGGGATGATCCATTGCCGATCCTCTCCGTCAATCTCAACATTCTCGCCAACGAGGTAAGCTCGCCATTCGTTTGTCTCGGCAATGAATTTCTTTGTCGGTTCGCTCATAACAGCTTAATCCCTTAGCAGCCCGACCTGTCTCAGGACCGTTGCCTGATCCCAGTAAATCCGTTCGCAAGAGAGTTTGTCACCGCGAAACTGGACAACGACCACCAGATCGATATCGACAGGCTTGTTGGTCGGCGGCACATTCGGCAGGAACCAATCCATCTTTCTGTCGTGAGTGAATTTCAAATTCAGTTCTTCGATCAGCTGATCTTTACCAACAAGCCGATTGATCAGACTCATCTGAAGATCATCGGGCCACGATGGGATGAAGTTGTCGCGGTAAAACGCTCGAAGCTCTTCTTTGCCTCGTCCTCCAGTATTGACCGGCATATGGTTGACATAAGCGTCGTCAACCATTGTTTCAAGTGTGGCTTCGACATCTTTGGTTTTGAATTCACCTTCGATATGGGACGCCCAGAGCTTTTCAAGTTCTTCTGGCGAAAGTGAAACCTGCGTGGCTGCTTCGCTCATTGACTCACCTCAAATCTGGATATATTGACCAATTGACCGGGACAAGCAATATAATCGCAGGACAGAGTTGAGTCAAATTAGCGCGTCAACCTGCGCGATATGCGGCCGTGAAACTGCCGTCGACCAGTCACGAATCCGAAAGCCGCGAAGCCTCGTTGCGCAGCCAGTTTACGAACTTTACCTTTCGCTGGTCATCGGCAATCGGCAGTGGAGAAATTGCGCAGTATCTGCTGCCATCCGGAACAAAACCGAACGGAGCAACCAGCCGTCCGGTTTGCAGATCATCGATAACCAGAGCCAACGGTCCTATAGCTACACCCAGTCCGGATACCGCAGCCTGCAAGCTCAGATAAAAATTGTCGAACCATCTCGCTTCACCAAAATGAACTCTCTGATCGGTCGATTTGATCCAGTCCGACCACGCATCGCGACGAGTTCGAGTATGAAGAGCAGGTACTGCATCCGGCAAGCGTTTGTTCCGTAGAATCGACGGCGCGCACACAGGACCGACGCGCTCTGTCATGATGTCCATCACATCCCATTTTGGATCGAGAGGAAAATCGGCGCGACGTATCGCAAGATCGATCTGATCGTCTTGAAAATCGACTGAGCCACCACCGGTTGACATATGCAAACGGATGCGTGGTTCCTGTTCTTCAAAATAGGGCAGCCTGGGAATAAGCCAGCGCATCGTCAGTGTCCGCTCGCTGGAAAATACCAGAGGGCGATCATTCAGAGGCTCGCCAATGCGCTCAATTGCATCGCGCAATAGCTGTAGCGAACCGCTGACAGCTTCCGCCAAAATCTTGCCGTCAGCAGTGAGAAAAACAGACCGATTGCGCCGCTCGAACAGTTGCGTACCCAGACTGGATTCAAGCTGCGCTACCCTGCGGCTGATCGCGCCGTGAGTGACGCAAAGCTCTTCTGCCGCTTTAGTGAATCCGCCGCATCTAACAGCTGCGTCAAAAGCGCGCAATGCATCCAGCGAGGATAAATCCTTTTTTGCCATCTGTGAGAAATTATCACAGATAAAGGTGAGAACAAATCGATTCTCTGCCGCCGGCTTCTGCCCTATCCTTCTGGTCTGGTAATTCGATCAGGACGTTTTCTTCATCTGGTGAGTCATGGATCAAACGGATTCTTATAGTCGGTTAATTGAGCTTCTGGATCAAAACGGCGCTACTTATCGGTTGATCGATCATCCAGCGGAAGGAAGAACCGAGATCGTCAGCGGTATGCGAGGGAATGACGTGTCGAAGGCCGCCAAATGTATTATCCTGATCGTTAAGCAGGGGAAAAAGGTAACCAGATACGTTCTGGCAGTCGTTCCTGGCGATGCCAGGGTCAATCTTAATGCGGTCAAAGGTCTGATGGGAGCAACATACGTATCATTCGCGGGAACCGAGATCGCGGAACGACTCTCAGGAAGCGTCTCCGGAACGATTCTGCCGTTTTCGTTCAATCCGGAGCTGACGCTGATCGTCGATCCCGCATTGATGGAAAACGATGTAATCTATTTCAATGCCGCACGGCTGGATAGATCTTTGGAATTGAAGACGGCCGATTACGCAAGGATCGCTAATCCACGACTAGAAAAAATAGCCGAATAACGGAGGCAATATGGCGACGGAATATTCAATAAACCTGGACACCCGATTTAATCACCTTGAGCACATTGATGTTCAAAAGCTGGTCGATGCCTGCAACGAGCCCTGGTATAACCAGACTCTGACGCAGGTAAACGATTGTGTTGTGCGGCTCGGGGTTGTACAGGGCGAATTTCACTGGCACAAGCACGATGATCAGGACGAGTTCTTCTATGTGGTCGATGGAAAATTCATCATAGAACTGGAAGACAAGACGGTCGAACTGGGACCGCGACAGGCTTTCACAGTCCCAAAAGGAGTTATGCATTATCCCAGAGCGCCAGAGCGAACCGTTATCCTGATGGTTGAAGGATCCGGTGTGAAACCTACCGGCGATTGATCCGTTACATATATGTGCATTGCCGGAGGTCCATCCACACACCGTGGAATCAAAGCAAATTGGAGACTTCGATAAGATGGCTGTGACCGTTCGTTCCGTAGAACCCGAAGATTTCGATCAGTGGAAACCGCTTTGGGATGGTTATAATCAATTTTACGGACGATCGGGTGCGACAGCGCTTCCTGACGAAGTTACAAAGATGACATGGTCACGTTTCTTTGACGTATACGAACCTGTTCATGCTTTAGTGGCTGTGTCGGATCGCCAGATAGTCGGGCTGGCTCATTACCTTTTTCATCGCAGCACTATTACAATTGGACCGACCTGCTATCTGCAGGACCTGTTTACCGTTGAGGCTGCGCGTGGGCAGGGTGTTGGGCGTTCGTTGATCGAAGCTCTTTACGAACGCGCCAGAATAGCCGGATCGCCGCGTGTTTATTGGCAGACACACGAAACTAACGAGACAGCGATGAGGCTTTATGACAAAGTCGCGGAACGGTCAGGCTTTGTGGTCTATCGCAAGATGCTTTGATTTGATTTTTTCAAACAAAGGAACCTATGGGAACATTTGAATTAATAAAGAAGCTGGGACACGAGAGTGTAGTCTTTTGCCAGGACCCAGCTTCGGGTTATTACGCAATTATTGCTATTCATAGCACCGTTCTTGGACCCGCAGTCGGAGGCACCAGAGTTTGGCCGTACGCGAGCGGCGATGACGCGATCATGGATGCGTTGCGGCTTTCCAGAGGAATGACCTACAAGAATGCCGTAGCAGGACTGGACATGGGCGGCGGCAAGGCAGTAATCGTCGCGAATTCAAAAGAGATCGACCGCGAGAAAATCTTTCGCGCGCATGGCAGATTTATCGATCGTCTTGGCGGGAATTACATTACTGCGGAAGATGTCGGCACCTCTCCCGAAGATATGGAGATAATCGCGAAAGAGACCAAATTCGTTGCTGGTCTGGCGACGAAAGGCGGCGATCCGTCGCCGTATACCGGGCGCGGTGTTTTTCGGGCGATTCAGGCGGCCGCAAAGCACCGCTGGGGTAAGGATGAGCTTTCTGACAAAACGATTGCTATTCAAGGCTGCGGGCACGTCGGTTATTACCTTGCTCGTGAGTTGCATCGTGCAGACGCAAAAATGGTTGTCACCGACGTTGATTCGGCGCGTGTTCAAAAGGTAGTGAAAGAGTTTGGTGCAACTGCAGTCGAGCCCGACGAAATCTACAAAGTTCGCGCGAACATATTCGCACCGTGCGCGCTGGGAGCAATCATTAACGACAAAACGATTCCGCAACTCAACGTGGAAATCGTAGCCGGTGGAGCAAACAATCAATTGCTGGAAGAGCGCCACGGCGCAGCACTTGCCGAGCGCGGCATCTTGTATGCTCCGGATTATGTTGTGAATGGTGGCGGAATTATCAGTGGAAGCGTAGATCTATTAGGCTGGTCGAAGGAGCGCATGGAATCCAGCGTCGAGAATATTTACGACACGCTGCTGTCAATATTCCGAAGCGCCGAAGCCAACAACATACTGCCGTTCCAGGCGGCGGACCGACTGGCCGAAGAACGCATTCGTCGCAAAGCCGAGAGCAAGAAAGCAGCAGATGTAGCGTAGGCATTTTGGAGTGCGCCGACCTGGCGGCGCTTTGGTAGTCCCTTCGAACTGCGAGCATTTATTCGTATGTGAACGTTTATAGACAGACTTCCAAAGCGCCGCCAGGTCGGCGCACCCCAAAATTGTTCGATTAACCGAATCGATTTTATGTTTAATAGCCATCAGGTCCCAATCGCGATAACAATGGGTGATCCCAGCGGGATTGGGCCTGAGATTATTGCAAAGCTTTTCAGTCAACCCGATGACTTTCCGCCCGCGATAGTCGTTGGCGATGCCGGCATGATCGAACGCAGCATCAATAAGCTAGGCTTGCCAATCAGCGTCAGGAGCATTTTAAAATCTGAAGATGCTAAATGCGACCCGTTCATTATCGACGTGATCCAGGCAGGTGGAGCTTTACCTGAAGATTTGCCTATCGGACAAGTCAACCCTAGAGCAGGACAGGCGGCGTTTGACGCTATCATTAAAGCAATAGAATTGGCCCGCGCCGAAAAAGTAAATGCAATCACTACAGCACCAATAAACAAGGAATCTCTGCACGCCGCTGGAATCAAATATCCGGGACACACCGAAATCCTTGCGGATTACGGAGGAGCTGGTGAAGTAGCGATGATGCTAATGAACGATGAGCTTCGAGTGGTACTGGTCACTGTGCACGCTGCTCTTCGTAAAATCGTCGACGCGATCACAACAGAACGCGAACTTGCAACAATTCGACTCGCCTACGGTGCCGCGCGAATGCTCGGGTTTGATCGTCCACGCGTGGCAGTCGCCGGGTTGAATCCTCACGCGGGAGAGAATGGCCTATTCGGTGACGAAGACAAAGAAATTATCGCTCCCGCAATTGCTCAGGCACACCGTGAAGGCATCGATGCGACAGGACCGTGGCCGGGGGACACCGTTTTCATGCGCGCTAGACGCGGGGATTTCGATATCGTAGTGGCGCAGTATCACGACCAGGGATTGATACCGGTTAAGTATCTGGGCATTGATCATGGCGTGAACATAACGCTCGGTTTGCCTTTTGTTCGAACGAGCGTTGACCACGGAACGGCGTTCGACATCGCGGGTCGCGGAATTGCCGATCCTTCTAGTCTTCGCCACGCGCTGCTGCAAGCGGCGCTGATGACAAGAGCAAGAACTCTCTCGACAAAATAATTCGCTGGCGGCGAGAGCACCAGGATGCCAATTAAACCCGAATTCATTTTCATGCTGACCAAGAATGACATGACTGTACCTGACGCGCTTGAGCGGGTTGTGGAAATCGCGGATTTGCCAGGGTTGTCAATCATTGGCTTTAAAGACATCGGACTGCCTATCGAGGATTTGGGGAAAGTCGTAAGCGCAATTCGCGACAGCGACCGAGTCGTTGCCATGGAAGTTGTAAGCCTGAACGAAAATGACGAACTTCGTTCCGCACGGGCCGCGGTTACCCTGAAAGTCGATATGCTGCTTGGCGGCACTCGCGCAGAACAGGTCTCTGACATAATACGAGATAAAGGAATTAAATATTTCCCTTTTCCCGGCGAGGTGATTGGTCATCCGAGTGTTCTTGCAGGCACGCTTGATGAAATTGTCGGCAGTGCATGTCGGCTGGCGTCTTTACCCGGTGTTCACGGTTTGGACTTGCTCGCTTACAGGTGGTCAGACGGTGATCCGGCCGCACTTACAAGGGCAGTAGTCGATGCTGCCGGCGTCCCTGTTGTTGCGGCAGGTGATATCAATTGCGCCGAAAGAGTTCGCGACGTTGCCGAAGCAGGCGTTTATGGTTTCACGGTAGGCTCTGCCGCATTTGATGGAAAGTTCGCAGCAAATGGCGGGCTAGCCGCCCAGTTACAAGCGATTCTGGACATTGTTTAGGAGAAGACTTATATGGCACAGGATCCATCAACTATCAGCAAGATCAATCTGTCCGAGGCCTTTGCCAGCTTTTCAGATTGCTGGAGCCCTAAAGTCGCAGGCGACATTAACGACATGCAGATCAAGCTGGCAAAACTGAGCGGCGAATTCATCTGGCATCATCACGATCTTGAAGACGAATTGTTTCTTGTCGTGAGCGGACGACTGCTGATGCGTTTTCGTGACAAAGATGTTTATGTTGATCCAGGAGAGTTCATCATCGTTCCCAAAGGGGTCGAGCATTTGCCCATTGCCGAAGGGCAGGAATGTCACGTTGTTCTGATCGAACCTAAAACGACATTGAATACCGGAACTGTTGTGAACGAGAGAACGGTTAAGAATTTGGATCGCCTGTCATAAAGACTATTCGGTTAGCGCAGCAGCTTGAATCACACCCGCATTATCGGTTGAGTCGCTATACGGTTTGAGTTGATCCATCAAACCGTCAATTGTCGCAGGCAGTTCATCGGATAGCAGCTCCGCCTTGATTTTCACTAACACTCGCAGTTTGCGGCGGCGTAACTGAGCAATCAGATTATGGAGCACGCGACAGTTATCCAGTTCATTCGCTATGAAATCCGGGCGCGCGATAATTTTTATGATACGAGTCTCCAGCACTTCCAAATCGTGCCATTCACCTATTGACGCCTGCAGTGATTTAAGCCTGGAAATTGCGGTGCGTGCGCGCACATCACTCATCTGCGCGGCCAGCTCCACAATGTAACGCAATCGCTTTATTGCAATCCGTAGAGCATGCAGCCTTTCGCTTTCCGAAAAAGTGGACGCATTTGAAATGAAGCCTCGTACTGTACGCCAGTGCTCTTCTATATTTTCGATTGCTCGTTCAAATGCTTTATCATCTCGGGCTACCGACGCCAGCTCCACCCTCAGGGAGGTCCCATCAACTATCAAAGAGGAGTCTGGATCGGTGATTGCGGAAATGAATTTCGACGGGAACTCGCGGACACCAAGGTTTTCCAGCCGTTCCCGCATTCGTTCGAGAACTCTTTCTCGTTCCTTCGAGAAGTGATCGCAAAGAAGATCGTATGCTTCTTTATTCTTCGCTGTCGCAGGACGTTTCTTTACAATTTTCAGGAAAACATCAAAGTCGCGAACTTTGTTCAAACTTCTGCGAATACGGCTCAATTGTCTTCGTAATGGTCTGGTGCGAACGTCAAGCTCTTTCGGAAGGACTTCAAGGGCAGACTGCACTCGACGACTATAAACGCGCATGTGATGAATCGCGTCGGAGTCACCATCTCGCAGGACCTGCAATGCCATTGAGGAGAACCGTTCGACTCTATCCAGCAGAAGCTGATAAAACCCCTGCTTTTCTTTTTTGTTTTTAGCCGACGGTCCCGCGACTTTTTCAACTGGGTTTACAAGTCGCAATCCGCTCATACAATTTTTCTGCCTTCTCCAAACATCTTGGCCTATTGATGATCATATCGTTATCTGTTCGGCGCCATTTGCAGCCTTAGAAACATATATCTCGGGTTTAACCCCGGCTTTTCTTTCGTATTCGGCCGCAACAAAATCTTTGAATGTCGAAACCGATTTCGCGTCAACCAGTGCAATAACGCAGCCACCGAACCCTCCGCCGGTCAGTCTCGCACCATAGACGCCACCAATATCATCCGCCAAATCGACCAGAATATCCAGTTCTGCACAGCTTACTTCATAGTCATCGCGGAGACTGCGATGCGATTCATACATGAATTTACCAAACTCCGTTAAATCGCCGGCCTTCAGCGCCGCAGCAGCATCCTGGACGCGTTGATTTTCACTGATTACGTGGCGGCACCTCTTATAGACAGCCTTCGACAAATCCTTACCAAATCTTTCTAATTCGCCCAGGTCCACATCTCTAAGAGCCTTTACGTCTGGCAGCGATTTCTGCAAATGCTGCACACCGGCTTCGCATTCCGCGCGGCGCGCGTTGTACTGGCTTCCGGCGAGCTCGTGCTTAACCATGGAATTACAGATAACTAAACTCGCGCTCTCAGGCAAAGGCAGCAACTCGAAATCCAGCGAGCGACAATCCAGCATTAATGCATGATTAGCCTGAGCATTGCACGCAATGAACTGATCCATAATCCCACAGCGCGTTCCGGCAAACTGATGTTCTGCCTGCTGACACAGCTTTGCCAATTCCGCCCGATTGATTTCGATTCCCGAGTTCCCTGTCACTGCCACGCCGGTGGCTACTTCAATCGCAGCGGAAGAGCTCAAACCCGCGCCTATCGGAACGTCGCCTTTAATATAGAGGTTCGCACCGTTCAACGTGTATCCGGCTCTTTCAAGAGTAAGGGCAACGCCGAAAGGGTAATCGGCCCAGTTATTTCTTCGGACTTGCGCGTGATCATCGAGATCAATCTCAGCCGCATCGGAGTAATTTTCTGAATAGATTGCGAGCCGGCGATTATTCCTGTTTGAAATAGCAACCCAGGTATAAAAATCAATTGCCGCCGGCATCACGAAGCCCTCGTTGTAATCGGTGTGCTCCCCGATCAGGTTCACGCGACCGGGAGCACGATAGATATGACTATCGGTTTTATAAATCGATTTGAATTTGTCGCTAACTTCCCGGGGTGTTGTCATCCTGGCTTGTCTCAATCTGATCTGAATCGGCGGTTTCGGTCTTTGACTCAACCTCAAATGAATAAAATATTAAATACCTGCCGTCTTCTTTTTCGGTCTGCTCTTTCTTCATTATTCTTCTCGGATGTGCCAGTTCATATGCGGTTTGAACTGCTGACTCATCGTATATCGCATTATTGCGTCAAGTAATGAGGTCGCAAAGGCGTCCGATCCGTATTGATCGAAACGAAATGTCGTAACGAACGCTCGCCCACCTGCGGCCCACATTTGCAAAGCCAGGGTCGGATCGTCTTTCGATTCATACGAAAAATCGCCAGCCATCACATCATCGTAATTCTCTTTTTTGACGCTCCCGATGTAAAACCGCGGCGATATCGAAGTCGCTTCTGTTCCAAGAGCTTTGTCGCTGGCAACCTCGCTGAACGGCTCGGCGTCTGACCTAACCCAGATGCGCGTTTTCGGTTCATCAGATCGAGCCTTAACTTTTATTGGAGACACGTCCGGTAGAGCATCTTTCGAATCAATCAAAATTACGGCGCGACCACCGCTTTGAAGATGTCTGCTAACCTGATCGTCAAATATCGATGTCATAAGCAGCGCTTGCTTGTCTATGACATTACCGAGGTGCGATACCTGAAAACCTCTAGTTGAAAGGCTCTGCTCGAGAGCGGGAATGCTTTTCAAAGGGTCATAAAAGACAATCGGAATCTCTATGGGAGACGCTGTTTTAGGGAGTATGTACATTTCAGAAATACGCTCTGCCAGAAACTTGTCAGAATCATAAAGTTTTATAACTAATTGCTCTGTTCTGGGGCGCTTCACATCAGGAGCTACGAACGTTATTGTGAGGTTTTCGTTCCCGCCGTAATCAAGGCGCCCGCTTTGTCCTGATGTCGTCGCCCAGGAGACGACAGGTTTTTTCAAGTTTCGACTGATCTGAGGAGATATCGTGGCAATAACATCGATGGTGTCGCCGCTCGTATAGGTGGTTTTCGATACGCTTGCCGAGATTTCGTCGCTCTGTTCCTGAATCGCACGATTCGTTAAACCAAAGAATGAATATCCAGCCAGAAACAATAAAGCTGTGCAGAAGAAACTTCTGTATTGATTGCCCAAATCATTTTCTAAATCGAACCTTTATTGCGCTTGTAGGGGCAGGGCTTGTCCCTGCCCGGATTGCCGCAGGCAATAGAGCGCTTCGCTACCAGCCAATTTTATCGTGCTTCGAACGATCCGGGCAGGGACAAGCCCTGCCCCTACAGTTTCCCGGCCATCGCGATTCGATTTAGCACTCTCCCTTCTCGTGAAATATCGCCTTCGGATTCGCCTGTCGCAACTCTTCGGCTTTCTCTTCAGCAAGAGTGTCATTGATGAACGTTCCCGCACCGGATTCACACCCGGCCAAATATTTCATCTTTGTCGCGGTTCGCATTGGCGGATAAAACTCTATATGAAAATGATAATAACCGTAATCCCCGCCGTCTGTCGGTCTTTGATGAAAAACCATCATATACGGGAAAGAATAATTAAAAAGATTATCGTATTTCACCAGAACAGTTTTCAGTATCGCAGCCAAATCGCGTTGCTCTTCTTTACTGAACTCGGTCATTGCCTGAATGTGCCTGCGCGAATAGATGTGCACTTCGTAAGGATATCGCGCAAAGAACGGCACGATCGCGGTAAATCCATCATTCTCGCAGACAACACGACGTCCATCCTGCCGCTCGTCTTTGAGAATGTCACAGATTAAACAACGGCCGGTTTGCTCGAAATGCTTTTTCGATTCGGCAAGCTCACGCTCCGCGTATGGTGGTACAAAGGGAAATCCATAAATCTGACCATGAGGATGGTGCAGCGTTACACCTATCGCCTCACCTTTGTTCTCGAAAATAAAGACATACTTAACAAACTCTTTCTCGCCAAGCTCGCGAAACCTGTCAGTCCAAACCTGGATCAGGTCATAGAGCTTTTTCAGGCTCTCTTTTGCCAGAGATGAATAATGATTCGGCGTATACACGACGACTTCACACAAACCCTGTGAAGATTCGACCGGATACAGTTCGTCACCTTCTACGGCAGGCGGCGCAGGCCGTGACTTGAAGGTCGGAAATTTGTTTTCGAAAACTACGATGTCATAGTTTTCAGCCGGGATTTCTGTCGGGAAGCCGTTCGGTTTAGTCGGGCAGAGCGGACAATAATCGGCAGGAGGAAGAAACGTCCGGTCTTGTCTGTGCGTGGCAGTAACAACCCACTGCCCTAAGAGCGGATTCCACCTGAGCTCTGACATATCAAAGTACTGTCGCCTCCGTCTAGCTGTCTGGCTTTTTATCGCGTGGACTTGGGCGATAATATTTTCGATCCTTTAGCGGCTCTGGCAAACAATCCATATCCGCGTGACCTTCGTCGTAACTGTGAGCGTACTTGTAACCTTCGCCGTATCCTAATCCCTTCATCAATCCGGTTGGAGCGTTTCTCAAGTGCATTGGCACAGGCAACTGCTCTGTTTCGCGAGCATCCTTTGCGGCAGAAAGATATGCCGCTTTCGACGAATTCGATTTTGGAGCAAGCGCCAGGTAGATAGCCGCTTCCGTTAACGGAAAGATTGCTTCAGGCCAACCGATCAAATGCGTCGCCTGCATCGCGGCGTTAGCAACCGGCAGAGCCTGCGGATCGGCCATTCCCACATCTTCCGCAGCCAGGATCACGATGCGCCGTGCGACGTACATCGGGTCTTCGCCCGCCTCGAGCATTCGCGCAAGCCAGTATACTGCCGCATCAGGATCTGAATTGCGAACCGATTTAATGAACGCCGAGATCAGGTTGTAGTGCTCTTCGCCTGCCTTGTCGTATCGCAACAGGGCGCGTTGCAATGCTTGCTGCACATCATCGGCTGTCATCGTAACAACTTCTTCTTGATCCGGTTTTACCAGATTCGTGACCGCAAGGTCTAACGTATTAAGGGCAGATCGTGCGTCGCCTGCACTGTAATTGGCGATTGATTCAAGCAGTTGATCAGAGACTTCAACGTTATAGTGCCCCAGTCCTCTCTCGCGATCGACTAGAGCTCGCCTCATGATGGTTATCAGGCTATCCATTGACAGCGGCTCAAGCACGAAAACTTTCGAGCGCGACATCAAAGCAGAGATAACTTCAAACGATGGGTTCTCTGTCGTGGCGCCGATCAGGACTATAGTCCCATTTTCGACATAAGGGAGAAATGCATCCTGCTGGCTTTTATTAAAACGATGAATTTCGTCAATGAACAACACTGTCCGACGCAATGCCGCACGACGAAGTCGCTCGGCATCGGACATCACCGCTTTGATCTCTTTTATTCCTGAGGTGACCGCGGAGAATGGAATAAAGTTCGATTTTGTGTGCGACGCTATAATCCGTGCCAGCGTGGTTTTGCCGCTGCCTGGCGGCCCCCAGAGAATAATCGAAGTAAGCCTGTCCTGCTCAATTGAGCGTCGAAGCAATTTACCCGGCCCCAGAATCTTTTCCTGTCCAACAACTTCATCAATAGTGCGCGGGCGCATCCGTTCCGCCAATGGTGCGTCGGCGGCAACTTTGGCGGTTGTGGCATCGGTTATCTGGTCGTCTCCGAAAAGACTCCCTGTCAGTTGATCATTCATAATTAATCAATGATCAGATGATAGCTTCACAAATTGCGGTTGGGTAGTTTTAATTGCTCCAATCCAGTTCGGTGGGATTGGCGGCGTGTCTTTTCCGATCGCGATCGATCTGTTCGGTGCGTTTTTTGATGTAATCAATCTCTGCGGGCGTTGGATTTTTCACCTGGTGTAACTGGTCCAGGGCTTCGTCATAGCGAAATTGTTTCACGTAAATGTCCGCCAGGCTGAAACGCGCCTGGTTTTGCGTGTGCACATCCGTGGAGTTGGTTACAATGCTCTGCAGAGCGGGAATCGCCTGATCATAATGACCGCGCAAGCTGTTGATGTTTCCGATCCGCAGGTATGCGGCTTCGCTAAGCTCGTCATAAGAGCTCGATTTTACGACTTTCTCATACTCAGTCTCTGCCTGACTGTAATTGTTCAGGTCGTTATAGAGATTTGCGACAGCCAATCGAATCGAGCGACGCGGCGCCGCGTCGGGATAGCGTTGCAACAGGTTTTCGTATTCCTCAATAGCCTCGTAACGATGGTTCGTGTCTACGTAAATCTCGGCCACACGCTGCCATGCTGCCACAGAAAGAGCAGGATCGTTGCTTTGCTGAACGGCAAGACGATATTCCTGTTGCGCTTTGCCGAGATCGCGGCGATCCTTGTCCTTGCACAGGCAATAAACATTGGCCAAATCGAAATGAACCTTGGCGACCTGGGACCCTCGGGGATTCGTCTGAAGATAGCGTTCGTATTCACCAGCAGCGCGCGCGCAATTGCCGTTGCGCCAGGCCTCTTCCGCCGAATCAACCGTAGCGGGATTGCGGGATTTGCAACCAGACAAAAATGCCAACACAATTACAGCAATAATTAACAATCGGATTGCGGAGCGAAAATGAGCGCAATCCGGTTTGATTGGCTTAACTGTGGCCGCCGATCTATTCACTCTTACTCGATCTCAGTTAGATTTTTGGCTAGGGCTCGATAGGTAAGAGTACATTAATTCGGCGGCCAGCACCAACTTTGTGGCGCAAACAGGGATGGTTGCGCTACAGCGATTTCAGAAATGCAATCACGCGTCTCTGATCGGCCGGCGTCAGCGCTCGAAAGTTCCTGGCGACAACGATGGCTTCACCGCTGTGCCTGTTGATCGCATCAAGCAGCGAAGTTACCTGGCCATCGTGCAGAAATCTATCATGTGTGCGCAGACCCCACAGCGGCGCGGTTCGCATTTTGAACGCGCTGGACTGGCCACCGTTCTGTACGATTCCGTCTCCAGTATTAATATCGTGCAAGAGGAAATCACTGTACGGGTGAATTGTCTTGTTTCCCAGAACTGCAGCCTGATTGGCAGTCAAGCCGTTAATCCATTTTGACTGCATTAGTTTTGCCGCGCTGGCTGTCTGAATGGTAGGAATATGACAGATGGTACAACCGATATTGTTGAAGAGCTGCTCGCCTGCCTGGACGTCCGCAGCATTAGCAATGGTATCAGCTCTCGGTGGAACTTTGCTTGCCCGCATAAACCTGGCCTGACTATCAATATCGGCCAATCCTGTGACCGGGTCTGCGGGGTCCTGCAAAGCTGGCACATTGTTTTCCTGATTTAGATATTCAACATTGGTCCCGAGCGAGGTGTTTTCCGTGGGAAAGAGGCGATTCGTTATGCCGATCTCGTTAAGATAGGCGTCGCCAGCAAACGACAATAGACTGGCGTGCTGGTCTTTCCAGCCGAATCTCCCAACGCGCAGCATTCCCGGATTCTCCAGCACGGATACCCAGTTGATCTGTCCTACAATAAGTCCCCTGCTCTGGCGCGACTGCTGCAACGGAAGTGACGCCAGGTAAGCATCATCGACGGCCTCGATATAGCCATCGCCCAGAGTATTCAACGAGCTGCGAAAGGTACGAACGTTTTCTGTATCCCCCACAGACTCCTGGATCGAAGCGTCAATCGCGCGCTCATTTATCAGGGACCCTCCCGGCGCGTCGACAAAGTTTCCTCTCCGATCAAGATGACCGGCGCGAAGAACGGTAACCTGACTGATTCCGCCAGTTCTTGGGTTCTGATGGCATTCGGCACACGATTGAGCATTGTAAACGGGACCCAGGCCTTTTTCGATTGTGTCCCTTTCCTCGAAAACATCCTGATCGGCCGAATGCGTTGCAGCATCGGCGAATCCATTTGACTCGTTATCAAAGCCGGCCGGAGCCTCTGAAAAACCCGGAGACTGACCACCTGCCTTACCCGACAAAGCGATCGTTAGCAAAAGCGCAACACTTGAAAGCAACAGAGCACAGTTCTTTATTGTTTGTTTCATATTTAACACCTGTTTTGAGCGACATCTGAATATCGGCGCACCGCCGGCGGCCAGATCGGCCCCCAAATCCGAAGACGCCATTCGGTCAGGATGAAATTAACAACAAACTGTTAAGCTATTGTTTTGGGTCGATAAAGAATTGTAAAGGAATGGTAAAAGCCGCTCTATTTATCTGCAAGCGTTGTTAAACTACAGTAACAAATAAGATTATGGCTGAAACGACTGAAAAAACGAAAATTCTTCTTGTTGACGACGACCCTAAACTCTGTCGGCTCATAAAAGACTATCTTACGCCCATGTCATACGAAGTGGACGTCGCTTTGACAGGGACACAGGGATTGGAAAAGGCGCTCGGCGGAGATTATCAGGCTGTTATCCTGGACGTGATGCTGCCCGGAATGGGCGGGTTTGAAGTTTTGCGGCAGCTGCGGCTTTCTTCGACTGTTCCGGTGTTGATGCTGACGGCGCTTGGCGACGAATCGTACCGAATCGTTGGGCTGGAGAGCGGCGCCGATGATTACCTGCCAAAGACATTTTCGACCAGAGAGCTTCTTGCCCGTTTGCGAGCTGTAACTCGCAGGTCGCGATTCTCAGCCAACGGCGACGCCGATGGATCGATCGAAATCACGATCAACGACCTGCACATCAACGCCGCATCGCGCAAAGCGACTGTGCGAAATAAAGGCTTGTCGTTGACTCCACTTGAATTCGACCTTCTCCTCTGCCTGGCTCGTGCTGCTGATCGCGTGTTGAATCGCGACCGACTGCTGGACGCGATCAGCGGCCGCGACTACGAAGTATTTGATCGGTCCATAGATGTTCACATATCATCGCTGAGGCGAAAACTCGGCGATGACCCGAAAAATCCCAAATACATAAAAACCGTGCGCTCTGCCGGGTACATGATGATGCGACAGCCCGAGAGCGAGAATTGATGCATCTATGCGGCTGCGCTTCTCACTTTTTACGAAGATTCTGCTCTGCTTCTTTCTAAATCTGGTTATTCTTGGCGTGGTCTTTTATCTGGGATTTAATCTCAGTTTTCATCTCGGTCCCGATTCGCCCGTTGGAAGCTTGAACGGTCCGATTGAATCCATAGCTCACCGATTTTCATTCGAAGCGAGAGATCTGGATCGCGACGGTCGCAATGCCCTGATAGAGCGTTATCATGAAACATACAATGTTGATTTCTGGCTCTTTTCAGATAAACAGGAACTATTAGCCGGCACACCGATAAGTTTACCGGCTGAGGTGCTGCGAGATTTCAGAGGCGCGATGAATCCTCCGCCGCCACCTGAGGATGACGGAGGTCGAAGACCACCGCCGCCGAATGGCGGTCCCGGCAGAAGACCTCCGCCACCCGGCGAGTTTGGACCAGCCAGAAGACCGCCGCCCCCCGATAGACCTGTGTTCACGGTGACAACTTCAAACCCGACCCGCTACTGGACGGGAGTGCGCATTCCGATATTTGAGAAAGGAAATCCTGAATCGCTCAGGGCAGTGCTATTGGCCTCTTCAGATTCGATCACTGGTCATGGGTTGTTCTTTGATCCCAAGCCCTGGCTGTTTATTGTAACCGCCATTCTGGTGTTGTCGGGGATGCTGTGGTTTCCGCTGGTCCGAAGTCTTACCAAAACGGTTGGACAGATGACCACGGCAACAGAGCAGATAGCAATCGAGCGTTTCGATGTGCGTGTTAACGAGAACCGGACGGATGAGCTCGGCCGCCTCGGCAAAGCGATAAATCATTTAGCCGTTCGATTGTCCGGATTCGTCACCGGCCAGAAACGATTCCTTGGGGACATTTCTCACGAGCTGAATTCCCCGCTCGCTCGAATGAATTTTGCGCTGGGTATCCTGGAAGAACGAGTCGGCCAGGAAAATCTGCCATACGTGAAAGATGCCCAGGAAGAAGCGAAGTTGATGGCCGACCTGGTAAGCGAGCTTTTGGCTTATACGCGCGCGGGACTCAAACCGTCCGAAGTCAAATTGTCATCGGTAAAGTTACGTCCACTAATGGATCAGGTCATTGCCCGCGAAGCCAAAGGCAAAAAGGATATCAACAACGAGATCGACGATTCGTTGCAGGTACACGCGCAACCGGAACTTCTGACTCGCGCATTCTCGAACGTAATCAGGAACGCTGTTCGGTATGCAGGACAGTCCGGACCGATAGTCATTAAATCAGAGCGGGAATATCATCAGGCAAGGATTATCGTGGAAGACAACGGTCCGGGCGTGCCACCCGACGAACTGGATAAACTCTTTGATCCTTTTTATCGCATCGACTCTGATCGAGCTCGGGTCAGTGGCGGCGCGGGACTTGGGCTGGCCATCGTCAAGACCTGCATTGAAGCTTGCCAGGGAACGGTTTCTGCTCGACCTCACTCACCATCCGGACTGGAAGTTCACGTAGTTTTAGGCATGGGTTGATTTAACGGCTTCTTTTTGAACCAGTTGCGTACGCTGGTGAACAGGCGCTTTATGCCCCTGATTATCTTTGGCAGTACTAATAGGAATATTAAAACGAAGATTGCCAGGAAGATCAACATTATGAATGGCGCGTAGACCATCAGGAAAGTGCCGCCAATAGCGATCGCGTCTTCCGTAAAGCTTGCAATCCAGTTGGTGACAGGCTCGGGACTCAGGTTTATGACCGCGCGCGTAGCGGCTTTGCTGCTGTGCGAGGTAAAGGCTAGCCCACCGCCGACCATCAACGCGATAACCTGCACTTCTTTGCTATAGTTGCCGAATGCGCCAGCCGCCAGCACCGCACCTGCCGGAATTCGTATGAAGGTGTGGAGGACATCCCAGACGCTGTCCAGATAGGGGATTTTGTCCGCAAAAAACTCAACCACATACATGGATACGGCGGCGATGATTACCCATTTGTTTGTCAGGACGTTCAAATCCCCCGGAAGCTGGAGTCCGCCGTAACGACTCAGCAAACCCAGTATCGCCACCGTGGCATACAGATTCAACCCCGACAACCACGCCGAACCCATCGATGTTCCGAGCAATGAAATGATGTTCATGACAGCCCTTCAGATTTCGAGCATTGACGGGCGACTATTGTCTGATTAGAAGAAAATGAGCCCGTTTCCGTTGTATGCCGGGCTCAGCTTTTGTCGCTATGGTGCGGTCTTACTTCAGGGCCGCGCCTCTCGCTGCTGCCTGTGGACGAAAACTCTCATCAGCAAATATGCCCTCTTTCAGCATCTTTGTTATGTATATTACCTGTCCTGTGTGAAGACCAAAGTGCATTGTCATATATTGGATCAGGTTAACGTTCGAAGTCTTCATCTCAGTCGAATCGTTATGTTCGGTCAGTCGCTCCGGTGTGAGCTGGGCGAAAACTTCGTCGACGTTTCTGATCACGCCATTCAGCCTGGTCACCAGATCATTCTTTGAAATTGGCCCGGCTTCGGCAAACTCGGCGTTTCGATTGCGTTCGTAAGAGCGGCCGCCGACTCCTTTGACAATAAAATGGCTGAGATTGCCGCACAAATGGAGAACCAGATTTCCGATTGAATTGCTGGTGGTATTTGGTCGCCACCAGATCTGCTCGTCGGTCAATTCATCGATACAGGCCTGTATCTGTTTCGGGTAATCAGTAACCAGTCGTTCGCGAAGACCGTGTATAACCATTTGTCCCAGTTCGTTTGACATATGATTTCTCCCATGTAGCGCAGGCTTCCAACCTGCGCATCTGATACCCCTTCGTTTTCAAAACATTCCGGACCACGCAATCTGGCAGATCGCGCTACTATGACTGATATTTTATCAAAGAGAGTACGTTGTAGCCCTCCAACACTTTCCGTCCTGGAAGGAACTCTAATTCAACCACAAAGCCGAGTCCGATGACATTGCCGCCGAGTTTTTCGACCAATTGCGTGACAGCCTTTGCTGTGCCGCCTGTCGCAAGCAGATCGTCAACAATCAAAACGCGATGCCCGTCGGAAACCGCGTCTTTGTGAACTTCCAATCTGTCAGTGCCGTACTCCAGCGCGTAATCGACACCTTCTGTAGCACCGGGAAGTTTTTTCGGCTTGCGCACGGGGACGAATCCCGCATCGAGGTGATACGCAAGTATCGGAGCGAAAATAAAACCGCGCGCTTCGATGCCTACGACGGTGTCAATTTTCTGGCCTGAAAACGGCTCGACCATTCGGTCAATTGTAATCTTCAACCCCTGTGGATCTTTCAGCAGAGTCGTAATATCGTAAAAAAGAATGCCAGGTTTGGGGAAATCGGGGATTTCTCTAATCAGTTTTTTTAAGTCTTCCATGAAGCCTCCGCTTTTTGCTTTTAATAATCGATGAGAAACGCTTTTCGCTGCTGATCGACCGGAATATCCAGTTCTTCCAACTGAGTCACGTGCGCATACGATGGACCGGTAGCCAGATCCAATTTGAAATCTTCAATATCTTTTTGTGGTCCCTGCGCGACAACTTCGACATCACCGCCTGGTAAGTTCTTAACAGTCCCGGTGACCTGATGGCGCGCCGCTGCCCTTACAGCAAAGAAACGATAGCCAACGCCCTGCACTCTGCCGTGAACGATGAAACGTCGCGCAACCATACGCTAGATCGATCGACTTTAACTTGGCCTTAAAATGAAAAATGAGCGGCTTCAACCGGGTGAATTGTTGTTTTCATTTCACCTCGTCAGTTCCGCTCACCGGGTAACTATCAGGAAATGGTCGGGGCGAGTGGATTCGAACCACCGACCTCACGGTCCCGAACCGTGCGCTCTACCAGGCTGAGCCACGCCCCGAAAATCGAACGGTCATAATACCGACCGCATAGGTCAAAGTCAAATTAAGAGTGGCGCAGACACTCAGTCTGCTCAGCGTTATTAACGCTCTAATCAATCCAAAATTGCCAGTTTATGGACCCGCGCAGACTGAATGTCTGCGCCACTTTATCGAGCCTTTGCTCGAGCGCGAACAGGTTGTTTTCGTTTCGCAGGTTTGTGACCGTTCTTCTTTGCGAAAGCGGGTTCAGAGCCGTTGTAGGATTCCAGTTTTTTGCTCAGCGTATTGCGATGAATGTGCAGGACATCCGCAGTCTTTGAGATATTGCCGCGGTTTCGATCCAGAACATTCATAATAAATCGCTTCTCAAACTCACTCACGGCATATTCAAAATCGATGCCTTTGTCGATCATCTCAGTTACAAGTTCGTCAAGCGCCGTCTTCACTGTCGGCTGCTCCTTTCCTTTTTGCTCCAGGCTGTTTGCAGTTTTGAGTATGTGTCGTTGAAACTGCTTCTTACTTTTTCGGAGACTGCGTGTGTTATTACTTCTGTACTGGATGCGAGATAAGGTCCGAAAACGGAATCCTGCACTGTTTCCAGTTTAATGGGGAATGCGATCAGAGCCATATAAATTGTCGCCGCGATTAACCACCCTCTGACAAATCCGAACAACGCACCCAGCATTTTGTCTATCCAGGTCAGGTGTGACCGCTGCAATCTTTCGCGCAACATGTGCGACATTACAGTGCCTGCGATTACTACCAGAACAAAAACAAGAGCAAACCCAATAAAGCTGGTCCACTTTGCATCGTCGGTCAGAATGCCAATAAACTTAGCGGGATAGATGTACAACCAGCTTGCCAGAATTAATCCGGCGATTACTGAAATCAATGTTATGCTGCATCGAACGACGCCATTTGCCGCACTGCTGGCAACCGACATCACCACGATCAAAATTACGAAGTAATCTAAAAGGGTCATTTTCTTTACGTAGCCGATAACGATACCCGGCTCGTTACACGCGCCTTAATTTGGCCCTCCAGAATTTAATTACTGCTATCGACGAAGCGAGGCGATTGTCCCGTCAGTACGCGATAGGCTTCCAGATAACGCTCGGTTGTGCTCTTAACAATCTTTTCAGGAAGCGGCGGCGCCGGGGGCTGCTTACTCCAATCAAGCGACTCCAGATAATCACGCACAAACTGTTTATCGAACGAAGCCTGTGCACGGCCAGGAGTGTATTTATCGGCCGGCCAAAACCTGGATGAATCAGGAGTAAGAACTTCGTCGATCAAAATCAAGCGGCCGTCTTTTTGGCCGAATTCGAATTTTGTGTCGGCAATGATGATTCCCCGCTGGGCGGCGTACGCGGCAGCTTTTTTGTAGATACTCAAACTGAGGTTCCTGAGTCTTGAGGTAAGGTCCGATCCAATGACCTTGCTCATCTCTTCTTCGGCTACGTTGATATCGTGACCGCTCTCAGCTTTTGTTGCCGGCGTAAAGATCGGCTCTGGTAATTGGTCTGATTCCTTCAACCCTGCGGGTAACTGTATTCCGCAAATAGCCCCGGTCCGCTGGTAATCTTTCCATCCGGAACCAGACAAATAGCCTCTGACCACGCACTCAAAAGGAACAACTTCGGTTCGCACAACCAGCATCGACCGCCATGCAAGCTGATCGTGATATTTTTGCAAAGCTTCCGGGTACTCATCGACGTCCGCGCTGAGGATGTGGTTCTCGACTTCACTTTTGAGAAAATCGAACCAAAACCTGGATATCTGAGTCAGGACAGCGCCTTTGAACGGAATAGTCGTCGGCAAAATGCAATCGAACGCCGAAATGCGATCCGTTGCAACCAGCAAGAGCTTGTCTTCATATTCGTAAACGTCGCGAACTTTACCACGACGATGCAGATTCAAACCCGGAATTGTCGTTTCTGATAATATCATTCGATTGAAAAAGAAAACTTATGAAGCCCTTTTAATACTTATGATCTGTTCGCCCGTTGAAACAGTGGCGGCATTATTGGAATATGGTCGTCGGTTGTCAAGCTTTCGAAAAAACTGCATTTGCTCAGATTTTGACGGCAAAATATAATCTAATTTGAATTTTGTCACAGTTATTGTGGAGACGTTAAACAATACCACCAAATGTTAGGTGTCAGATTTTTTTGAAAATCGAACTTTAACGGCGAAAATATTTTTCGTCGCATAATTTTGGCTAAGAGTTATGGATTTTAAGATCGTATCTGAGTACAAACCACAGGGCGACCAGCCAGCAGCAATTGAGCAACTTGTCAAGGGCATCAATGACGGCGCAAAACATCAGGTCCTGCTGGGCATCACCGGCAGCGGCAAAACTTTTACGATTGCATCGATGATCGAACGGATCAATCGTCCGACGTTGGTAATGGCGCATAACAAAACCCTGGCGGCACAGCTCTATCAGGAGTTCAAAACATTTTTTCCCAGGAACGCTGTCGAGTATTTCGTTTCGTATTACGATTATTACCAACCCGAAGCCTATATCGCCTCGACCGACACTTACATAGAAAAAGATGCAATCGTTAATGAGGAGATAGACCGCCTGCGGCTTTCCGCAACTCGCGCGCTGTTCGAACGTCGCGATGTGATTGTTGTTGCGTCCGTCTCGTGCATTTACGGCATCGGCGATCCTGACGCTTATTATGGAATGTTGATGTTTCTGGAAAAAGGTCAGCAGATCGCTCGCACTGCGATACTAAAAAAGCTAGTTGAGCTTCAATACGAACGAAATGACATGGAATTTCATCGAGGTACGTTTCGTGTTCGCGGCGATGTTATTGAGATATATCCTTCCTATCAGGATCTTGCGATCCGCGTTTCGTTGTGGGGTGACGAAATAGATTCAATCGTCACCGTCGATCCACTGCTAGGCGAAGTTATCGAATCTCACGAACGCGTACCAATCTACCCGAAGACTCACTACGTAATGCCTAAGGACATTATTAAACGAGCGATCGGAACGATAAAGGAAGAAATGGACTGGTGGGAGCCGCAATTGATTCGGCAGAATAAACTGATTGAAGCTCAGCGAGTGCACCAGCGGACAATGTACGACCTGGAAATGTTTCGCGAGCTTGGATATTGCCGGGGCGTCGAAAACTATTCTCGCCATTTAACTGGAAGGAAACCTGGCGAGCCGCCTCCGACTCTGCTCGATTATTTGCCCACCGACGCGATGATGGTTGTGGACGAGAGCCACCAGACCATCCCGCAGATTCGCGGGATGTATCACGGTGATCGCTCGCGGAAATCTAACCTGGTCGAGTACGGTTTCAGGTTGCCATCCGCGATGGATAATCGACCGTTGAACTTTGAAGAATGGGAAAGCCGCGTTGGTCAGGTAGTGTTCGTGTCGGCGACTCCCGGACCTTATGAATTGACAAAAACCAGCGGCGAAGTGATCGAGCAGATAATTCGCCCGACTGGACTTCTCGATCCCGAAGTCGAAGTCCGGCCGGTGAAAGGTCAGATCGACGATCTGCTGCATGAGATTCGCGAGCGCGTTAAGAAAAACGAGCGCATTTTGGTAACAACGCTGACGAAACGCATGTCAGAAGATTTAACAGAGTATTACACTGAAGTCGGCGTCAGTTGCCGTTATCTGCATTCTGAAGTTGAAACGCTCGAGCGCATCAAAATCTTGCGCGATCTGCGCAGAGGCGAATTCGACGTGTTGATCGGCATCAACCTGTTGCGGGAAGGTCTTGACCTTCCGGAAGTGTCGCTAGTCGCGATTCTCGACGCCGATAAAGAAGGATTCCTGCGGTCCGAGCAATCACTGATTCAGACCATCGGTCGTGCGGCGCGAAACTCGAACGGCAAAGCTATTCTTTATGCAGACAAAGAGACAGATTCGATGCGCCGTGCAATGGAAGAGACTAGACGGCGACGCGTGCTTCAGGAAACTTACAATAAGGAAAATGGCATCACACCGCAGACGATTATCAAGCCGGTAGAGGCAACGCTGGTAACCATCTATGAAGCGGATTACTTCAAGGTGCCGACCGACATTGACAAATACGAAGAATATACGCCTGAGAAACTTGAGGCGATGATCAGGAAACTGGATGGCGAGATGCGCGATGCAGCCAAGAAATTTGAGTTTGAGCGCGCAGCGGAATTGCGTGATAAAATCAAATACCTGAAAGAGCGCCAGTTGGAATTAGCTTGAACAATTCTCTTCAGGTAAAGTTTCAGGTATGGATCGGTCTTCTCTTCACAAAAGAGCGGACCAGAATCCTTATGAGGCTCGCAGAGTCGTAAGCCGGTAGCCACGTCCGTTAGGGCGTGGCTAAGAACTCCGGATCGATTTGAGCGCCGAAGGTGCGACACTGATTTAACCTTATAAAGTGCCGGTTCTTCGAACCTGTGCTCGCTCTCGTACCGTTCCAACACGCTCACGCGTGTTGCTACCGGCTGACGGTCTGCGACCTGGTAAGGATGGAAGCCGCTTCGTTTGTATCTTAGATAAGAGGTAGTCCCCAGCCTGTCGGCTGAAGTACACACTGTTAGCTGAGAACTCTTCCTATGTTAATGTCTCTCCTCAAACTGATCGGACGTCCTTTATTCAAAGTTCTTTTCACCGTCGAATATCACGGACTCGAAAATGTTCCTGAAACAGGGCGAGTGATAATTGCGGGCAATCATCCTTCGTATCTTGACCCACTGCTGATAACTCTGCCGATTAAGCGGACAATCAGATTTATGGCCTGGGATGCGCTGTTCAAAGTTCCTCTGCTTGGGCTGCTGATCCGGGCGTTAGGCGCCTTCCCGGTCGACGTCCGGAAAGGTAAAGGCGATGCGGCGTTTCGCGAGGCCTTACGCGTCCTGGAGAGCGATAATGCACTGGGGATTTTCCCCGAAGGTCAACGATCGGATCTTGGGCCGATGGGTGAATTGCGCGCTGGCACGGCTCGATTGGCGATTGACAGCGGAGCGCCAATCGTCCCTGTGACAATCGGCGGAGCTTACCGCGCCTGGCCGAAATGGCGTTTGCTGCCGAAACCCGCAAAGATCATCGTTCGATTTCACGAGCCAATCGTGCTGGATGAAAATGAAAGCGTCGCACGCCACGATGACAAGACATATCAGCGTGAAATTATGGATCGGTTTGCTAAAACAATTAACCGATCACTGGTTCCTGCGCTCCGCGGTGCCGATTCGCTTGAAAGATGGTATCACCAGCCGCCGTCCAATATCCGCAGTTATGAATGGGCGCCACTCCTTGCGGCAATCATCAGCAGCTTTGTAGCACACCGACACAGAGTCCTGGGAGAGAACTGGCTGGCAATCTGGCTGCTTCCGATCTTTTATTACGCATATCTGGTTCTCGATCTTGCGCTCTTCAAACAGGCACGCATAACAAAATGGCTGCGCAATTCGATGCCCGTTTGGCTAATACTGCTGTGGCATTACCCTTTGTCCCGGTCGCTCGGGGTTCCACCAGGAGAAATGAACGAACTGCTGGCGCCGGCTGTGCTGGCTGCATTTTTCGCGTTCTTTTGGGAAGACTATTATACGTTGCAAAAATTCGTGCGCGGGCTGGTCGTCGTTTATTACTTTTCGCTTGCCCTGTTGCTGCGCTGGCCGAATTCGATTGGAATGTTCGTGGCCGGTCTGGGCTTTATTGCGCTTTTCTGCCTGGTATATCGAACCATTTACTATCCGTTAACCGTCGGTGTGATGTTATTATTTATTGCGATAGCGTTGCTGATGACCGACTCAATGAACAAGTCGATGCTGGTTTACGCGGCTTTGTCAATTGCAACACTTGGTTATCTGCAAACATTCGCCACGGCAGCGTACGACATAAGAAAGGCAGGAAATGTTTCGCTTCATCACGGCGGGAGAATCGCACGGCAAAGCAATCACGGCAATTCTTGAAGGATTGCCCGCCGGGTTGCCGGTTGATATCGACTTCATCAATCGCGATCTATGGCGGCGACAACAAGGGTATGGTCGCGGCGGCCGAATGAAAATAGAACAGGATGCCGTCGAGATTCTTTCGGGCGTTCGTCACGGTTACACGCTTGGCTCACCAATATCAGTCATAATCTACAATAAAGATTTTCCGACGTGGCAGGAAGTAATGGCGGTTGATCCTCGCGACCTGGATGAGAAGAAAGCGCGAAAAGTTACACGACCTCGCCCCGGACACGCCGACCTGGCAGGTGGACAAAAATACGACCGCCACGACCTGCGCGACATCCTGGAGCGATCGAGCGCTCGCGAAACCACAATGCGTGTCGCAATCGGAGTATTCGCAAAGCTGCTGCTGAGAGAGTTCGGCATCCGCATCGCCAGTCATACCGTTATGCTTGCGGGCATCCCGGAACAGCCTTTAAGTGGTGTTGAATTCAGCAAAATTGAATCTATCCCAGATGATTCACCGGTTCGTTGCGTCGATGAAGGCTTGCAGAACCAAATGATTGATCTGATCGACGAGACGAAAAAAGCCGGTGACACGTTGGGTGGAATATTTGAAGTAGTCGCGGCAGGCGTGCCAGTCGGTCTTGGCTCTCACACTCAATGGGACTTAAAACTCGATGGAAGATTAGCTCAGGCAATCATGTCGATCAACGCTGTGAAAGGCGTGGAAGTCGGCGCGGGGATTGAAGTCGCCCATAAGCCCGGTTCGCAAATACATGACGAGATTTGCTATAATCAAGATGCGCGTCAGTTTGTCAGACGGACGAATCGCGCAGGCGGAATCGAGGGCGGAATGTCCAATGGCGAAGAGGTTCGCGTGCGTGGACACCTGAAACCGATTCCGACGTTGCGAAAGGCTCTGGCAAGTGTTGACATCACCAGCAAAGAGCCGTTTGAGGCGGCTTTTGAGCGTTCGGATGTCACGGTACTGCCTGCGGCGGGCGTTATCGGCGAGGCGATGGTCGCGATGGTGCTGGCGCAGGCGATGCGCGAAAAGTTTGGTGGCGATTCGTTGAACGAAATGAAGAGAAATTACGAAGGCTACCTTGAACAATTAAAGGAATATTAAGCGAAATGAGATTGGATATAGTTAAGTTCCCGGCTCCTGTATTGTTGCAGAAAGCAAAGCCGGTGACTGAGTTCGACGGAAAACTGAAACAGTTCGTCGATGACATGTTCGAGACAATGTATGCGGCGTCGGGTCTCGGTCTGGCTGCGCCGCAGGTTGCAGAATCTTCGCGCATATTTGTGATGGATTGCAGCGCCGGCAAGGATCCGAATCAGCGAATCGCGCTGATCAATCCGGTCATTGTTGAAACCGCCGGTGAGCAGAACGGTGAAGAAGGCTGTCTGAGCTTTCCAGGATTCTTTGAAAAAGTCAGCCGTGCTAACCAGGTGCTGGTCCAGTTTCAGGATGTCGAAGGCAAAGAGCACCGAATGGAAGTGATTCAACTGACCGCGCGATGCGTTCTGCACGAAAACGATCATCTTGACGGCAAGGTATTCATTGAACGAATGAGCCCGATCAAACGTGGCATCATCCAGCGCAAGATCAAAAAGCTTCAAAAAGAAGGCGAATGGTAGATATGTGGCGCGGGCATCTTGCCCGCGCATTTACGTTTTTTAAATGCGCGGGCAAGATGCCCGCGCTACATGATGAATGAAATTGATTTTCATGGGCACGCCGGAAATGGCAGTGCCGACATTAGAGCGCATAGTAGCTGATGGTCATGAAGTCGTTGCCGTAATCACTCAACCTGATAAACCAGCAGGGCGCGGAAATAAACTTCATGCGCCGCCGATAAAAGATACGGCTCTACGATTAAACCTTCCGTTGCATCAGCCTAAAAAAATAAAGACGGACGAATTCAGAGAATTCTTTTCAAGTCTCAACGCCGATGTCGCCGTGGTCGTTGCCTACGGAAGGATTCTACCGAAATGGCTGCTGGAAATTCCAAAATATGGTTGCGTGAACAATCATTTTTCTTTGCTTCCAAAATATCGAGGAGCAGCACCGGTCAATTGGGCGATCGCGAATGGCGAAACCGAAACCGGCGTAACGACGATGCTCATTGATGAGGGGTTAGACACCGGCGACATCCTGCTGCAACGATCAGTACCGATAAGCGAGGATGAAACATCTATCGCGCTTTCCGCGCGGCTTGCGAGTATCGGGGCAGAGTTGATGTCCGAAACGCTGCGCAACATCGAATCGGGGAACATTCATCCGAAAAAGCAAAACGAAGCAGAGGCAACACATGCTCCCATTCTCAATCGAGAAGATGGTTTGATTGATTGGGATTGGCCGGCCATAAAGATTGCAAATCGAGTTCGCGGTTTTCAGCCATTTCCTACCGCGTGGACAACCTGGCAAGCGTCCCGTTTGATAATCTGGCAAGCGACTCCGATAAACGATCAGGCGAATCAAAATATGCCAGGCACACTCAGCTACGGTTCGAAAAAAGATGTGCTCGCTGTCGCTTGCGGCGAAGGAACGACGTTGCTCATACGAGAGCTACAACCCGAAGGGAAAAAGCGTCTGAGCGCTCGTGATTTCCTCAACGGCTTCAGGTTGCAGTCGGGGGATCACCTGGGCTAATTTAAATTCGTGGACCGACGCCAACAAATCTCACCAGCGCGAATCACTGCATTCAACATATTACAACGCGTCGAGGCCGAAAAGTCTTACGCAGCGAATCTGCTTGCGGCAAATGACAATCAACTTTCCGCTGCCGATCGACGGTTAAGTTATGAACTGGTGCTGGGTGTTCTTCGCTGGCAATTGCAGCTCGACTATTTAGTTGAGAAACTCGGAAATCGCGCACTTCAAAAACTGGATACTGGCGTCCTGATCGCGCTGAGGCTTGGACTATATCAATTGCGGTTCCTTTCGCGCATCCCCTCTTCTGCAGCAGTTAACGAATCGGTCGAGCTTATCAAACGGTCGCGCTACAAAAGTGCGGCTGGTTTCGTTAATGCTGTTTTACGACGAGCCATAAAAGACGCAGATGGGATTTTGTCCGGCGAAGGCTCAAACAAAAAACCGCCATCATCAGTCTTGCTGTCGCACCCCGATTGGTTGCTGGAAAAATGGTCAAAACAATTCGGAACAGAGCAGACCCAAAAACTCGCCGTCGCCAATAACCAGACGCCAGCAACAGCTTTCAGATTCAATCCGCTGAAAGCTGATATCGACCAGACAATGAAACAAATAACGAGCCGCGGATTGGAACTCACTCGAGGCAAGTTAGCATCTACAGCCTACTACATCGCAAAAGCTTCCGCGGCGGAGTTGAATGACCTTGCTGAATCAGGTGTAATCTATTTTCAGGAGGAAGCCTCACAACTCGTCGCTGATCTGGTCTCAGTAAATCCCGGACAAAAGATACTGGATCTCTGTGCTGCTCCCGGCAGCAAGACAACTCAGATTGCTGCCGATATGAATAATCAGGGGTTACTTATCGCCGCTGATTTACACCCGCAACGGCTGAGAACCTTGATGAAGGTAAGCAAAACTCTGGCAGTGAAGATCGTTCGCCCAATCGCTCTCAATGCAGGTTATGATCTGCCTATCGTTAATGATGTCACGTTCGACGCTGTGCTGGTTGATGCTCCATGCAGTGGGACCGGCACTCTCAGGCACAATCCGGAAATCAAATGGCGGCTTCGTCGAGATCAAATAGAAGAGCTCGGAAATCTACAATCACGAATTCTCAATAATGCCTCGAAATACGTCAAAGTAGACGGCCGATTGGTTTATTCAACCTGCTCGCTGGAGCGCGAGGAGGATGAAAATGTCGTGTTGGATTTCCTCAAGAGCCATCCCGATTTTGAACTTCTGCGTCTAAAGAACGTAGTCATAACCGAAGAGGGATTTGTCCGTACTTTCCCTCACTTGCATGGCACGGATGGATTCTTTGCCGCAGTTTTACGAAAAACTTCCGAATCGGGCGCTAACTATAACTGCTGAAAGGGATTTAAAGCGCAGCTTTGCCCGTCCAAAACTATAGACTGCAAGCGGGTTGAAATGCTACACTTTATACTTCATTACAATGTCAAAACCAGCTCAAACCAGAGTTAACGTCAGCCAGCCGATGCACGAACCGAGACGATTCGGTTCTGTTCTGCGGCGATTGGTGGTTGTTGTCTGTTTGTTTGTAGTTTTTGTGCTGAGTGCGTCACTTTCAATCGTTCTTCATTACAGGGGAACGACAATTCAAGTTCCGTCGGTGGTCGGAAAGACCCGGTCTGAGGCGGAACAAATGTTGCGTGAAAAAAACCTGAAAATGAAAGTCGTAGCGGAGGACAGCAACGACAAGATCCCATCTGGCTCGGTTTTCGAACAGGATCCCAAGGCCGACACGGAAGCCAAAGAAGGCTCTGCCGTTGACGTGAAGATTAGCAGCGGAAAACACGCACAGTCCTGATATTTGCAGTTACACTAGTATGGTTGAAATCGCCCCCTCAATTCTTTCGGCAGACTTTACCCGTCTGGGTGAAGAGA
Source organism: Blastocatellia bacterium (assembly GCA_035652355.1). GTDB lineage: Bacteria > Acidobacteriota > Blastocatellia > DASRDY01 > DASRDY01 > DASRDY01. Next base: position 63,846 of record DASRDY010000164.1, read on the forward strand.
TAAAAGCCGCGGATCGCGGCGGCGCCGGACTCATCCATATCGACGTGATGGACGGACGATTCGTTCCAAACATCACCGTCGGTCCATTAATTGTAAAAGCTGCAAGACGCGTAACCGATTTGCCGCTGGATACGCATCTAATGATCGTCGAGCCTGAAAAGTACATTGGCGATTTTGCCAAGGCCGGCGCGAACATGATTTCTGTTCACGTTGAAGCTTGTCCGCATCTGAACAGAACTCTCAATCAAATTCGCGAACTCGGCTGTCAATCAGGCGTGGTAATCAATCCGGCAACGCCAGTAGGGTTACTGGAAGAAGCTATTCTTGACGCCGATTACGTTCTGGTTATGTCTGTGAATCCGGGTTTCGGGGGTCAGAAATTTATTCCGGCAGCCTTGGACAAAATCGGACGAATACGCGCAATGATCGCCCAGCGAGGACTGTCTACCCGAATCGAAGTGGACGGCGGAATAGATGTGGATAATGTTTCCAGCATCGTCGAAAGAGGCGCTGAAATGATCGTTGCAGGATCTGCTGTTTTTGGAAAAGGCGATCCAGAGGGCGATTGTCGCCGTTTGCGCGAAGCCGCGCTGCGGGCGACCTATGTTTGAATTTTCGATATCTGCTGGATATCTGATAAAAAGGCTAGGGTCAGAGATCAATCTGAACGATTAGAAATTCTCATCCTTCTGCGGACCAGCTAGCCAGGTAAATCTGCGAATTTTCGGGAGGAAGGTTTAATGCAACTCCGTAAACTAGGCACGATAGTGCTGTTATTATTCGTCGCGTTAGGATCGGCGTGTGGTCCGAAGGCCGACAAGAAAGTATCGGCCAAGAACAAGGTCGAAAACACGCCCGGTCGTGATAAAGAAATTTTTGAGGGCGCGATTGCAGAAATGCGAAAAGGTCGCTACGAACGCGGTCGCATCGATCTTGAGACCTTGATCACAACTTACGTCGACAGCCCATATCTGCCGTTAGCAAAGCTGGCAATAGCCGACTCGTACTTCCGTGAAGGCGGTACATCGAACCTTGCTCAGGCTGAAGCTGAATATCAAAACTGGCTCAGCTTTTTCGCCACCACTCAACGCGATCTGGCCCCGCAGGTACTTTACAAGATGGCGGAGATTCATATGCGCCAGATGCTCGCACCCGACCGCGATCAGCACGAAGCGCTGAAGGCGGAACGGACATTGATGCAACTGGTACAGAATTATCCGGACGCGGCGAACCTTCCTGAAGTAAAGACCAAGCTGGACGAGATTCGGGAACGACTGGCGGACGCCGATTTCAACGTCGCTACATTCTATTACAATAATAGAAATGCGTGGGCAGGCGCCGAAAGTCGATTGAAAGAGATTATTGAGAAATATCCGAATTACACAAAGATGGACGAAGTCTATCACTTGCTTGGAATGACGGAAGTTCAGCGCGAAGATACGGAACAAGCCGGTAAATATTTCAGCATGCTGGCGCAGAAATATCCCAACAGCGAGTACTTTCAGGATAGCGTTGACCATTTGAAGAAATTTGAAATGAATGTTCCGAACCCTGATCCCAATGCGCCGCCCAGACGCGAGAAGGCTGGTTTCGTTGGCAATATGAAGGCAAAGGTTTTCGAACCGACGATTCAGACCAATGACGATGGGATATTGATAACGAAAGACGGCAAGACAAACAACACTGTTGTTAAAGCTCTTCAAGATGCAAACAACGCCTGGACAAACTCGCCGACACCGGTGACAACTACCGTCGGCGCCAGCAAGACCGGCACGGGCGGGACCACGGCTCCTGGCCAGGCAAATCCTTCAGGAACAGTTAAGGTAGGAGTCGGCGGACCAGATAAGCCGGACGATAAAGACAAGAAGGGCCCAATCAAGCCGAATAATTAAGTTTTCTTCAAATTGAAAAGCGAGGAGGCGGGATCAAATTCAGATTCCGTCTCTTTTGTTTTTGGCGTGAGATCGTATTGAAGCGCGAAAATCCTAATCACGCGGGTGTCATCATATGTACAGAAGGTCCAGATCGTATTGGACAGGCCTGGCGGATAGACCAGGCCATTAATAAAATGAGCGAGCTGCGTGGCAAGCTGATAAGAGTATACCGTCCTGCTTGATCTTGAAAAACGAAGCTTCAGGACCCGTGGCATTTCTTGTACTTCAATCCGCTGCCGCAGGGACATGGGTCGTTGCGGCCAACCTTAGGCTGGTTGCGAACTATTGTCTTTGGCTTGTCGCTCTCTTCGCCTGCCGCTGCTGCACTCGCGTTAGCTTTAGTGTAGGTTAGACGTCCGCGCGAACCTCGCGGTCGACGAATGGTCTGTGGCGGCGGCTCTTCGGCCGCCACTTGTAAATTGAACAGCATCCTGGTCGTATCAGTGTCGATTCGATCCAGCATGGTCTGGAACATCTCGAAAGTTTCGCGTTTGTATTCGACCAGCGGATCCTTTTGGCCATAACCGCGAAGGTGAATCGCGTCTTTCAGGTGATCGATATTCAGCAGGTGATCTTTCCAGGCGGCATCGACGATATTGAGCATGATAATGCGCTCGTAATATCGCATTGCTTCCGGACCCACCATCTGTTCTTTGGACTCGTATTTCTTTGAGAGCTTCGACCAGATAGTCTCTTTAACTTCATCGCGCGAGGACTGCTGGAAATCGATGCCTTCGGCGTCGGCGTCAAAACCGTATACCGATTTGAGCTGTAGCTTTAATCCTGCAAGATCCCAGTCGTCCGGATAAACAGACGCGTTCATATACTGATCTATGTAGTCATTCAACAGATCCTCGGCTATCCCCAGGATGTATTCGCGCTGGTTTAATTCTTCCAGCAACTGGCGGCGCAGACCGTAAATGGTCTCGCGCTGTTTGTTCATAACGTCATCGTATTCGATCAATTGTTTACGAATCGTGAAGTTATGGCCTTCGACTGATTTCTGCGCGGCTTCAACACGTTTAGAGACCATCTTGCTCTCGATGGCCATTCCATCCTCCATGCCGAATCGCTTCATTAATGCGCGAACTTTGTCACCGGCAAATATGCGCATCAAATCGTCTTCGAGCGAAAGATAAAACCGCGAAGAACCGGGATCGCCCTGACGACCGGCACGACCGCGAAGCTGATTGTCGATGCGTCGTGATTCATGTCGTTCTGTTCCAAGGATATGCAATCCTCCGATGCCGACTACTTCGTTGTGTTCCAACTCAGTAACCTTCTTGGTCTTCTTAACCTCTTCCTCTATTTGTTCAAGTTCTGCTTCATCGGGATTGATTCCCTGACGTTTAAGAGCTTCCCTGGCAAGAAATTCCGGATTGCCGCCAAGCAAAATGTCAGTTCCGCGACCCGCCATGTTGGTTGCGATCGTCACCGCGCCTTTTCTGCCAGCCTGCGCTACAATCTCAGCTTCGCGCTCGTGGTATTTAGCGTTCAGAACGTTGTGCGGAACGTTCATCTTCTTCAGTCTTTTTGAAATCAATTCCGAGTTTTCGACGGAGACCGTACCAACCAATACCGGTTGCCCTTTTTGATTGAGCTCTTTGATCTCGTTAACGACCGCATTCCATTTTTCGTCGATTGTACGGTAGATCACGTCTGGACTATCGATGCGAACCATCGGCATATGGGTCGGTATCGTCACGACATCCAGATTGTAAATCTTTGAAAACTCTTCAGCCTCTGTCTCTGCTGTACCGGTCATACCGGATAGCTTCTGATACATACGGAAATAATTCTGCAAAGTGATTGTCGCCAGAGTCTGGTTTTCTTTTTCGATCTTCACGCCCTCTTTGGCTTCGACTGCCTGGTGCAAGCCGTCGCTCCATCGCCGTCCGTACTGCAAACGACCGGTGAAATCATCGACGATAATTACTTCGCCCTCTTGAACAACGTAGCTTTTATCCAGGTGATAGAGTGTGTGCGCCTTCAAACTCTGATTAATACAATGCAGAATTTCCATGTTTGAAGGTTCGTAGAGGTTGCCGGAATTGAGCAGCTTTTCCGCTCGCTCAACTCCCAGCTCCGTCAGCGTCGCTGTATGCTGTTTCTCGTCAACGTGGAAAAGCAGACGAGGATCAGCTTTCTCGTCAACGTGTTCGTCATCTTCGGCTTTCAACTGCTGCAACAGGCTTTTCTGTTCCGCAATAATTCTCGCCATCACATCGTTTGCAACGAAGTACTTTTCTGTTGATTCTTCCGAAGCACCGGAAATAATCAGCGGAGTTCTCGCCTCATCAATCAGAATCGAGTCGACCTCGTCAACGATCGCATAATAATGTCCACGCTGAACACAGGTCGACAATTCGAACTTCATGTTATCGCGCAAATAATCAAAGCCGAATTCGTTATTCGTTCCGTATGTGATGTCGGCTTTGTATGCTTCCTGTCGTTCGAAATCATCCATTTCATTCTGGATGCAGCCGACTGTCAGACCCAGGAATTTGTAGATTCGACCCATCCATTCAGAGTCACGCGATGCCAGATAATCGTTAACGGTAACAATGTGAACACCAAGCCCTGTTAGCGCATTAAGATATGCAGGCAGAGTCGAAACCAAGGTCTTTCCTTCGCCTGTACGCATCTCTGCGATTTTGCCTTCGTGCAGGACGATTCCACCAATAAGCTGAACGTCGAAATGACGCATCCCGGTTACTCGACGCGAGGCTTCGCGAACAACCGCAAAAGCTTCCGGCAGAACAGCAGTGAGCACTTCTTGTCTTCGCAGTTTCTGCTCTTCTTCAGGTAATTCAGACAAGTGCTCCAGATCTTTGGCCAGGCGCTCGCGGAACTCTACTGTTTTTGCCTTCAATTGCTCGTCGCTCAGGGCTTTCATTTCCGGCTCAAGCGCATTTATCTCTGCAATCCTTGGGCGCACGCGTTTAATGAAACGGTCATTTGCGCTCCCAAAAACCTTTTGCAGCATTTTATCGATGTTCATAACTATCCTAAGGCCCTTTCAGGTGGGGTCGGCGTGACTAATCTGGAGCACCTGCCAGTTTCTTTTACTCTCTCGACATCATTACCAGAGAATTCTAGGTTATGGTGAAAATCGAGTCAAGAAACGCGTCAAGTGATCGATTTCGACGAGGCCGCGCTCAGAATTAAACAGCCAACAACCAACCTATTCCTCTCATTTGAGATTACTAAATTCAAAAAACGCTTGCCAGCGCTATGACCGCCGGGGCGCCGGAATACGACAAGAGAGGAATAGTTAAATGAGAAATGCGCAGTTCCGAAGGTATGTACGGTGTCCGTCAGATATTCTGACAGATTGAGTTGATGGATTTCGGTTATCGTTCCCGGTTCTTGGTATTGACCCAGGAATCAGCCCCGGAGGAATAGCCGAGACTCTGGAGATCTGCTTTTTGCCCGTCCACTTTTCCTGCAGGGTAACTGTCTGGTTGGGTTCATTGGTGTGAAACCAGCCCGCGTTGACCACAGCGTCCGTGTCTGTTGTCGCCAGTACGTACGTGCATCCCGCCAAACAGCCGACGCCACCAAGCCACAGTGAAACCACCAGGCTGATGGACCGAACGGAGATCTCTTTTTGTGATAACAATCGCTTCACTATTGAAATGATACTAGGTGAAGATTCCGGATTGCAACTTTTAATTGTTAGGCAGGGGTGGGATGGCAGGCCGCCTGTTCTTGTCGGCGGCCTTTTAAACAGTTATTGATTAGCGGCAAATTTCATCGGGTCCAGTGGCACGTTGTTTTCGCGCACTTCATAATGAACGTGCGGACCGGTTGATCGTCCGGTGCTGCCAGCTCGTCCAATCACGTCACCTCTGTGGATCTGCTGTCCGGCGGTAACTTCCAGTGCCGAAAGGTGACCGTAGCGAGTCGTGATTCCGCCACCATGATCTATAACAACAGCGTTTCCGTAACCATTTCGCCATGCTGCGTAAATGACCAGACCGTCTGCGGTAGCGGCGACGCCCGTGCCTGAGGGCACCGCAATATCAAGTCCTGGATGAAATTCCGTGCTGCCCGCAAATCGCCGAAGCCCAAAATGGTCGGTCAGATAACCCTGAACAGGAAAACCTTTAGGCGTAGTACTCATCATGAGGCGTCGATTGTCGAGCTCGAAATTAATGACCCGCAGTTGATCTTCCAGATGCTCGGCATTTTTCTCGACCACGTCGAACGAGTCCGGACCACCACGACCGATGTTTGTATCTATATCTTCCGCGTATTGCAGACCGTTCGAGGTAGAGAGCTTCTTCGCCTGGTCTTCGATGTTATTAACGCGTGCGCTGAGTTTTTCAATCTTGTTCTGATCGGCTAAATGCTTGCTGGTCAGTTCCAGGTTATCCTTTTTCAACTGATTGAAAGCGACAACGTCGGCGGCGTGTCTTGCTACCCAAATACAGCATAATGAAAAAATGATAATGACACTGAGCAGGGTTCCAACCCCCGCATAAATATAGCTGTATTTTATGTTGAGCTTATGAAAACGTCCTTTTGCCGATGGCGCAACAATAAATGTATAGAAAGTTTTTTCTTGAGACATAAATCCCTTGCACTCCCAAAAAGAACAGAGTTATGGGGCTACCCACGCCTGAGACTTTGGCGGGGCTATGGACCTTCCTCTTACAAACCTAACTTTCCTGAGGTTCCTATCGTCTTCTTATATTGACCAAATTATTTAATTGAAGGGACTGCCTATCACAGTCAGGGTGAAAAACTATCATAACGCCCGGCCAACGGCAACCCGTTTTTGGTCGAAAGAAATAATCAGGCGAATTATAAGCGAAATATAATGGATTATCAGTTAGCGTGGTGTGATTTTCCTCGTCAACCAACTTTCATTGATTTTCGCATCGGATGCGCTTCTGTGTTAAAGATCACCGAATCAAAGTTCAGCGCCAAAGGCGGAGAGAAAAGTAGGTAATAATATTTGAACGTCTCGGCAAAAACAAAACTTTCCATGCTGTCGGATTTCTCTTTCGTCACAACACTTTTCAGAGAGGCATATCCAACATCATTTCTACAATATTTAACGAAATCCTGAAACATCTCGCCGCCGGTTTTCCAATACTGCGGGTCGTTTGTGAAGTGATATAAGTAATAGGTCGATTCAACGATCTCAGGTCTCAACGGATACCCCTCATCCTCAATCTTAACCGTCTTATCCCTGTAGGTTTTGTAATCGAAAGTTTCTGGCTCGATTCCATTCAGGAACCACATATTGAAACTCGATTCCTGCAATCGCTTTGCGCGAGGCAGATCTCCCGAGAGCGCCAGCACAGCCGGGAAAAACGCATCCAGCGCACCATACGTCGTTGCGGTTCGCTGGCCCGTTTCCATATCAGCATGACCGTACCAAAGCCACTTGCCGTCGTTGTCCGCCAGATATTTATTGATTGCTTTAATACTGTTAAGCCACATCTCCTTGCAGTCCTGATCATCAAAGAGCAGCCAGGACTTCAACAGGTACTCGTAATATGAATCGATCTCGCCGCTGATGTGACTATCCTTATCTGTCCATTGGCCATTTTCGACATTAATGCGAGTGCCGATCAGACCAATTGGCGAGCGACGTCTGTAAACTTCAACCAGTGCGCGCTTTGCCTTTTCATAATAGACAGGTTTGTGAGTAAGTTTTGCGAGTGTGCCGAATTCGATCAGCAGCGTGCCCGCCTCTGCAGGATTGGTGATATTCCCGCGCACTTTGCCAGTCTTGAGATTTACAAACATGTATGGAATGCCCGTAGGCGAATCGAAAACCGGTGACAGCCTTCTCCCAAGATCGTCCGCCAGTCCGAGCAGGCGTTTGTCTCCAGTCAATTCATAATTGGACAACAGGCTTCCTAACAATCTGATCGTAATCTCGAAGTTCTTAACATATATATCTTTGTCGAACGACAGGTTCTCGGCGATATAATTTCGGGTTTTGTCGGCTTCATCCTTAAAGCCCATCAATATCATCGTGTCCAGAGCATCAACCGGGGTCATCAACAACGACTGCCCGTACCAATCGTGCGGAGACTTTGATAATGGTCGGAGATCATCATGTCCCCAGGCATATTGCTTGTATCCGTTCCAGGCGTGCATGAATTCGGTGCGGACCTGCTCAGCAAGTACTTTTCGGTTCAGCTGCGCTTTTGATTTCGACTGATTTGCGCGGGTAAAAGTGGAAGTTGTTATCAATGTGATCAGAGCCAGGACTAAACCGATTACGCGCCTCATCATTTATATTCCCCTGCCTGCAGAATGGTGAATCCTTCAGGGAAATTACTCTGTCTGGCCTTTTTTGGCAATAAAGATAAATCGGGCGCGCACCCAGGATCCAGTGGATCAAGATTGATGCGCGCCCTCACAAATCTACGGTTAAGTCACGACGAAGTCTGTGTTAGCAATTTACGATTCAGGATGTGGACGGCCCGGCGGAGGCGGAGGTGGTTGTTGTTTTAACTGTTCCAGCTTCGCCCTTTGGTCGTCAGTTAGTAAACGATAAATCGCTGAGTCCGTCCTTATCCTGATAAACGACAACTGCGCTTCAATATTTGCCTGTTGATTGGTGAGCGCCCGAGCGGCCTGCTCGTCAAATTGCTTGTTCTCGACAATCTGTCGGATGCCCTCGTGAATATCCTTCATCTGCTGCTGATAAGTCTCCGAATCGGTTCTCATTTGTTCCATCAGGCTATGGATCTGCTGCCGCTGGTCTTCGGACAGATTAAGTTGATTCATCATCCGAGGGTCCATAAATCCGCGCGGCCCGGGCCCGCCTGGTGGTGGAGGTGGCGGAGTTTGATTCTGATTTTGCATTCCAGGCTGTTGCGGAGAGTTATTAGCTCCAACCCGAACTGTTGTGAATAGAACTGCACACATCAGACATAGAAAACTGGCAAGTGCAGCAATCCCTGTCGGAAATGTTTTCGGGGCTTCCATTGTATTTTCTCCTTCTGTTATCAATATCATAAGACGTCGTCTCGATTTGATTTCT